>JAZNNW010000033.1:0-2834 GCA_045580485.1 Candidatus Avilachnospira sp. | reverse complement strand
CTGCCGACCGGCATCACGCAGAATGTCAAAGACCTGCTTCGCTCCCCTGAGATTGCAAACATCCTCGAAAACTCTGACTTCATCTATATGCTGAATCAGGCAAGTGAGGACAGAAGCATTCTTGCGAAGCGTCTGAACATTTCTCCCCATCAGCTGTCCTATGTAACCAACTCCGGTGAGGGTGAAGGACTTCTGTTCTACGGCAATGTCATTCTGCCGTTCATCGACAGATTTCCGACCGATCTGGAACTCTACCGCATTATGACCACGAAGCTGAACGAGGTGGTAACTGACAAGGAGGAGTAATGTATGGCTAAGAAACCTACCAGACTCCGTTTCACCGAAGATGACCTTGCCGACTCTCATGTGAAGAAAGCTGCCACTCGTGCAGACAAGGCGGCTGACAAAGCAGAGAAAGCGGTAGATAAGTTAGCTTCCAAGAAGAAAACCACCAAGCTCCGTCTGGAAAAGGACGCTGCCGGTTCCCGTAAAGCAAAGCTCCGTTTTGAAAAAGCGGACATTACGGAAATCGAAAGGCCGTCCGTGGCAAAGCACATGGCAAGCCGTGGTGCTGCGGTGTCTGTCACATCCAGAGCGCATCAGGCAGTATCTGAATACGAAGATGATAACGTCGGTGTTCAGTCCGCACAGGAAATGACAAAGGCAGTGGAATCCACTGCCTACACCGTCGATCATGCCGTTTACAGCCACAAACTGAAAGCCCATGCCAAGGCTGACAAGTTGGTGGAGAAATCAGATAAAGCCAATGTGGATGCCCTTTATGAGAAGTTCAAAAAGGACAATCCCGATGCCGGTTCCAACCCGTTCTCCCGTTGGCAACAGAAAAAGGCAATCAAGAAAGAATATGCTGCCGCCAAAGCAGGTAAGAACACCGCTTCGACAACGGCATCTGCATCCAAGGGTGCAGGCAAGGCAACAGGAAAAGCAGCCCAGGGAGCCAAGAACATCACAGAGAAAGTGACGGAGTTTTGTACCACACACTCCAAAGCGATTCTTCTGGTTCTGGCAGGAGGACTGCTTTTTATGATTATTTGCAGTATGTTCTCGTCCTGTACTGCCATGTTCCAGGGTGGAGCGCAGGTAGTCCTTGGAACTTCCTTTACTGCCAACGATGAGGACATCATCGGTGCAGACAATGACTACAAGGCTCTGGAAGCAGCCTTGCGAAACAAGATCAACAACATCGAGCGAACCCATAGCGGATATGACGAGTACCGTTATGACCTTGATGAAATCAACCACAACCCCTATGAGCTTGCGGCATATCTGACGGTGAAATTTGAGGACTACACCCGTTCGGAAGTTCAAAGCACGCTGCAAAGGCTGTTCGATCAGCAGTATGAACTTACCCTGACGGAAGAAGTGGAAATCAGAACCCGAACAGAGACCCGCACCGGCACGACCACATGGACTGACCCTGAGACCGGCGAAACCTATGAGGAGGAATACGAGTACGAAGTTGAAGTCGAGTATGAGTATTATATCCTGAATGTGAAACTGGAAAACATCGGTCTGAACCGAGTGATCGGCAGTTCCGGTATGTCCGAGGATGAAATGGAGCGATACGCAGTTCTGCTCCAGACCAACGGCAACAGACCCGACATTTTCGGGGATGACATCTATGCCGTGACCGGTGAGTACACCGACTATGACATTCCGGGCGAAGCTCTGACGGACACACGATTTGCCAATATGATTCGTGAAGCTGAGAAGTACCTGGGATACCCGTATGTATGGGGCGGCAGTAGTCCTTCTACCTCTTTCGACTGCTCCGGTTTCGTTTCGTGGGTTATCAATAACTGCGGAAACGGTTGGAGTGTCGGCAGACTCACAGCCAACGGTCTGATGGGTGTATGCGACATCATCCCAAGAAGCTCTGCGAAACCGGGCGACCTGATTTTCTTCCAAGGCACTTATGATACCTCCGGTGCATCGCACGTCGGTATCTATGTAGGCAACGGAATGATGATCCATTGCGGAAACCCGATTTCTTACGCTTCCATTGAGTCGAGCTACTGGCAGTCGCATTTTTACTGCTTCGGCAGAATCAGAAATTAAGGAGGAATATCTATTGGGTGCCAAGTTGGATAAGATTGGTGCAGACCTTGAAAAAGCCCGCCGTAAAAGGGCTGAATGGGATGCCAAAGTAAAAGACCTGGAACGCAGATACCGTGAGGAAGAAAACTCTGAGATCCATGAGTTGGTTCACGCTGCTAACCTTACCCCCGATCAGCTTTCCGAACTGCTCCGTATGTTTGCGGCAGATATGGTTCCGAAGCCTGAGACTATCAATTCTATGAATGAACAGGAGGAAATGCAGGATGAAATTTAAGAGATTCGGTGCCATGTTGCTGGCACTTGTGATGTGTACGGGAGTGTTTTCGACCACGGCGTTTGCCTACTCCGATGAGAGTGCAACGACCACTACCACGGAAAAGGCAGAGACCGTGGAAACTGCCCCTGAGAAAACCGAAGATCAGACTTCCGAGGAAGTTCCGTACACCGTGACCGTCAATGAGGATGGCACGGTGGTTTTCTCTTTCAACGGCGAAGAATGGACTTACGATGCCGAGGAAACCGAAGATGACAGCATGGGAACCGGAAAGGTGGTAACGAACGGTTCCCGTCTGAATGTGCGTACCGGCGCAGGCATGAATTATGAGATCATCGATCAGCTTCGTCCCGGCGAGGAAGTTGTGGTAGTCGGTGTTGAGGGTGACTGGTATCAGATCACCGTTCCCGAAAAGAACGGCTATGTTCACAGCGACTATCTGGAACTGATTGAGAAAGCCGAACAGAACAGCGAAATGGAT
>JAZNNW010000032.1:0-16156 GCA_045580485.1 Candidatus Avilachnospira sp. | reverse complement strand
GGCTCCGGCCCTGCCGGCATGACTGCCGCTTCTGACCTTGCCAAGCTGGGCTATCAGGTGACCATGTTCGAGGCCCAGCACACCGCCGGCGGCGTGCTGGTCTACGGCATCCCCGAGTTCAGACTCCCCAAGGCGATCGTTGCCAACGAGGTCAAGAAGCTGGAGGCACAGGGTGTTGAGGTCATGACCAACATGGTCATCGGCCGTGTTCTGACCATCGACGAGCTGTTTGAGATGGGCTTTAAGGCTATCTTTGTGGGCTCCGGCGCAGGTCTGCCCATGTTCATGAATATCCCCGGCGAATCTCTTGTCGGCGTTATGTCCGCCAACGAGTATCTGACCCGTACCAACCTGATGAAGGCCTACGACGAAAAGGCCGATACCCCCGTCATCAAGTCCAAGGCTGTTGCTGTGGTCGGCGGCGGTAACGTGGCCATGGACGCAGCCCGCTGCGCGATGCGTCTGGGTGCCGATCATGTCTACATCGTCTACCGCCGCGGCGAGGCCGAAATGCCCGCCCGTCTGGAAGAACAGCACCACGCCAAGGAAGAGGGCATCGAGTTCAAGACCCTGTGCAACCCCGTCGAGATCCTGGCTGACGAGGATGGCCGCGTGTGTGGCATGAAGTGCACCCGCATGGAGCTGGGCGAGCCTGATGCTTCCGGCCGCCGCCGTCCCATCGAGGTGCCCGGTTCCGAGTTCCTGCTGGAAGTGGATACCGTCATCATGTCCCTGGGCACCAGCCCCAACCCCCTGATCCGGTCCACCACGCCTGGTCTGGACACCAATAAGAAGGGCTGTCTGATCGTCAATGAGGAAAACATGACCACCCGTGATCATGTCTATGCCGGCGGCGATGCCGTCACCGGTGCTGCCACCGTCATCCTTGCCATGGGCGCCGGCAAGAAGGCCGCTGCTTCCATCCACAAGGAACTGAGCAAGTAAGATTTTCAAAAGCGGCATGGTTTCCCATGCCGCTTTTTTCACAAGGAGGAAGAAAAATGGTTCGTCATGTGATCATGTGGAAATTCCGTGCAGGCGAAGAAGAAAACATGAACCGGTTTCTGGAGGATCTGAAGGCGCTGAACGGCGTCATCCCCGAGATCCTGCGGATGGAAGTGGGTGTCAACTGCAAGGACGGCAACAACTACGATGCCTGTCTCATTGCGGATTTTGAAGATTTCGATGCTCTGGAGCGCTATAAGAACGATCCGAGACATGTGGCTGTGAGCCAGCTTTGCAAATCCATCCGGGAATCCCGGGGCGCCGTGGACTTTATCGTATAATTTTCGGATTTTTTCAAAAAAACAGTTGACTTTCACCTACGACCTGTGTATAATACATCTTGCTGCCGGACGATTAGCTCAGCTGGCTAGAGCATCCGCTTGACGTGCGGAAGGTCATAGGTTCGAGTCCTATATCGTCCACCATAAAAGACACCATCCATCTGGATGGTGTTCTTTTTTGCGGATGATGTCTGGCTCTGCGGCAAAGCCGCTGGAGTATTCCTATGTGTCACAAGGAGATACGATATGTTTATCAATAAAACAGCAACCGGTCATAATAACCTTTGCGGTGCTGCCATAGAGAAACGGCGAAAAGAATTAGGAAAATCCCAGCGTGAACTGGCTGATATGCTGCAGATCGCCGGGCTGGATATTGACAAGAACGCTGTTCAGCGCATTGAGGCACGCAAACGGTTTGTCACTGATATTGAATTGGTTTACCTTTCCAAAGTTCTAAACCTGTCTTACGAAGAACTGTTAGAGGCATAAGAAAAACCGCCCTTTCGGGCGGTTTTTCTTATGCCTCCGAACCGCTGACGATTCGCAGGTCTGTATCGATCATTTCCTGGGCGAAGCTGGTGATACCGCCATAGAGATAGCGGCTTTCATCCTCCGCAAAGAGGAATTGGGGCATGACGCTCTGAGGCAGCTGTTGGGCACAGGCCTCTTCCACTTGCCTCATGATCCTATTATCGATTCGGCTGCCGCCCATGACCAGATAGGGCGGATTCAATACACAAATCAGACTCATGACCTGAGTGGTCAGGATCTTCACCAATTCCTTTTCATCAGTGGTCTGCGCCAACACTTCCTCCACCGTCTTGCCGTTTCCTGCAGGCATGTGCTTGATCTCACCGGAGAAATTGGTGCTGCCGCAATGGCAGCGGCCGTTCAGAATCACACCGGCGCCAAGGCCCTTATCCACATGGAGATAGACCATGCTTTTTGTCTTGCGCATCAGCTCCGCCCGATAATATCCCAAGGCGTAGAGCTTCACATCGTTTTCCACAATGACAGGGATGGGCAGACGGCTCTCCAACTGCTGCAGCATATCCACCCGCTCCAGATAGGGCATCTGGGAGGATGCAAACAGCTCGCCGTCGGGGGTGACGACACTGGGGAAGGTGACACCTGCCACACGGATATTGGAATGCTCCTCCAGCAGCTTCTGGATCAGGCAGCTGACCTGATCGGCATATGCCTGACTGCCGCCGGCAGGGACACTGCCACGGAAAAGGATGAGCCCGTTGGCATCGGTCACGGCATAGTCCATACGGTCGGACATGGCAAGAATCGCCGCCACCATATCATGCTCCCGGTTGAGAGCAAACAGTTCCGCCCGTCTGCCGCCGCTGGACAGGGCTGCACCACGGCTGATGACCTCCCCCTGCTCCCGGAGCATATCCACGATGGCATTGACCGTGGGCTGGCTCAGAGCCGTAGCCTCAGCCAGCTCCTTTCGGGTGACGGTGCCACGGACACGGATGGCATTTCGCACCAGCGCCACATTGATTTTTTTCAGAGTACTGGTCTGGCCGGATAAAGGTTTCGCCATATCCAGATACCTCCTTGATCGATCACAATTTGTTATACTGCTCCAGTCCCAGCCGCAGCAGTTCTATGGCTCGCACCAGCCGTTCCTGCTGCAGGACATAGGCGATACGAATCTCATTTTTGCCCTTTCCCGGTGTGGCATAGAAGGAGCCGCCGGGAGCAAACATGACCGTCTGACCCTGATCTTCAAAATCCGTCAGCAGCCAGGTCTGGAAATCATCGGCATCTTCCACCGGCAAGGCTGCCATGAGGTAGAAAGCACCGTCGGGCTGGGAGACCGTCACACCGGGGATCTTTTTCAGTTCACGGAGAACCGTATCCCGGCGCAGGCGGTATTCCTCCCGGACTGCAGCAAAGTAGCTTTCATCCACACTGTACAGGGCAGCAGATGCCAACTGATCCAAGGTTGCCACAGAAAGGCGAGATTGGCAGAATTTCAGCGCCTCTGCCATCAGTTCCTTATTCTTGGAAACGATGCAGCCGATTCTGGCACCGCAGGCGGAAAACCGCTTGGACACGGAATCCACCAGCACCACATTCTGGGCGGCCTGGGGGAATTCTGCCAGAGAGCAGGCCAGGCCATCGCCGCCGTAGAAAAATTCCCGGTAGACTTCATCGCCGATGATGAACAGGTCATGCTCCATGGCCACATCCACAACAGTCTGCAGCTCCTCTTTGGTGAGGACGGTACCGGTGGGATTGCCGGGATTGGTGACCATGATGGCACGGGTCTTTTCGTTGATACCGGCCTCCAGTTTTTCTCTGGTGGCGTAGCGGTAGCCTTCCTCCACAGTGGTGGGGATAGGGCGGATCTCGCCGCCGGCAGCCTTCACAAAGGTATTATAGTTGGGATAGAAGGGCTCGGGGATCAGCACCTCGCTGCCTTCATCCAGCATACACAGCATCAAAATCAGCAATGCCTCGGAGCCACCGGTGGTGATGAGGATATCTCCGGCAGAATAGTCGGCGCCCAGTCTGCTGTAATAGCTGCGAATAGCCTCCACCAGCGCGGGAACGCCGGGAGAAGGGGCATACTCCACGACTTTATCGTCAAATGCCCGTATCGCATCAAAAAACGCAGTAGGCGTTTCAATATCCGGCTGTCCGATATTCAGATGGTAGATCTCACGGCCTTTTTCTTCGGCTGCCACGGCGTAGGGATGGAACTTACGCATGGGCGACAGTCCGCAGGCCCGGGCTTTCTGGGATAACTTCATGGGGATTGCTCCTTTTATAAATTTTTAATTTACTTTTTTTGCATAGTTGCGGAGCAGGTTTCCCTGCTCCGCTTTCGGTTCAGACAGATCAGATGCCCTTCTGCATCTCGTCGATGGACTCCAGAATGGAATCTGCCATGTAGTCCAGCTGCTCCTGGGTCAGACCGTAGATGGGGAAATGGGTGAAACGGCGGTCGAAGACTTCCTCGGTAACAGGGCAGGAAGCGGCGATCTCTGCTTCGTCATAGCCACGGTCCTTCAGAACCTCGAAGCGATACAGAGGACCGAAGTGAGCGATCTCGGTGACACCCTTTTCTGCCAGCTTCTTCTTGAAGGTCTGGACATCGCCGCCAGCCTTCTCGGGATCGAGAACCACAGCATACAGATGGAAGGTAGGCTTAATGTCATCGTTGCCCAGATCCTGGGGAATGATGGCATCGCAGACAGACAGGCGTTTGGTCAGATAGGCAGCGGCCTGACGGCGGGCAGCCAGAATCTCATCATAGCGGCTCAGCTGCAGCTGCAAACCAAGACCCTGGATCTCCGTGGTGGAGAAGTTGGTGGCAACAAAGCTGGAGCCGTCCTTGCCGGGAATGGCGCAGACATCATACAGCCAGTTCTTGATCTTTTTGGAGAAGTCAGCACCCAGGAAGCGGGCACGCTTGACCTCGCTGCGGAAGTCTTCAATATTGGTGCACATGATACCGCCTTCGCCGAAGGAGGTCATGTTCTTCACTTCATGGAAGGAGAAAGAGCCAAAGTGACCGATGGTACCCAGCTTCTTGCCCTTGTACTCACCGCCGAAGCCGTGGGCGGCATCTTCCAGAACCACGATATCATGCTTGGCTGCCAGTTCCATAATGGGGTCCATGTCCACAGGGTAGCCGCCGATATGGACGGGGACGATCATCTTGGTCTTGGAGGTGATCTTCTTTGCCACATCCTTGGGGTCCATGTTCAGGGTGACGGGGTCCACATCGGCAAAGACGATCTTTGCACCGATGGACAGAGGATATGCCATGGTGGCGGCAAAGGTGATGGCGGGGACGATGACTTCATCGCCGGGCTGGACATTGGCCCACTTGGTGGCGATCTCAAAACCGGCAGTGCAGTTGGTCAGGAAAATGGAGCCTTCGGTATTCAGGTACTCATCGCACATGGCTTCTGCCTTGGCGACCTCCGCATCCAGAGACAGCTTTGCAGGAGGCTCGGAGACGGCATCCAGGGCATTGATCTTGGCTTCCACTTCAGCCAGTGCCTTTTCATAATCGGCACCCTCGCCCTTCATCATGAACTTGATGACGGCCATGACATCTTCCCGGTTGTAGTTTTCACCAACGGCAGCCCAGGGCACCTTGGTCTCACCGGTGTTATAACGAAAATCAGTTGCTTTTTTCTTTGCCATGAGGATGATCTCCTTTCCATTTCAAGCCTTTTCGGTTTTCTGCCGGGCATTTGCTGCCTCCGGCTATTTTCATGCTTCTAATTTACAATGAAATTATCGTTTCGTCAACACTTTTTTAAGAACCTTTTGAAAACAGTGATCCTTCTGTGTCTTTTTCACAATTTGGAGTGCCATTTCTTGTCATTTTTGCTGTTGCATCCGAACCTTGACTGTGATATAATAACTTATCATTATGGCCGTCTGTCAGCACTCCACAAAATGCTGCAGGCAGGTTAAAAAAGGAGGATACCATTTCCGTCTGACTAACGGTGCGGCAGTGTGGAGACCTGTCGTAATGCGGCTTGGGCTTTGACCCTTTCCGTGACATCGCAGCTTGCGGAGGCACTGCGATGATAGTTGCAGCCAATGGCAAAAGTTACACTGAACAATGTTAAGAAAGTTTATCCCTACCTCCCCGGCGAAGAGAAGAAGAACAAGAAAGCCAAGAAGGATAAGGTAGAGGATCCCACCAAGGAAAAGGCCAACCTGCAGATCACTGACGAAGGCGTTGTCGCCGTTCAGCAGTTCAATCTGGAGATCCAGGATAAGGAATTCATCGTTCTGGTCGGTCCTTCCGGCTGCGGTAAGTCCACCACTCTGCGTATGGTCGCTGGTCTGGAAGAGATCACCGAAGGCGATCTGATCATCGGCGACAAGAGAATGAACGATGTGGCCCCCAAGGACCGCGACATCGCCATGGTCTTCCAGAACTACGCTCTGTACCCCCATATGACCGTTTATGATAACATGGCCTTCTCCCTGAAGCTGAAGAAGGTTCCCAAGGCTGAAATCGACAAGAAGGTCCGCGAGGCCGCTGAGATCCTGGATATCACCCAGTACCTCAACCGCAAGCCCAAGGCTCTGTCCGGCGGTCAGCGTCAGCGTGTCGCCATTGGCCGTGCTATCGTCCGTGATCCCGCCGTCTTCCTGATGGTCGAGCCTCTGTCCAACCTGGACGCCAAGCTCCGTAACCAGATGCGTGCTGAGATTATCAAGCTCCGCCAGAAGATCGACACCACCTTCATCTATGTTACCCACGACCAGACCGAGGCTATGACTCTGGGCGACCGTATCGTCATCATGCGTGACGGTTTCATCCAGCAGATCGGCACTCCTCAGGAAGTGTTCGAGCATCCCGCCAACCTGTTCGTCGCAGGCTTCATCGGCTCTCCCCAGATGAACTTCTTTGATGCCAAGCTGGAAAAGAACGGCGATGTTTACTCCGTCAATATCAACGGTGCCATCATTGACCTGCCCGCTGACAAGCAGGCTGCTCTGGCCGCCAACGGCGTCGATGCACAGGAGATCATCATGGGTATCCGTCCCGACCACATTGCTCTGTGCGAGGCCGACAACAAGGCTGCTGTGGAAGCTACTGTCGATGTCACTGAGCTCATGGGCTCCACCATCCATATGCATGTCAACATCTCCGGCAGAGATGCCATCATCATTCTGCCCACCGTTGACCTGAGCCAGGAAATGAAGAATGTCAAGTTCGGCGACAAGGTCTCCGTCACCTTCGGCGGCAATGTTGTTCATATGTTCAACAAGGAAACCAAGGTCAACCTGATCTAAGTTCATACATAAGGCGCCTGTCCAAAAGGACAGGCGCTTTTTTGCTGCAAAAAGCCGCCCGAAGGCGGCTTTTTCTTATTTCTGATGTTTGCCCAGGTAGGCTTCCTTGACCTTCTCATTGACCAGCAGCTCTGCACCGGTACCGGAGAGGGTAATGTTGCCGGTTTCCAGCACATAAGCCAGGTCGGCGATCTTCAGTGCCATGTTGGCATTCTGCTCGATCAGCAGAACGGTGACGCCCTGACGGTTGATCTCCTTGATGATGGAGAAGATATCCTGCACCACCAGAGGAGCCAGACCCAGAGAAGGCTCATCCAGCAGCAGGACCTTGGGACGGGACATGAGGGCACGGCCCACAGCCAGCATCTGCTGCTCACCGCCGGAGAGGGTACCGGCCAGGTGCCAGGAACGCTCCTTCAGGCGGGGGAACAGGTCGTAGACCCAAGCCAGATCCTTCTCGATCTCTGCCTTATCCTTACGGAGATAGGCACCGATCTTCAGGTTTTCCAGAACGGTCATATCCGGGAACACCCGGCGGCCTTCGGGGCTCATGGCGATACCGGTGGTGACGATCTTATCGATGGACTTGCCCAGCAGTTCCTCATCATCCCACTTGATAGAGCCGGATGCGGCCTTCACCAGACCGGTGATGGTACGGAGGGTGGTGGATTTGCCGGCGCCGTTGGCGCCGATCAGAGTGACGATCTTGCCATCGGGCACTTCCAGAGAGATGCCGCGGAGGGCCTGGATGCCGCCGTAGTTCACATGGAGATTTTCAATTTTAAGCATCCTCAGCCACCCCCAAGTAAGCATCGATGACACGCTGGTTGTTCTGAATCTCTGCAGGTGTACCTTCGGCGATGAGCTTACCGAAGTCCAGAACATAAATGCGGTCGGAAATATCCATGACCAGATCCATGTGGTGCTCGATGAGCAGGATAGTCATTTTGAAGTTCTCGCGGATCTCGCCGATGAAGGCGGTCAGCTCGTCAGTCTCCTGCGGGTTCATACCGGCAGCAGGCTCATCCAGCAGCAGCAGGGTGGGCTCCGTTGCCAATGCACGGGCGATCTCCAGACGGCGCTGCTTGCCGTAAGGCAGGCTGGTTGCCAGCTCGTCCTTCACATCCCACAGACCAACGATCTTCAGCAGTTCTTCCACATGCTTGCGATGCTCGGCCTCTTCCTTCTTGTTCAGACGGAAAATGGCGGAGAACACACCGGCCTTGGCGCGGCAGTGCTTGGCAATGAGGACATTGTTGAACACAGTCTGGGACTTCCACAGACGGATATTCTGGAAGGTTCTTGCCATACCCAGTTTGGTGAGGACATCGGGGGTGGGGGCCAGCTTCTGGGTGTAATCCCCGGCATGCTCACCGGCATAGAGCTTCTTCATCTTGCCCTGGGGATAGTTTTCCACGACCTTTGCGCCGTCAAAGTACACAGCACCATTGGTGGGCTGGTACACGCCGGTGATGACATTGAAGGCGGTGGTCTTACCGGCGCCGTTGGGGCCGATGAGGGCAACGATCTCGCCTTCGTTGATCTCCATATTCAGATTATTGACTGCCACGACGCCGCCGAACTGCATGGTGACATTTTCCACTTTCAGAACATTTTTCATTTGTCGGCGGCCTCCTTTTTCTCTTTCTTTACCCGCTTGTTCAGCAGATCCGGCAGTTCTTTATCGCCCATGATGCCCTTACGGAAGAACAGGACGATGACCATGATGATGACGGAGAACACCGCCATACGGAAGCCGTTTTTGAACACGCCGGGGGCGTTGATGCCCAGGAATTTGCCGGAGTCCAGACCACGGAGCAGCCATTCGGAGGAGAACACATACAGGAAAGTAGCCAGCACAGAACCGGACACAGAGCCGATACCGCCGATGACCACGATCAGCAGGATCTCATAGGTGAGGGTGCTCTTGAAGGGAGCAGCAGCGATGGTGCCCATGTACATGGCCATAAGACCGCCGCCCACGCCAGCAAAGAAGGAGCTGACGATGAAAGCCAGACGCTTGTGCTTTGCCAGATTGATACCCATGGCCTCTGCTGCCACTTCATCATCACGGATGGCTTTGAAGGCACGGCCGTAGGTGGAGTTGATCAGCAGAACGATAATGGCGATCATCAGACCGGCGATGATGACATAGGGAGTTGCCCGGTTGAAGGTGGGATAGCTCTTCAGCAGGTTGGAGCCGTTGGTCAGAGGGCCGAGGGCGTTCCACTGGAAGAAGGCACGGAGAATTTCCGCAAAGCCCAGGGTGGCAATGGCCAGATAGTCGGACTTCAGACGAAGAACCGGCAGACCGATCAGGTAGGCGATGAAGGCTGCCAGCAGGCCGCCGATGAGCAGCACCACGATGACGCCCAGGATCATGCCCATGTCGCCGCCGCCGAACAGCTCCGGCAGGGAGAACTTGACGATACCGCCGTCAAAATACTGGTAGACACCGGCACGCTTGGCAACGGGGATCATGAGGATGCCGTAGGAATAGGCGCCCAGGAGCATAAAGCCTGCCTGACCCAGAGAGAACAAACCGGTGAAGCCGTTGAGCAGGTTCATGGAAACTGCCACCAGGGCATAGACGGCTGCTTTTTTCGTAACTGTGACTGCAATGTGATAGGTGGGCAGGGTCAGATCCAGCACCACGGCTGCTGCCAGCAACACCAGCAGGACACCGGCAGTCAAAAGGGTTTTCTTCTTATTCAAAGTCATGACATTTCCCTCCTTAGACCTTATCGGTGACCTTTTCACCGAACAGGCCGGTGGGCTTGACACACAGAACCACGATCAGCAGTGCAAAAGTGAAGGCATCGGAGAAGGTGGTATAGCCCACACCCTTGATGATCTCTTCGCACAGACCGATGATGAAAGCACCCACCACTGCGCCGGGAATGGAGCCGATACCGCCGAAAACAGCAGCAACGAAGGCCTTGAGACCGGGCATACCGCCGGAGGTGATGGCCACAGAGGGGTAGTTGGTGAAATACAGCATGGAGCCGACGGCTGCCAGGAAGGAGCCGATGATAAAGGTCATGGAAATGACACGGTTGATCTTGATGCCCATGAGCTGTGCCGTTTCAAAATCCTTGGCGGCAGCACGCATGGCCATACCGATCTTGGTGTGGTTGATGAGCAGCACCAGAACCACCACCAGCAGAACGGTCAGCACGGGGGTGACCAGAGTGACCATCTTGGTGGATGCGCCCAGAACCACAACACTGTCGGAGATCCAGGGGATGGGGTTGGTCACAGGCTGGGGAACGCCGCCGGTGATATAGAAGGACAGGTTCTGGATCAGATAGCTGACGCCGATGGCGGAGATCATGACAGACATTCTGGGTGCGGTACGCAGGGGCTTGTAGGCCGCCCGCTCAATGACAAAGCCCAGAAGGACTGTGGCCGCCAGGACCAGAGGCAGAGCGATGTAGAAAGGCATGGAGGCCGTGGCATAGACCATGACCAGACCTGCGACCATAAACACATCGCCGTGGGCGAAGTTGATCAGACGCAGGATGCCGTAGACCAGAGTATAGCCGATGGCAATCAGTGCATACTGACCGCCCACGGAAATACCGTTGAGCAGATACGGGAACATTTGCTGCATGGAGATTCCTCTTTCTAAATGGATTTTGGCCCTCACAGGGCAAGGGCCGTCTCGAAAAAACAGCGTGTCAAAAATTCTTTTTGCCCCGCTGTATGCGGTTTTCCGTACGCTCAAAGAGCTTCGGAAAACCTGTTTTATTGAACGCGAAAGGGACTTTTTGCCCCTTTCACACTTTCCCCGCTGCTCAGTCATCGCAGACCTTTGCGGAGATTTTGTAGTTCCAGCGGTTTTCCGCTCTTTCGAGGCGACCCAATAAACAGCGAAAAAAGAGGATGGCAGCGGTCACGCCGCCATCCTCTTTTATATAAGAATTAGTTGACGCCCTGAACCTTCACGAAGTCCCAGCTGTTGGTCTCGGTGTTGGCAGCCTTGATGTAGGCAGCGTCACGGATGGCATCGCCGATCTCGTCAAACTCGATGTGGCCGGAAACGCCTTCATACTGCACGCCGGGCAGAGCAGCCAGAACAGCGGCGGGCTCGGTGGAGCCGGCAGCCTTCAGAGCTTCCAGAGCGGTGAAGTATGCATCATAACCCATAGCGGTGACAGCAGAAACCATGTCGTTGCCGCCGTTGTTGGTCTTGGCATCGGGGTTGGCGTTGATCCATTCCTTGATACCGTTATCGAAGTCGGAACCGCTTTCCTGATAGAAAGTGGTGATAGCGACATCGACAGCCTTACCCTGAGCGGATTCCAGAACCATGTTGTTGTCCCAGGTATCGGAGCCCAGCAGAGCGCCTTCGAAGCCCTGAGCGTCAGCAGCCTCGATGATGAGCTGTGCATAGTTGGTGGAGACAGGAGCCATGATGACGCCTGCGCCGGCAGCCTTGGCATTGTTCACATAGGAAACAAAGTTGGCAGTGCCTTCAGTGAAGTCTTCGTTGACAACTTCGCCGCCCAGAGCCTTGAAGGCCTCGGTGAAGTAGTAGACCAGACCCTGGTCATAGTCGGAACCCAGCATAGCCAGAGTGTAAGCGGTGGTCACGCCCAGCTCGTTGTAGGCATAGTTTGCCAGAACGGTGCCCTGGAAGGGATCCAGGAAGCAGACACGGAAGTAAACATCGCAGTCAGAGGTGACCTGGGGGTTGGTGCAGGTGACGCCGATGGCGGGAACGCCAGCTTCAGCGAAGACAGCACCGCCGGCCATGGAGACGCCGGAGCCGTAGGAACCCAGAACGACGGAAACATCACGGTTGATCAGTTCAGCTGCTGCGGAAGGGCCGTTCTCAGCAGAGGTACGGTTGTCCACGATCTCCAGCTGGACATCATAGGTCTCGCCGCCGATCTCGACGGTGGGCTGGACATAGTTGGCATACTGCATGCCCAGGATCTCCTGCTTGCCGCCGGCGCCGTTGTCACCGGTCTGGGGCTCGAAGACGCCGATCTTGACGACCTTGTTGCCAGCTTCTTCAGCGGGAGCCTTTTCGGCGCCGCAGGCCACCATGGACAGAACCATGAGCAGAGCCAAAACGATAGCTAATACTTTTTTCATTTTATTTTCCTCCTGTTAAATCACTTCAGATTCTGAGAATCTGATGCTCATAAACGGAATTTTACCTCTTTTTTTCTCTGTTTGCAATGCAAAAAATTCACAGAAGTTTTCTCAGCATTCTTCCTTTCAGAGCGAAAAAGTCCGCCGAAATCGCATTTTTGTGCGTTTCCGGCGGACATTATTTCCAATACACCCTTATTGAGCGAATTTTGTCCTCTCCTCAAAGACATTTGTGCTTTTGTTATTTTGCCGAAAGGAATTTCAGTTTTTTTATTTTCTCCGCAGGACAACAGCTGTCCGCGCAGGAAGATACAGCTCCACGAACTCCTGTCCGTCAAAGACCTTGGAGTGATAGTCCATGTGATGGACCTGTCCCCAGCCGCCGTAGCACCAGTCATCGCTGCACAGGACCACTTCGTAGACGCCGGGTCTGCCCACCGGCACCAGCACATTGGTCAGGGACTGTTCCGGGTGGAAGTTCAATGCAAAGAGCAGCCCTGCCCGCTCAAAACAGATGGTCTTTTCCGGCTCTTTCAGCAGCCGCAGGTCTGCCATCTGCTGGGAGAACAGGTCATATTTTCTCGCCAGACAGATCATATCCCGGTCGAAGGCGCCCAGGAACTCATACTTGAGGAAGCCGTTTTCCAGCAGGCTCCACTGACGGCGGCAATAGTGGAAGCTCCAGCCGTTGCCCTCTCTGGGGAAATCGATCCACTCGGGGTGACCGAATTCGTTGCCCATGAAATTCAGATAGCCTTCACCGCCGCCGCCCAGAGTGAACAGGCGGATCATCTTATGGAGGGCGATGGCCCGGTCGATGACGGGATTGTGGCAGGCTCTGTCCATATCCGTGTACATGGCGGCATCTGCCAGACGGAAGATCATGGTCTTATCGCCCACCAATGCCTGATCGTGGCTCTCCACATAGGCAATGGTCTTTTCACCGGGTCTGCGCAGGCACATACTGCCCCACATCTGCCCGATATCCCAGTCCTGATCCTGCTTTTCCTTGACGGTCTTGATCCACATATCCGGCAGACCCATGGCAAGGCGGTAATCAAAGCCGATACCGCCATCTTCGATGGGCAGGCACATACCCGGCATACCGGACATATCCTCCGCAATGGAGATGGCATTGGGGTTCACTTCCCGCATGAGCTCGTTGGCCAGCTGCAGGTAGGTGATGGCATCCACATTGGTGTTATAGGAGAAATAGGAATGGTTGGTGCCAAAATCCGTGCCCAGACCGTGGTCATGATAGAGCATGGAGGTGACGCCGTCAAAGCGGAAGCCGTCGAAATGATACTCTTCCATCCAATATTTAATGTTGGAGAGGAGGAAATGGAGAACGCCTGTCCTGCCGTAGTCAAAGCACTTGGTGCCCCAGGCGGGATGCTCACCCTTTTCGCCGCTGTGGAAGAACTGATAAGTGGTGCCGTCAAAGAGATTGATACCTTCGGCGGTATTCTTTACCGCATGGGAGTGGACCACATCCAGCAGGACACGGATGCCCATTTCATGGGCTTTGTTGACTAAGTATTTCAGCTCCTCCGCTTCGCCGAACCAGCTGGAGGCAGCAAAGAAGCTGGAGACCTGATAGCCGAAGCTGCCATAGTAGGGATGCTCCATGATGGCCATGAGCTGAATGGTATTGTAGCCGGCCTTTTTCACTCTGGGCAGGACCTCATCGGCAAACTCCGTATAAGTACCCACTCTGCCCTCTTCCTGGGCCATGCCCACATGGGCTTCATAGATGTAGAGCTGCTCCTCGCCGACGAAATCCTTGTCCGTCCAGGGGAACTGCTGCATATCGTCCAGCACCACGGCATTGAAGGTGGTGGTGCCTTTTTTCTGGATGACCCGGTTGGCGAAAAGGGGAATCCGCTGGAGCCGCTCCATGTTGGCATCTACGACCACCTTCACTTCGCAGCCCTGCCAGAGCGCATCGTCACCTTCCAGCCAGATCTCCCAGCTTTCATCGTCCACTCGCTTGAGGGGATGGCTGGTGAGATTCCAGTTGTTGAAGTCGCCGGTCAGGTACAGCTGGTAGGCATTGGGTGCCCATTCCCGATAGTACCAGCCCCCGGGGACATGGTGGAAGCCGTAATAATGATGGGCGTTGGCAAAGTCCTTCAAACTGCCTCCTTCCGGCAGCAGGCGGTCTTTTGCGCCCTCATACATGGCCATCCGCAGGTCAATATCCCATGCACAGCTCTGCAGTTGGGGGTTCAATTCCAAAATTTTATACATAAAATCACCTCAAAGGCATCGTGTTTTTCAGCTATATGTACAGTATAACATCATCGTGACCCTTTGACAATGGAAAAAACAGTTGTCAGCGGTTGGGTTTTACATTATAATGTAAGCCGAGAAAAACATAAGGGAGGTATCCTCAATGAGTTGGGATTTTACCTTAGCCAATTACGGTCCTGTGTGGCAGACCCTTGTACAGATCGGCCTGCTGCTGATTTTTTTGCTGATCGGCAATATTCTGCGGACGCAAGTGCCTCTTTTCCGCAAGTGTCTTGTGCCCTCGGCCCTCATCGGCGGCACCCTGCTGCTGGTCGCCAACTTGATCTGCAAGTCTTTCAACTTTGTGCTGGTTGATCGCCGTGTCATGCAGGTGGTCACCTACCACTGCCTGGGCATCGGCTTCGCCGCCATGACCCTGAAAACGGAAAAAAGCACCCTCAAGGGTACAAAAGCACAGATCTTTGAATTTGCAGCCCTCCAGGGCGGCACTTATATGCTGCAGGCCTTTGCCGGTCTGGGTATCACCATTCTCCTGTTCCTGCTGACCAGAAACGGACAGAACCCCATTTCCTACATCTGCGGTCTGATCCTGCCTTTGGCCTACGGTCAGGGTCCCGGTAACGCCCTCTCCTGGGATATCAACTTCACCAACACCCCGGCGACCCAGTTTGCAGGCAACGGCAGCTTTGGTCTTTCCCTTGCCTCCATCGGCTTTATCGTGGCCTCCGTCTGCGGCGTGTTCTACATCAACTACTTTAAGCGCAAAGGGCTTTTGCAGGTGCGGAAAGCCACCATGTCCAATACGGAAAACCCTGCCAATCCCGACGGCGACGAGATTCCCGACAGCGAATCCGTGGACAAGTTCTCCATCCAGATGGGTTTTGTGGCTCTGGCTTATGCCATCTCCTTCGGCATCATGTGCCTGCTGGCTGTGATCTCCGACTTCACCAATTCCATCGCATGGGGCTTCAACTTCATGTGGGCTGCCATCGGTGCCACCCTCATCAAGTTTGTGGTCAAGCGCCTGCGGAAGGACAAGGTCATGACCCGGGGTCACATCAACAACTATCAGATGGACCGGATCTCCGGCTTTGCCTTCGATCTCATGATCGTGGCAGGTGTGGCTGCCATTGAGATCAATGATATCCGCAATTACATCCTGCCCATTCTGGTTCTGACTGTGGTCGGCGGTATGATCACCTACATCTATATCCGTGCCACTGCCAAGCACTGCTATAAGGGCTTTGAGCATGAGTTCTTCCTCATGAGCTTCGGTACTCTTACCGGCACTGCCTCCAACGGCATGATTTTGATGAAAGAGATCGATCCCGGTCTCGTCTCCCCCACTGCCAGCCTGTACATCCTTTCCACCTTCCCCGCCATGGTGTTCATCGCCCCCTTGCTGTTCCTGCTGAGCTTTGCCGCCGGTTCTTTTGCCAACGCCTGCATTGCCTTTGCCATTTTCTTCGTCCTGTGGGCACTGTACACCGGCTACCTGTTCCGCAGAAAGCTCTTCCCCAAAACCTTCAAAGACCCCGTTCCGGAGTGGAAAGAAAGTGAATAGCACAAAAAATCCCCGAAGCCAATGGCTTCGGGGATTTTTTGTAGCAAAAGCGCTTGTGCATTTCCTGCTGAAAGACACATTATATATAAAGGTAATTTCGTCTATTTCCCTATTGCAGTTTTTTTATAGAAATGTTATAATGAACGAGCTTATATGAAAA
>JAZNNW010000031.1:0-17654 GCA_045580485.1 Candidatus Avilachnospira sp. | reverse complement strand
GTCACCATGTACCTGTGCCGCTGCATCGCCGGTGACGGCGAGGGTGCAACCAAGCTGTTGGAATGCAAGCTCACCGGCGCTGCCGATGAAGCAACCGCCAAGGTTGTTGCCAAGAGCATCATTTGCTCTTCTCTGACCAAGGCTGCCATGTTCGGCGCAGACGCCAACTGGGGCCGTGTCCTGTGTGCCATCGGCTATTCCGGTGCCGATGTGGATGTAACCAAGGTCGATGTCCGTTTCCGCTCCCCCAAGGGCGAAGTTCTGGTGTGCAAAAACGGCGCCGGTGTGGACTTCTCCGAAGAAAAGGCCAAGGAAATCCTGCTGGAGAGCGAGATCGAGATTCTCGTGGAGCTGAACAGCGGCTCCGCCGCAGCCACCGCATGGGGCTGCGATCTGACCTACGATTATGTGAAGATCAACGGCGATTACAGAACTTGAGGTAAACGATTATGAATGTTTCCAACCATCATCGTGCGGAAATTCTGGTGGAGGCACTGCCTTACATCAAAAAGTATAACGGCAAGGTCATCGTCATCAAGTACGGCGGCAATGCCATGATCAACGAAGAACTGAAGCAGCAGGTCATGGAAGACCTTGTGCTGCTGCACCTCATCGGCGTCAAGGTCGTCCTCGTCCACGGCGGCGGTCCGGAAATTACGGAAATGCTGCAGAAGGTCGGCAAGGAAGCCACTTGGGTGGACGGACTCCGTGTCACCGATGAAGAAACCGTGGAGATCGTCCAGATGGTTCTGGCAGGCAAGATCAACAAGACTCTGGTCAAGCTGCTGGAATCCAAGGGCGGGAAGGCCATGGGTGTCAGCGGCATTGACGGCGGCATGATCCAGTGCAAGGTCAAGGACGAGCGTCTGGGCTTCGTGGGTGAAGTGACGGAAGTCAATGTGCAGCCCATCGTTGACCTGCTGGAAAAGGACTATATCCCCGTGGTGTCCACCGTGGGCTGCGATATGGAAGGCAATACCTACAACATCAATGCCGATACGGCAGCTGCCCATATTGCAGGCGCTTTGCAGGCAGAGCGTCTCATCGCCATGACCGACATTACAGGCATCATGATGGACCCCAAAGACCCCGAATCCCTCATTCCCTGCATTGATCTGCAGGATGCCAAGGATCTGTTCGACAAGGGCATCATTTCCGGCGGCATGATTCCCAAGGTTCAGTGCTGCATCGATGCCATCCACCACGGCGTTCACAAGGTCACCATTCTGGACGGCCGTGTATCCCACGCCATTCTCATGGAACTGCTCACCGATGAAGGTGCAGGCACCATGGTGGTACAGGATAAGTTTGCTGCGAAATAAGGAGCTGTTTTCATGAATATCAAGGCCATTGATAAGGAATATGTAGCCAACACCTACAACCGCTTCGACCTGCTCATCACCGGGGGCAAGGGCTCTCTGGTTTGGGATGAAGCCGGTAAAGAATACATCGATCTGGGCACCGGTATCGCCGTCAACACCTTCGGTGTGGCTGATGAGACCTGGAAAAATGCCATTATCGGGCAGTTGGGAAAGGTGCAGCACACCTCCAACCTCTACTACACCGAGCCTTGCGCCAAGCTGGCGCAGATGCTGTGCGAGCGAACCGGCATGAAAAAGGTCTTTTTCTCCAACTCCGGTGCAGAGGCCAATGAGTGTGCCATCAAGGTGGCAAGAAAGTATGCCGCTGAGAAAAAGGGTGCTGACTGCTACACCATCGTCACCCTGTGGGACTCCTTCCACGGCCGTACCCACACCACCTTGGCTGCCACCGGTCAGGATGTATTCCATAAGGATTTCCAGCCTCTGACCCCCGGTTTCGTCCATGCCAAGGCCAACGATCTGGAAGATGTGAAGGCGAAAATTGCCGAAAACAAGGTCGCCGCCGTCATGATGGAAATTGTCCAGGGCGAGGGCGGTGTCAACCCTCTGACCAAGGAATTCGTCCAGGGCGTTGCCAAGCTGTGCGCCGAGCAGGATATCCTGCTGATCTGCGACGAAGTTCAGATCGGCAACGGCAGAAGTGGCAAGCTCTACGGCTACATGCACTATGATGTGCAGCCCGATGTGGTCTCCACCGCCAAGGGTCTGTGCGCCGGTCTGCCTCTGGGTGCCACCATGCTGAATGAAAAGACCCAGAATGTGCTGGGCTTCAGCGACCACGGCTCTACCTTCGGCGGCAATCCCGTCTGCTGCGCCGGTGCTATCAGCACTTTGGAACGGTTGGACAACGCCATGCTGAAGGGCGTGCAGGAGCGCTCTCAGTTGATCTTCGATACTCTGCAGGGCAAGCCCGGCATCAAGAGCATTACCGGTCTCGGCCTCATGCTGGGCATTGAGACCGAGAAGCCCGCCAAGGATGTCATCGCCGCCTGTATGGAACAGGGTGTGCTGGTCCTCAGCGCCCACGGCAAGGTTCGTCTCCTGCCTGCCCTGAACATCCCCATGGATCTACTGAAAAAGGCATTGGATGTCATCTGCCAAGCCTGTGCATAAAACTAAGACCTTCGGCTTTGCCGAAGGTCTTTTTGTTTTCCAAAAATTACCAATTCCCATCCCATTTCAGCAGTTGTCAAACCATTTTTCTTGGTCTATAATGGAAACAGTTTTCCGGAGGCTCGATTTATGAAGAAATTTCGTCTGATTTCCCTGGTTTTACTGATTCTTTTGCTGACAAATCTGGTTTCGGCTGCCGCTCCATTGCTTCCCTATGCCATCAAGGTCAATCGGGCATGGAACACAGTGACAGTCTATACCCACGATGAAAGCGGACAATACACCGTTCCTGTCAAGGCTATGATCTGCTCCACCGCAAGAGCCGGTTATGTGACGCCCCTCGGCGAGTTCCGCCTGCGGGCTTACAGAACCCAATGGCAGCTGATGGTGGACGGTACATATGGACAGTATGCCACACAGTTCCAAGGCAATTATCTGTTCCACTCCATCTGCTATGAGGATGACCGCCACGATGCCATGAAACGGGATTCCTACAACAATCTGGGCAACGCCGCCTCTATGGGCTGCGTCCGTCTGGAGACTGTTGACGCCAAGTGGATCTTTGACAACTGTCCCGCCGGTACTCCTGTGACCATCTATGAGGACTACGACAGCCCCGGTCCCCTGGGCAAGCCTGACAGAACCGTGGATTATATTCCTGCCGAAGTTCACAATGGCTGGGATCCCACAGATCCCGCCGAGGGAAACCCCTGGCAAAATGCAGAAGTGACAATGATGGAGCTCTCCGCAGAGGAACTTGCCATGACTGCCGGTGAGGCTGCTGATTTGAATGTCACTTATGAACCGGCAACCGCCATCATCAACTGGTCCAGCAGTGATCCCGCCGTGGCTTCTGTGGATGCAGGCGGTAAAGTCACTGCCATGTCCGCCGGTGAAGCGATCATCACCTGCGCCGGTTTGCAGGGTGTTTCCGCCCAGTGTGCCGTCACGGTGGAGAGCGAATTACTGCCCTATGACGATCTGCTGCCCGGTGCATGGTACTACCCGGAAGTGCGGCAGGCCATGGAACAGGGTCTTTTCAAGGGCTTGGGCAACCGAACCTTTGCTCCCAACGCCCCTGTCACCCGTGCCATGGTGGTACAGGTTCTGTACAAACTGGCAGGTTCACCGAAAGTGCAGACTGCTGCAGAATTTGCCGATGTGGCAGAGGATGTCTGGTATGCCGATGCCGTAAACTGGGCCGTGCAGAAGGGTGTAGTTAAAGGCATTTCTAAAACTGAATTTGCTCCCGATGTGCCCATGACCCGGCAGGATCTGGCTGCCATCCTCTGGCGGTATGCCGGTTCGCCTAAGATGACTTCTGACCTGTCAGAATTTGACGATGGGACTCAGGTAGCTTCTTATGCCGAGACCGCTATGGCATGGATGACGGAACAGGGGTATCTCAAGGGCAGCGATGGCTGTCTGCAGCCCACCAAAACCGCTTCCCGTGCTGAAACCGCCGCCATCTTCCTGCGGTACAAAAAATAAAAACGCCCCTCCGGGCGTATACAAAAAGGAAATGACCTTTGATCGGTTTGACTACTCACTTCAAACGATCAAAGGTCATTCCCAAATTCCTTGGGTTCCATCATTTACTTAACCTCTACTTTCTTTTATTTGGGAGTTACTTAGTACATTGGACTCACTCCTTCTTTGTGATTTCATGATAACACCCATTTCCCGGTTTTGCAAGATGGGATATTCCATAAGAAATCAGCCGAAATATTGGCAGAAGTGAGCATAGACAAAGAACTTTCTTTTGTGGTATGATAAGTATGTTGGGCGGCCTTTCAGGCCGCCCTTTTTGTTTGTTACTGGAATGACGGCTTGTGGGTTTCACCGGTTGCAAAGGCGTTGGGGCCGGGATCAGACATGGAAAAATACATCTTTGCCGCCTTGGTCGTACCGAAATCTCGGTTGGAACCGGTTTTCTGCACCTTATTGAAGGCATCCCGGAACATCTGATTGTGGGCCTCCTCCCGGTTGAGCAGAAAATCAATGGTTTCTCTGACCTTCTTGTCCTGAATCTGGCGGTAGAGATACTCATACACCACCTTGGCTCTCTGCTCCGATGCAATATTGGAGAGCAAATCGGCACACAAATCCCCTGTGACGGTCACATAGTCCGCTGTCCAGGAATAGCCAGAAGCATTGATGAGCCCGGGATTCAGTCCGAGAATAACATGGCTCTGCACTTCCCCTGCCTGCACCTTGTCTGCATCCACATCGTGACCGTTGAGCTGCTTGATGGCCTGTGCCACCATCTCCACGTGTCCCAACTCCTCAGCGGCAATATCGAGGAACAGATCCTTGATCTCGGGGTCCTTGATTCGGAAGCTCTGGGACATATACTGCATAGCTGCTTTCAGTTCTCCGTTGCCGCCGCCCAACTGCTCCTGCAGAAGAACCGCATACTGGGGATTGGGTCTCTCCACCGCCACGGGATGAAAAAGCTGTTTTTCGTGTTTGAACATGATAATACTGACCTCCGTTTATGGATTTGGTATTATCATTTCCCACCGATGGGATGCCTATGCGAAATCGTTTCTCATTTACCGAAGCCTGCACTGCAGATATACTTATGCCCTGATATTTGTGGTGACACTTGTGTTTTGATGACGCAGAATGTCTCAGAATTTGCTATATACAGATGGGCCAAGGCAATACCTATATCAATTCGGTTCATGTGCCCTGCCACGGCTCTGCCTGCGCAGAATACATGGAGGATATCTTCATCATGGACAAAATACCACGGCTGACTGTTGATGCTGGAGGGAGCCAGTCTGGCAGGCTCTAACTTGATATCTTCTATATCTGCGATTTGCGAAAGTGATTTTCGCTTGAATTCTTTTGGGTCATGACGCAATTGATCGCCCTTGGGGTAACCGAAAGCCAGCATGATGACAAACTTCATGCCCTCCACTTCCGGTGCCGTTCTGGGGTTCGGTTTTCCCATGCCTAACCAGCATACGCCCAGTCCCAGACTCTGCAGGTACAAGTCCATCTGCTGAAACAAAAATCCTGCATTTTCCAAGTATCCTTCGGTTTCTTCGGAGTAGACAGTGATCACCTGAGGCGGTACCCACGGGAGGATGCACTTGACCTTATCCCGGCCCATGATGTCCATGCGAACCTTGATCTCCGGATAGAGGGGCTTCATTTCAAAGGACAGAATTTGCTCCATCATTTCTCCATCCACGGGAACTGATGTAAAACTGCGGCAGGATTTTCGCTTGTAAATCATTTCGTTCAGTGTCATGGTGCACACCTCCAGTGTAATTTTGTTTATTTTACCACAGGAAGGTATCTTTCTACAAGGCAACATCCTCATTTATAGAAAAACACGCAGGGAATCCATGGAGGGGATAAGCGGGATACTCCGGCAGCAAAGCCGCCTCCGTGAGTCTGCGGATTTGCATCCTTCGGATGCTGCCGCAGTTTCACTGCGTCGGCGCTGCACACCTGCAAATCCTTGCCTTCGACCGCACAGCGTTTCTCGCACCCCTTTTCACCAACAAAAAAGGACATCCAAATGGATGTCCTTTTTTGTTGGTGGAGATAAGCGGGATCGAACCGCTGACCTCTTGAATGCCATTCAAGCGCTCTCCCAGCTGAGCTATACCCCCATATTCGGTTGGTTCTGAGGTGCATTCCCTCAGCGCTTAATCATTATAGCACACTTTTTGAGAAATGCAAGCCTTTTTTTCTAAATTTGCAAAAAATATGGGACACAGGCTGTGTCCCATATTTTTATTCTTCCATAACGCAGCAGGACATCGGCGGCAGAGACGGCAGACCGAAGATGCATTTGCCCTTGGGATGGGCATCCCAGACCTGATGGCTGCTGTTGCACCACAGGGTCATGGACTTGCCCTGCCAACTGCGGCGGAAAGCAAACCGTCCGCCTTCGGCGTGGAGGACTCGGACATCGCCTTTTTGCAGCACTTCCCACTCACTCTTCAAATGAGCAAGCTGGCGGATATAGCTTTGCAAAGCGGCGTCCTCTTTCCCCCAGGGGTAATACTGCCGGTTAAAGGGATCCCGGTAGCCGGTCATACCGGCTTCATCGCCATAGTACACACAGGGGCAGCCCGGCAGCATAAACTGCAGAAAACTTGCCAGACGGAACCGTTCCTTTGCCCATGCCAGCTGTTCCGGCGTTACCGCAGCCATACGGCGAGCCAGCTCCTCCCGTTCCGCATCGAAGGGGTCCAGAATCGCCGTGATGGCTCTGGACACATCATGGCTGGAAAGGAGATTGAGCCCTGCATTCAGTACTGGTGCAGGATAATTCTCCGCCATGGTCATAACGGCATCGGAAAGCCGTTCTCCCCCATCGCTGCCACGGACAAACTCCAGAATGGCCTTGCGCCACGGGTAGTTCATGACACTGTCCAGCTGGGCAGCTGTAAAATATCTCCGCCGCCGGTCGTAGGCGATCTTATTGGAGGCATCCTCCCAGACCTCACCCACAAGCAGTGCATCAGACTTGATCTCACGGAGGCGCACACGGAGTGCCATCAGAAATTCATCCGGCAGTTCATCGGCTACATCCAACCGCAGACCATCGGCACCCAACCTTAACCACTTGGCAATGACACTGTCTTCATCTCCAAAGATGAACTCCTGCAGTTCCTTGGAGGTCTTATCCAGACAGGGCAAGGTCTTGAAGCCCCACCAACTGGTATATTCCTTGGGATACTTTTTGAACTGATACCAACTGCGGTAAGGGGATTTTGGATCGGACACAGCGCCGGTGCCGAACACGCCCTCGCTGTCAAAATACCGGCTGTTGCTGCCGGTGTGGGAGAACACGCCGTCCAGAATGATCTTCATATCCAATTCGTGGGCAGCTTCACACAAGGACACAAAATCCTCATCGGTGCCCAGCATGGGATCGATCCGGCGGTAGTCGGCCGTATCATAGCGGTGGCTGGAAAAGGCCATGAAGATGGGATTCAGATACAGTGCCCGAACACCCAGATCGTGCAGATAGGGCAGTTTTTCTTGAATTCCCTTCAAATTGCCCCCGTAAAAATCATTGTTGAGCATTTCGCCCTTTTCATTGGGGCGGTACACGGGCATATCGAACTTATCCTTATGAACCCAATAGGGCTTCAATTTTTCAGAACAATCACATTCTCCAGACTGATGGAACCGGTCCGGGAAGATCTGATAAAAGACCCGTCCCTGGAAATCCTCCGGCACAGGATATGCTGTGCTGACACAGCTCAGCTGCCACTTGCTGCCGTCTTCCATGTTGGTATCGTCGCCATATTTGAACAGACGGAAGGTGCTTCCCTCTGTCTCAATTCGGAAGAAATAGAAAAACAGCCCCGGTTCCTCCAGCGCAAACTCCACCCGGTAATACTCATAGGGCGCTTCTGTCCGATCCAGACAGAGCGGCTCCTGTCGGTAGGCAGTGCCGTCCTCCCCCTCCATCACCAATGTCACAGCAGTGGTCTTGCAATGGAGCGGAATGGCCACGGTCATAGTACAGACCTGACCCGGTGTCAGAACACCGAAAGGCGTTTTATACTGTTCATCCTTACTGTTATACAGAATTCGCAGACTCATATTTCCTCCAAAGAAGCTATGATAACTGATTATAACACAAAAAGCCGATAATTGACAATGAAAAAGCCGCCTTTCGGCGGCTTTTTGTTTTACATGATCGCTTCGAACATTTCCATATACTTGAGAGCAGGTTCGTTCCAGCTGACATCGATCTGCATATCCCGTTTGGCCAGTTCGTTCCAGGCCTCACGGTTATGATAATACAGTTCCATGGAGCGCAGGATGGCGCCCATAAAGTCCTCGCCGTTGTAGCTCTGGAAGGTGAAGCCTCTGCCTTCGCCGGTGGTCTCGTCATAGGGCAGGACCGTATCCTTCAGACCGCCGGTGGCATGGACCACAGGGATGGTACCGAAGTGCATGGCAAAGAGCTGGCTGAGGCCGCAGGGCTCGCTGCGGGAGGGCATCAGATAGGCATCGGCGCCGGCATAGACCCGATCTGCCAGTTTGGGATCAAAGGCAAGTTTGACTGCCATCTTCTCCGGATACAGACCTGCCATGGCAGACAGGGCATTTTCATACTGGGCTTCGCCTGTACCGACGATGACCACCTGCACATCCTCCTTCAGCAGTTCCTGACAGATATAGCACAGGATATCAATGCCCTTATGACCTGCCAGACGGGAGACCATAGCATAGAGAGGCACCTTGGGATTGACCGGCAGTCCCATTTCCTTCTGGAGGGCAGCCTTATTTTCCGCCTTCATTTCCACCATGTTTTCCACAGTGAAGTTGGCAGGGATATTGCCGTTGGTGGCAGGGTCAAAGACGGTGGTATCGATGCCATTGGTAATGCCGAAGAACCGGTCTGCACGGATGCGCAGGATATCGGACATACCATGGGAGAAGTAGGGATACTGCAGCTCCTGGGCATAGGTCTGGGAGACTGTGGAGACGGCATCTGCCGTGACGATACCGGCCTTCATGAAGTTGATGGCATCGCCAAAACGGAGGGTCTGGACCCAATGCTCCGGCAGACCCAGAACATCGCCGTTGAAGTCCATGGCTGCCCAGCCCTGATACTCGATATTATGGATGGTAAAGACCGTTTTGGTGTTGGGGAATTGACCGGCAAAGGCACTGTGCATCAGCACAGGCACCAGAGCCGTCTGCCAGTCGTTGCACTGGAGCACATCGGGCTGGTAGCCCAGATAGCTCATGCAGGCCAAAACCGCCTTGGAGAAATAGGCGAAGCGCACGCCGTCATCCATATAGCCATAGGCTCCGTCCCGGTTGAAATACTGCTCATTATCGATAAAGTAAATCTGGAGCTTCTTTTTCTTGGTCTTCAGCCGGAACAGACCCACATGGCACTGGCGCCAGGACAGATCCACATTGAAGCTGGTGATAAATTCGCAGTCATACTGACCGCCGTATTTGATCTTCCCATAGTAGGGCAGGAAGAGACAAACCGTGTTGCCGGGGAGTTTGCTGAGCGCCTCAGGTAAGGCCTGCATCACATCACCAAGACCGCCGGTCTTGATGAAGGGAGCAGCTTCGGAGGCTGCAATTGCGATTTTCATACGGTAACGCCCTTTCTGATAACTAGCGGCTGCTCGGGAGAACCCAGCAGCTTTGTGCCGGATTTGACGGTGACATTTTTATCCAGAATGGCATACTGAACGCTGGCACCGGCTTCGATGACAGAGCCCTGCATGACCACGGAATCCTTGACTTCCGCACCAGCTTCGATCTTCACTTCCCGGAAGATGATGCTGTTTTCCGCATTGCCGTCCAGACGGCAGCCATCAGCCACCATACAGTTGGCAACTTCACAGTTCTTGCCGTAACGGGTGGGAACTTCGTCACGGACCTTGGTATAGATGGGCACTTCGCCATGGAACAGGCTCTTGCGGACATCCGCATCCAGCAGGGCCATGTTGTTCTTATAATAGGCCTCCATGGTATCGCTGGACAGAGCCACGCCTTCAAAATGATAGACATTGAGCTTGATCTCGCCTGCGTTGCACAGGTTCATCAGGAAATCCCGCTCCAGATGATAGTAGCCATGGGGCACCAGAGTCTTAATGGTATCGATGAGCAGCTGCCGCTTCATAACGAACATACCCATGGAAGCAGAATAATCCGCAGGAGCGGCATATTCACAGCTCATGGCCTTGGCAACGCCCTTTTCATCTGCCTTGACGGCGAAATGGCACACGGTCTTGCCATCGGCAACACCATCCTTGGCCACCACAGTCACATCACAGCCGGAGGCAATGTGGGCATTGACTACCTTACGGAAGTCCACAGCTGCCATGATATTGGTATCGGCCAGTGCCACATACTCCTGATTGCCGCTTTCCAAAACCGGAAGGGCATTGAGGAGCGCTTCCAGCTTGCCGCGGTAGACACCGTTATGACCGGTGGAATAAGGAGGCAACAGACAAACGCCCTTGTAATCCAGATTCAAGTCCCATTCCTGACAGGAGCCCAGATGATCCATGAGGGACTGATAGTTATACTTGGTAATGATACCGATATGCTTGATACCGGAATTGGCCATACTGGAGAGGGTAAAGTCGATCTGGCGGTAGCGGCCGCCCACGGGGATGGAGGCAGAGGTACGGACTTCCGTCAGTACGCCCATTTTGCTGTCATAGATATTGGAGAAAATAATACCCATAGTTTCCATGATCGTCACCATCCTTCCTTAAATTACATCGCCCGGGGCGATAACGGCACCCTCGGTGATGATATTGTCCTTGCCGATGACGCTGATCTTCAGCTTTTCCAAAGACAGATCGGGCTGCGCTTCGCCTACCTTGGCACCGGCCTTTATGGTGCAGTCTTCTGCCACGATGGCATGATGGATGGTGGCACCGGGTTCTACCACCACGCCGGGCATGATGACGCTGTCACAGATCTCGGCACCCTTGCCGATGACACAACCGGCAGAGACCACGGAGTGCTTCACTGTGCCGTAGATCTCACAGCCTTCTGCCACGAAGCTGTCGGAGATCTCAGCACCCTTGGCAATGAAGGCAGAGGGCATGGCATAGTTTCTTGCGTAGATCTTACGACCGTTGGAGCCGTAGATATTGAACTCGGGATGATCGCCCAGCAGGTCCATATTGGCCTCCCAGAGGCTGTTGATGGTGCCTACATCCTTCCAGTAGCCGTCAAACTCATAGGCAAAGAGCTTATGACCGGCGTTCAGCAGGTTGGGAATGATGTTCTTGCCGAAGTCGTTTTCGGAGTTGGGGTCTTCCTCGTCGGCTTCCAGGAACTTTCTGAGAATGTCCCACTTGAATATGTAGATGCCCATGGATGCCTTGTTGGACTTGGGCTGCTTGGGCTTTTCCTCAAATTCATAGATAGAGCCATCCTCGTTGGTATTCATGATACCGAATCGGGAGGCCTCCTCCATAGGAACAGGACGGACAGCCACAGTCAGGTCTGCATCCTTTTCCTTGTGGTAGCGGAGCATCTTGGCATAGTCCATCTCATAGATATGGTCGCCGGAGAGAATCAGCACATCATCGGGATTATACCGGGCGATAAAGGGAATATTCTGATAGATGGCATTGGCGGTACCCTTATACCAGTCGGAGCGCTTGCTCCGGGCATAGGGCGGCAGGACGGATACGCCGCCGTGGGAGCTGTTCAAGTCCCAGGGCTGACCGTTGCCGATGTATTCGTTCAGCTCCAAAGGCTGGTACTGGGTGAGAACACCCACTGTATCAATTTGGGAGTTGACGCAGTTGGAGAGCGGGAAATCGATGATTCGATACTTGCCGCCAAAGGGCACGGCAGGTTTGGCAGTGTTTTCTGTCAGAACCTTCAGTCTGCTGCCCTGACCGCCTGCCAGCAGCATGGCGACACAGTGCTTCTTCTGAAAATACATAAACAGTTCCTCCTTATTTGACTCTTTTCTGCGCTGGGATCGTTGTTTTTTCGGTCAATCTCTTCCTTCTTGCCGACTATTGTTAATATCACGAAATATTCACATTTGATTATAGCATTTTTGTCTGCATTGCACAAGTCCCGTTTTCATTTTTTCAAAAAAACTTTGTCCATGGTGCAACAGCTGGAGGCTGACGGAAAAATTCCACAGGCTGACAGGTATAGGGGTGCAAAAATGCCAGTTTGGCGGACCATAGGGCAATGGGGCAGTCCTCTCCCCTGCCATACTTTTTATCGCCTGCCAAAGGCAATCCACGGGAGGCGAACTGGCACCTTATTTGATGGGTGCGGCCAGTACGGAGGTTGATCTTCACCAGAGAAAGGCCGTCTGCTTCCGCCAGACGGATATAGTCCAGCACCGCTTCCTGCACATCCTTGCCCGGTGCATCCACAACATAGGTCTTGCGCTCTTGCTTGTTTCGCAGCAAAAGGTCTTTGAATGTACCCGTTTCTGGCAAACTGCCATGGACAATCGCCAGATATTCCTTATGGAATTCCCCTTCCCGCATCTGACGGGAAAGCTCCGATGCCGCTCTGGCTCTGGTGGCCAGTACCATGAGGCCGCTGACTGCCTGATCCAGACGGTGAACCGTCCGCAGATTGGCATTGGGATCGCCCAGTGCCTCCCGAAGCAGCTCCGGCAGACCGCCCGGTTCATCGGTGGACTTGACTCCCGCCGGCTTGATGCAGACCAGAATATCCCGGTCATGATGTAGGATCTCCATGGCGCACCTCCTTTTTTCTCATTGTACCATGACAAAGAAAAAAGTAAAAGCGGAATTGCCTGCCAGATGAAAAACTGTTATAATGACAAAAACAGCAGGAGGTGCCATCATGCAGGAAAAAGTATTAAACATCATCGAGGCTTTGAAGCAGGCCTATCCCGATCCGGTCTGTGCCCTGCACTATGAGACCGATTATCAGCTGATGATCGCTGTGCGCCTGTCTGCCCAATGTACCGATGAACGGGTCAACATGATTACCCCTGCCCTCTTTGCCCGTTTCCCCTCTCTGGAGGCCTTCGCAGAAGCCGATGTGGCAGAGGTGGAAGAGTATGTCCATTCCTGCGGCTTCTACCGCCACAAGGCAAGAGACATCGTTCTCGCCTGCCAGACGCTGATAAGCAAGCACGGTGGAAAAGTCCCCAACACCATGGAAGAATTATTGGCCCTGCCCGGCGTGGGCAGAAAGGCCGCCAATCTGCTTTTGGGTGACCTTTACGGAACCCCCGGCAGTGTGGTCTGCGACACCCATTGCATCCGCATTTCCAATAAATTGGGTCTTGCAAAGGGCAAAGAACCGGAAAAGGTGGAGCAGCAGCTTCGCAGGATTCTGCCCCCGGAGGAAAGCTCCGATTTTTGCCACCGCATCGTCCTTCACGGCAGAGCCGTCTGCACTGCCAGAAAGCCCCAATGCGAAAACTGCACCCTTGCAAATTGGTGCGATTTCTTTCATCAGACACCTTGACGGAATACGGCACTTTTTGCTATAATGATTTGGATAACGAGATAGGAAAGGAGTACCCCATGATGAACCGCTCCGATGTCCGTTTTGAATACCTTGGTCTGCCCACTCCCGACTGTGGGGATATTGTTTCTTCTCTCCCCCAGGATCGTGAATATACTGTTTTTCCCGGTTTCGCGGATGTTCATGTGCATCTGCGTGAGCCGGGTTTTTCTTATAAAGAGACCATTGCCTCCGGCACAGCTGCCTGCGCAAGAGGCGGCTACACCGCCGTCTGCTCCATGCCCAACCTGAACCCGGTGCCCGACACCGCTGAACATCTAAAGCAGCAGACGGATATCATCGAAAAAGATGCCTGCATCCGGGTCTATCCCTATGGCTCCATTACCATGGGTCAGTTGGGGGAGGAGCTGGCAGAGCTTGCTGCCATGGCGCCGAATGTGATCGGCTTCTCCGATGACGGCAGAGGTGTCCAGTCCAAAGAGATGATGAAAGCTGCCATGGAGCTGGCAAAGGCGCTGGGCAAGCCCATTGTGGCCCACTGTGAGGACAACAGCCTCCTCTTCGGCGGCTACATCCACGATGGGCAGTATGCCAAAGCCCACCATCACCGGGGCATCTGCTCCGAAAGTGAATGGAAGCCCATTGCCAGAGATCTGGAGCTGGTAGCGGAAACAAGCTGCGCCTATCATGTCTGTCACATTTCCACCAAGGAAAGCGTTGCTCTGATCCGGGAGGCGAAGAAATCCGGTATCGATGTGACCTGCGAGACAGGTCCCCACTATCTGGCGCTGGATGACAGCTTTTTGCAGGAAGACGGCAGATTTAAGATGAACCCGCCCCTCCGTGACCGTTCTGACAGAGAAGCACTGGTGGAAGGCTTGGCGGACGGCACCATCGACTGCATTGCCACGGACCATGCCCCTCACAGCGCCGAGGAAAAATCCAGAGGTCTGGAGAAATCCGCCATGGGCGTGGTTGGCATTGAAACTGCCTTCCCCGTGGTCTATACCCATCTGGTCAAGACCGGACTGGTGCCCATGGAGACGGTGCTGAAAGCCCTGACCGTCAACACCTGCAAGCGGTTCGGCATCCCCATGGAAGGTTACAGCATCTGGGATCTCAATGCGTGTTACACCGTTGACCCTGCCGATTTTGTCAGCATGGGCAAGGCCAGCCCCTTCACCGGCACAAAGGTTTGGGGCAAGTGCATGATGACGGTTTTGAACGGCAAGCCCGTCTGGAAAGGAGTATAAAAATGGATCAGCAATTCTGCACCATTTTGGAAAACAAGCCCCTGACCGCCGCTGTCTGGCAGATGAAGCTGCAGGCAGATACCAAGGTCATCAAAAACCCCGGTCAGTTTGTCAATTTGAAGCTGGATGGGCTGTATCTCCGCCGCCCCATCTCCATCTGCGACTGGGATGAAAGCTCCATCACCCTCATCTACAAGACCGTGGGCGAAGGCACAAAGCAGATGACCACCCTGAAACCCGGTGCTGTCATTGACACTCTGGTGGGTCTGGGCAACGGCTACAACATGGAAAAGGCCGGCGACGCACCCGTTCTCATCGGCGGCGGCGTGGGCGTGCCCCCCATGTACGGACTGGCAAAACGGCTGGCTGCCATGGGCAAAAAAGTCACCGTCATTCTCGGCTTCAACACCAAGGACGAAATTTTCTACGAAAAAGAATTTGAGGCGCTGGGTGTGAAGGTCTGTGTGGCCACTGCCGACGGCTCCTACGGCACCAAGGGTTTCGTCACCGATGTGCTGAAAGACCTGACTTACAGCTACTTCTTCACCTGCGGCCCCATGCCGATGTTCAAGGCCATCGAAGCCACCGCCACTACCAGCGGCCAGTACAGCTTTGAAGAACGGATGGGCTGCGGCTTCGGTGCCTGCATGGGCTGCAGCTGCAAGACCAAATACGGCAACAAGCGCATCTGTAAGGATGGTCCTGTGCTGGAACGGGAGGAAATTATATGGTAAGTACCAAGACAACCTTATGCGGAATTGAACTGGACAATCCCATCATTCCTGCCTCCGGCACCTTCGGCTTCGGTCAGGAATTCCACGAATTTTACGATATCAACATCTTAGGCAGTTTTTCCTTCAAGGGCACGACCAGAGAAGCCCGGTTCGGCAATCCCACCCCCAGAATTGCAGAGTGCCCCAGCGGTATGCTCAATGCCGTGGGTCTGCAGAACCCCGGTGTGGATCATGTCATCGCCCATGAACTGCCGGAGCTGCGCAAAATTTTCCACAAACCTGTCATGGCAAACATTTCCGGTTTCTCTGTGGAGGAATATGTGGAAGTGGCGGAAAAGCTGGGCAAGGAAGAGGGCATCGGCTGGCTGGAAGTGAACATTTCCTGCCCCAATGTCCACGGCGGCGGCATGAGCTTTGGCACCGACCCCAAGGCTGCCAACGAAGTCACCAAGTCTGTCCGTGCTGTCACCGACAAGCCCATCATCATCAAGCTCAGCCCCAATGTCACCGACATTGTTGCCATCGCCAAGGCCTGCGAAGACGGCGGCGCCGATGGTGTCAGCCTCATCAACACTCTCATGGGCATGCGCATTAACCCCATGACCCGGAAACCTATCATTGCCAACACCACCGGCGGCTATTCCGGTCCTGCGGTGTTCCCTGTGGCGGTTCGCATGGTCTGGCAGGTCAGCAAGGCCGTCTCCATCCCCGTGGTGGGCATGGGCGGTGTATCCACGGCAAAGGATGTCATCGAAATGATGATGGCAGGCGCCACCGCTGTGGAAGTGGGCGCTGCTAACCTCGTCGATCCCTTCGCCTGCAAGAACATCATCGAAGACCTGCCCAAGGTCATGGCAGAATACAAAATCGAAAATCTCACCGACATCATCGGTGCTGCACATTAAAACTGGAGGATAGAACTATGGGAAAAGATGTCATCATTGCCTGCGACTTTGCCAGCAAAGAAGCCACCTTTGCATTTCTGGATAAGTTCACCGGCAAAAAGCCTTTCATTAAAATCGGCATGGAGCTGTACTACGCCGAAGGTCCTCAGATCGTCCGTGATCTGAAGGCACGGGGTCACAAGATCTTCCTGGATCTGAAGCTCCATGATATCCCCAACACTGTCAAGAAATCCATGGCAGTTCTCTCCCGGCTGGATGTGGATATGACCAACCTCCACGCTGCCGGTACCAAGGCCATGATGGAGGCCGCTCTGGAAGGTCTGACCCGCCCCGATGGCAGCCGTCCCATGCTCATTGCTGTGACCCAGCTGACTTCCACCAGCCCCGAGGCCATGAAGCAGGATCTGCTCATTGACGCCCCCATGGCAGAGGTGGTCATGCACTATGCCCAGAACGCCGCTGAGGCCGGTCTGGACGGCGTGGTCTGCTCCCCTCTGGAAGCTGAGGCTGTCCACAACCGCTGCGGCAAGAGCTTTGTCACCGTCACCCCCGGCGTCCGCTTTGCCGATGGCGACAAGGGCGATCAGGTTCGTGTCATGACCCCTGAACAGGCCAAGAAGATCGGCTCTGACTACATCGTGGTAGGCAGACCCATCACCGCTGCCGAAGATCCCGTGGCTGCTTACGAGCGCTGCGTGAGAGAGTTTGTAGATTAAAATAAGGCTCCCCTTGTTGACCAAGGGGAGCTGTCAGCCCAAGGGCTGACTGAGGGGATCAGAATTTGGTGGTTCACCTCGCTTTTGTTTCGTAATTTTTACAAAAAGGAGTTTTGTTGTTATATGAAGGATGCACACATTGTCATCGCCAAGGACCTGCTGAAAATCAAGGCAGTGTTCTTCCGCCCCTGGGAACCCTTCACCTGGGCCAGTGGCATCAAGAGCCCCGTCTACTGCGACAACCGTCTGACCCTGACGGCCCCCGAAGTCCGCAATGATGTGGAAAATGCTCTGGCCGATGTCATCAAGGAAAAATATCCCGATGTGGATGTGCTGATGGGCACTTCCACCGCCGGTATCGCCCACGCCGCCATCGTGGGTCACATTCTGGGTCTGCCCATGGGCTATGTCCGCTCCGGCAGCAAGGACCACGGTCGTCAGAACCAGATCGAAGGCAAGCTGGAACCCGGTCAGAAGGTCGTGGTCGTGGAAGATCTGATCTCCACCGGCGGCAGCTGCATTGAGGTCGTCAATGTTCTCCGGGAGGCCGGTGCCGAAGTGCTGGGCATCGTCTCCATCTTCACCTACGGTATGCAGAAGG
>JAZNNW010000030.1:0-38845 GCA_045580485.1 Candidatus Avilachnospira sp. | reverse complement strand
CTCAACCTGAGATTCAACACCCAGAGATGCAGTGTAGGAGGTGGCAGTTCCGGAGCTATTCTGCTTGAAGGTGTAAGGCAGGACAACTTCTTCCTCTTCCTTCTCGAATACTGCTGTCAGAGTCAGGTTGGAGGTGACGGGAGCGGTGAAATCGTAGGCAACATCGCCGTTGTACCAGCCCTTGAAGACATAGCCGTCCTTGGTGGGAGCGGTGGGTTCGGCGACGGTTTCGCCATCCTTCACGGTAACTGTGGAGATTTCGCCGTCATTATTGAAGGTGACGGTATGATAGCCGGAAGCTTCCAGATATGCGGTCTGAACTTCTTCAGCAGTCATAGCACTGCCAAGAACCTTCGCTCTGGAGATTCTGCCGCGGATGGAATGGCTTGCCCAGCCCTCATAACGGGCATTACATGTGACACCCAGATAGTGAGCGCTGGCGGTTTCGCTGCCCGGCCAGGTAATAGAGCCTACAGCATCCTTAGAGGCTACTTCAACGCCATTGACATACAGGCGAAGGGTCTGACCGTCATAGGTACCAACCAGATGCTGATACTCATTGGCTGTCAATTTATTCGTTGCAGCGGCTTCCACATAGGTGCCGTTGATATAAGCGCCGAACTTAGGCAGACCGCCATTGGTTACTTCAATGGCTGCACCGCCGCTGACTCGATCGCCCAAGGGGATACTGCTGCCATGAGAAATGGAGGCGAAATCAAAGTAGTTGACAAAGACTTCGAAGGTAACAGCATCTTCCATGGCATCGTAGTATTCGAACATACGCTCAGCCTTGAAGCCACCCCGGTTGACGGTGTTGTTAACCAGGTTGGCAAGAACCTTGCCATTTTCGCCATCTTCCACAACGGGCTCGTCAAACTTAATCAGCTTAAGACCGTTGACAGTATTGATGGGGTTGCCATCAGCATCGAAACCCAATTCAAAGACTTCATCGGTCTCAGTTGCACCGTCAGTGGTGGTAAAGGTAAAGACCTTGGGTTCGGACTTTTTGCCCCAGGAGCTGACCGCATAGATCTTAGCGGTGTACTCGGTAGAGGGAGTCAGCCCACGGAAGGGTGCGATCAGGGTTTCGGGAGCATCATAATGGTAGGTCAGAGACAGTCTGATCTCACTTGCAACCTTGGTTGCACCCTGATACAGCTCAGCGATGTAGTACTGGACATTATCCTTGCATTCAGCCTGGGAGAAGCGCAGTCTGGCTACAGTGGACTTGAGGGTCTCAATTTCCACGGTATCGTCAGCAGAGAAGTAAGGTACTTCGCTGGCAGCTTCGAGTTCCTCATGAATGTAGGTGAAGTCATCGGGATCGCCGACGGAGCGGATGCAAACATCTTCATCCATAAAGGCTTCGGAGTTAATGTCATAACGGCGGACGCGGATTGCATTATTGGCATCCACTTCCACAATGTTAAAGACGCCACCGGTACGCATGGAGCAGTATCTGGTGTAGCCGCCTTCGCGGTCAGCTTCCTTAAAGCTGCCGGACTGACCAACCAGTTCGCTGGAGTTATAGTTCAGAGTACCGGTACCGATGGCAGTGTATTCGCCCTGCCAGACAGATCTGGGATCAGCTGTAGGATGATGGGTATGACCGGCGAAATCCACGACCTGAGGATAGTTGCTCAGAACAGCATCCACATTCTTCTTACCTGCAGAGCCGTTAGAAGCAGGAAGTGTGCCATAGGCAGGATGATGCTGGAACACAAAGATAGGCTTGGTACCGGTGGGATCATCGGCAACGGCTTCATCCAGTTTTTCCTCCAGCCATGCCATCTGTTCCTCAGAGTATCCCTCGCAGGATTCAGCGATGGGACCCATGAGGATGAAGTGATAACCATTGATCACAGAGTGGAATTCGGTAGATTCATATCCGCTCATCTGCAGATAGCGCACAACAGCAGGATCAACGAGTCCGCCATCGTAATCGTTCTCATGGTTGCCCATGGCGGCATAACCAACGGTTTCCTCTCTCAGGTGTTCATTGAACTCACCAAAGAAGTAATTGTATCCAGCTTCAGAGCCGGTTTCGGACAGGTCACCAACCACGAATGCACCATCCACAGTCTTATAGTTCTGCGTTGCGGCGTACTCATAAGAAGCTTCCAGGAACCGCTCCAGACGGTACTCCTCAGCTCTGTTATGACTGTCAAAATTCACATGGGTATCACTGGTGACGATAAAGCGGAGAACGGGCTCGAAGGTCTTGAAGTACTCTTCATCAGCGGTCTTGGTTTCCCATCTTGCGCGAACGGTGAAATCACCATCGGGATAGAAGGTATCACCAGGCTGATAGTCCTTGCCATTGATACGCCAGTTGAGGAAGCTGGTACCCTCGGCAGCAGTGAAGGTACATGCAGGCAGCGTATAGATGGAGCCTTCTTCCACAGTCTCAGCTGCAATGGTACCGGTGCCGCCGTTGGCATCATAGGTAACATTGTAGACCTGAGGAATGTAATCAACGCAGTCGTTGCCTTCACAGGGAAGAACTGCGATCATACGATCCACATAGTAGATGGGATACAAGTCCCTGTTTGTATCGTTTTCCAGAGTACCGTCGATTTTCATGGACAGGTAGAAGTCCATCTTCTTGCCTGCATAAGGAGCAAGATCTGTTGCAATCTCATGGTTCTGGATACCATAGCTGAAAGTGTACAGATAGGTGAAACCGCCTTCAGGAATGGTCACATTTTCAAAGACATAAAGCTGATAGCCGGTATTTTCATAGGGCTTCAGCATATCGTAGGTCATCGTGCCGACCTCGGTGCTGCCTGCAGGAGAATACATCACGATGGGCCAGGTCTCATTGCTCTTCATGATGTAGTTACTGGGGTTGGCAGCGTCTCTGGCACGGACTCTTGCGGTAATGCCCAACAGAGAAGCGGTGTCCTCTTCGACAGTGAAGTAATTATGGAGATCCATATCCTCAGCATTATAGTCGAACACATGGGTCAGTCCGGAATTGGTAGCATTGATGTTCGCCAGAACTTCCACAGGCAGCTTGGCATAGATTTCCTCGTAAATACCGCTGCCGGAGCAGCCTTCACGCTTGCAGTTTGCAATGTATCGACCCAGTTCAGGATCATAGACATGAGAAGTTGTATCATGTCCCAGAGCAGGGGTCACAACTTCCTTATAAGTACCGCCGCAAACGGAGCAGTGCGTGCTCTTGGTGGAAGGTTCAGTACAGGTAGCAACCGTAGGATCTGTCCAAACAGCATCCTCAGAAATGTGGTTCTTGCAGCCGTCAACAATGATAACGCGATCAATGTAATACTTGAATTCTTCAGCGTTGGGTCTTCCATCCACAATTTTATAAGAGATGTATACATCAACAGTGTGGCTGAGCAGATCAGCATATGTAGCATCCTTGGCTCTCAAGTTGGCATATCTGACCTGGTTCAGACCCGTATTGAACTCATATTTGTAACTGCTTGCAGGCATCACATGGTCAGCCATCTTGTAGAGATGCCACTCACCGTCGACTACCATTTCTTCGGTGGGGATAACAGCACCAAGGAAGCGGAGAGCCAAAACAGCCTGACCCACTTCTGAGGTCTGATATGCATCCATCACAGCGGACTTCCCCATATGGGAAGTGGTATCATTATCCAAGAAAGAAACCACATTACCGGAGGCATTATAGAAAGTAGTGCTGTTGACCGGCAGGTCCACAACATGGGCAGTACCAACACCGGAAGCCGCCAGATCCTTTCTCACTTCTTCAGGCAGAGGTGCTTCCAGAGTATCGGGCAGTTCAGTAACAGTCTCGCCGCAAGCGGTGCAAGTGGCAACATTCATGCCGGTTGCAGGATCGTACTGATAAGAGCTGAAGCTGTGACCCAGTGCGGGAGCGACTACCTTCTTATAGGTACCGCCGCAGCTGGAACAAACTGCAGCCTGATAGGAGGGTTCTGTGCAGGTGGCAGCAGTAGGTTCACCGAAGGAGCTTTCATCTACATAGTTGACGCAGGAATCAACGAACATAACCCGGTCAATATAGAAAACAGGAGGATTTGCAGAAGCCATGGGACCACTGATCTTATAGGAAATATAGAGATCAACGATATGATTCCGCAGAGCGTTGTATGTGCCAATACCAGGGTTAGAGCTTCTCAGATAGCAATACTGGCTGCCGCAATTAAATTCGACATAGTTGCCAAGAGAAGCAGGCATAGTGTAGTTGGCCAGCTTGTAAACATGCCACTGATTGTCGGCCACAAATTCAGACGCAGGAATAACTGCACCGGCATAATTCAAACTGGTAACAGCACCGCCAGGATTGGCACACTTAGTCAGATCCATAGCAGCGGTCTTGCCAAGCGTTGCGGTTGCATCGGCCACAAAGGAGGTTACATTACCGGAAGCATTTTTATAGGTATCTGCATTGACCGGCACATCCAGAACATGATTCAGACCAACACCGCTGGCAGCCAAATCATCCACCAGAATCTGAGGCAGCTGTGCCACAAAGGTCTTGGACTTGACTTTTTCGTTACAGACAGAGCAGACCTTACTGTAGGTCATGGTCTCTACATCCCAGACATAGTCACCATAGTTGTGCATACCAACAGGCTCGCCGCTTTCACGGGTCTTGACACCGCCGCAGGAAGCACAGGTGGTGCCTTCCAGAATGCCGTGACCACAGTTGGCACCCTCGATCACAGCCCAGTTTTCGGTGGTGTGATGGTCGGCACACTGCTTAACCAAAACAAAACGGTCCAGATACCAGATGGGACCCTTGGTGGAATCAGTGGTATTGGAGATATCACCCTCGACCTTCATACGGATATAGACATCCACTGTGGAGTTCAGCATATAACCGTTAATGGCAGGAGAGATCTTGATCAGTTCTGAAGACCAGTCAAACGGGAACAGGAAGCCACCGACGCCATCTGCACCGACAGTAATCGTGCGCTTATACCAGTGGTAATTGCCATCCTGAATGATTTCGCTGGTATAAATGGAGTTCATGATCTTCCAGCCCTTGCTGGAGCGCAAATGAACACCGCCGGTACCGCAGTATCCGGGGCCATACTCAGAGGTGGTCAGATGGGGTGTGCCATCAGATTTGTGCCACGCATTAAAGGTCCATGCCTTACCAAAATGGGAAGCGGCATCATCTTTTACAGAAATACCGTAGTTCTCATAGGAACCGGGGTTTCTATAGCTGCTGTAGGCAGCAAAGTCATAGACATTGCCAAGACCTGTACCGGAGGTTTCCAGATCATCCACCACGATATCGGGCAGGGGTACCTCTGTGGTATAGAGAGACCCTGCATACACAGGGACTTCTTCTGCATGGGCAAAGACCGGGATCATACCCAGAACCATGACCAGACACAGAATCAAAGCCATAATACGGATAAACTTCTTCTGTTTCATCTTCATATTCCTTCCTGATTAGAATTTTGAACCATTTTTGCAAATGGCATATGAATACTTTTATATTTTAGCACAACATTTTCCAATATGACACCATTTCTTAACCTTTTTAATTATAGAAAATTCATGGGTCAATTTGTCTGTTTTGTACAAAATCTTATTTAATTTTTTAATAACATTGCCAATTTTTCGTTTTATAAGAAAACCCACGCCTGCAAATTGCAAGCGTGGGTCTTCTCATAGATACACAGACTCACCGGCAGCAAAAAAGTACAAAATCTTGGCCTTGACGGGTTTTTGATAAATCCGGGACAAAGCCTCAGCATAGGACTCCAGCTGCGGCCTGTAGTACTCCGGTCTGGGCGTTCGGTCTGTTTTGAAGTCCACAATTGTCAGGCCGTCCTCCTCAATGACAAAACAGTCCACAACGCCCTGCAGGAGCAGTTTCTCTCCCGGTGCAGAAAATCCGTAGTCTTCCGCATCCACCAGTAAGGAGAACTTGAACTCTCGACGAACTGATTTCGACAAAAGCCACTGTCCCAAATCTGAGCTGAAGAACTGTTCAATTTGTTTTAAGTTCACTGCATCTGCTTGTTCCTGTGTCAAAAACGCTTCATCCACCAATCTGGACAGTTCTTTTTGCAGTGTATGGATGTCTGAACAGGACCCATAGTCAGCAAACTGCAGGAACAGATGCGTAGCAGTTCCCCGTTCTGACGCTGTCATCACGCCGGATGCAAACACAGGTCTTCTAAGGGATCTGATGGAAGTTTTGGGCAACTCCCCTGCTCCCTCCAACGCCTCATGGTCCTGCACACGGCCTTTCAGCTGGGTTGCTGTGAGCTTTGCAGGCAGGTCACAATATGCTTCATAGGGGTAAGAATAACTAAGCAGGGAAAGATTCTGCTGGCTTGCCGATACAGGCATATTTTCCGGTTTGCTTTCGCCTGCAGATGCAGCCTCTCCCCTTTCTGCAAGATCACAAAATCTGATATCCCAAATCGTGTCCCACACACGGGATACCTCATTGTTTCCTGCCTGTGCAAATAACGCACCTGCCTCTGTCCTGCACAAGGCTGCCATTAGAATCCATTTACCGGGGCTTCTTGCAGATGCACACAGATCATCAGACAAGGTCATAGTCAGCAGACTGTTCAGGGTTTTCAGCTCCGAGACCAGGTAGCGGCTGTAATATGTCATCACCAGCCGCTCTCTGGCTCTGGTCATGGCAACATAGAGAGTACGCAGTTCTTCCGATACAGCCTCTTTTGTTTTCTTATGAATAATTGCCTTCTTGGCAAGGGTCGGATAGCGGACAAAACGATGATGGTCCACACGGTTGCAGCCCACAGCCAGATCGTTATCCACTAAAATGGCATCCTGCATATCCTGCAGATTAAACTTTCTGGAAAGATCACACAGGAATACCACCGGGAACTCCAGTCCCTTGGAACTGTGTACCGTCATGATAGTCACTGCATTCTCAGCCGCTGATTTCGGAATGGGCAGTTGACCGCCCGCCGCCTGCAGATCCTGCAAATACCACAACAACTGCGGTAGTGCACGGCTGCCGGTAGCTTCAAAGGACACCGTGAAACTGCGGAACGCCATGAGATTTCGTTCTCTGCGAAGGCCATCTTCCATAGAGGAAAAGACAGCCAACAGGTTTGTCCTTCGGAAAATACTGTCCACTAATTCGTGGAGATTCATCCACCGGGCATCCTCACGGAGTCCATCCAACAGCGTCAAAACGCCGGAGAACTCCTCTCTGCCGCAGATGGTGTCATAGTAGTCCCCTTTTCGGTTTTCCGTTCTGGGTCTTGCCAGCTGATCCGGCGTGAACCCAAACACAGGACTGCCAAGGGCTGTCAGTAGTGGGATGTCCTGATGAGGATTGTCCAAAATCTGCAAGATAGCCACCAGAATCTGAACTTCTGATGTATCCAGCAGACTGCCGCCCCGTTCACAGACAGCAGGAATTCCGTGCCGCCCAAGGGCAGCCAGATAGTCTGCTGCCGTTGACGACAGAGATCGCATCAAAATGGCAATGTCTCCCGGCTGTATCGGGCGTGTTTCTTCCCCATCGGAAATCTGCGTCTTTTCATCCAGCATCCTGCGTATCCGAGCCGCCACATACTCCGCTTCCATGGCAGATTTTTCCTGTTCCGGATCGGAATGGGTGAGGCAGTGAAGCTCTACCGCCGGTTCCTTCAAAGCAGGAAACTCCCTACCCTGCTTCAGAGCTTCATCATCTGTATAATCCAGATCGCCCACGGATTTTCTCATAATCAGTCGGAAAACATCGTTGCAGGCAGACAGGATCTCTCCTCTGGATCGGAAGTTTTCTGACAAGAGGATCTTTCTCGGTTCACCGGGTTGTGCATCTTCGTGATGTGCATAGGCGGTGTATTTCCGCAGGAACAAAGAAGGATCTGCCAACCGGAACCGATAAATGGACTGCTTCACATCACCGACCATGAAACGGTTTTTCCCATTCATGGATACGGCTTCAAAAATGGTGTCCTGCACTTCGTTGGAATCCTGATATTCATCCACCATGATTTCAACATAGCGCCCAGCGATTTCTCTGGCAGTTTTCGTGGGCTGCCCAGTATATTTGTCTGTCAGCAGACGGATAGCACAGTGCTCCAGATCGGAAAAATCAAGTAATCTTCGCCGCTTTTTCTCGTTACTGTAAGCTTCGTCAAAAGTCTTTGCAAACCGAAGCAGCGCCTGTGTTCCCGGCGTGACTGCACGAAGATCCTCCAGAGCCGCAGCAGAAGGCGCAAAGAAATACTCCTGCCATTTTTTCAGCTCTGTCCAGCACAAGGAACGGGTTTTGCTGAGCCGTTCCTTGACCAGAACAACCTCCGGCTCACGGATACCGCCTACACGGCCAAAATCCGTTACCCGGTTGGCAACAAGCTCATCCCAAGTTTCACAATCGTACAGCTTTCGAAGCTGCTCCACATTCTCAAGAAAACATTTCTCAAGACCTTTTTGAATTTTGGGATAGAGGGTCATTTCCTCCAGACCCTTTTCCATATTGCGGATCTGCTGCTTCAAAAAAGCTTTGAAGTTCTCAAGGATATATCCGCCCCAAGGTGTTTGTGCAGCATCTTCATAATGCTCCACATTCAAAGCGTCCAACATGGCTTGCAGCCAGCCGTCCATATCCGCACGGCAGCGCATTTCCTTGTGGGCCATTTTTACAGCTTCCGGCAGCCGTCGGTCGTCCCGTCCGTAACCGAAAGCCTCCACCATGTCACAAAAATCCGGATCAGCCCGGGTGTATTCCTGTTCCAGCAGTTTTTCCAGAGTCTTATCCTGCAGCGTACGGCTTTCCACTTCTTCCGCCACACGAAAATCCGCAGGGATGTCCAGAAGATGGGCATAGGTACGGAGAATGTCGGAACAGAAGGCGTGAACCGTCGAAATGGAAGCCAGATAGATTCTGCTCATCTGACGCTGCAAATGGCGGTCGTTGGGTGTTTGGGCCAGTCTTTCACTGATGGCCTGTGCAATCTTGACCCGCAGCTCCGATGCGGCGGCCTTTGTATAGGTGATGACCAAAAAATCGTCAATATCGCAGGGATTTACCGGATCGCAAATTCTGGAGAGAAGACGATCCACCAAAACCTTGGTCTTGCCGGAACCGGCCGCTGCCGATACCAGCAGTGCACCGCCGCGGTCATCCACCACCGCCTGCTGAGACGGTGCCAATCTGATCTCAGCCATGGTCATCCTCCTTTTCTTCCAGTTTCTGCCAGAATTTGGCCGCAGATGTAGCTGCCATGGGACGAATATTGTGATCGCAGAGATCCATGTGGCATACATCCCGATAGTCGCAGAAGCGGCAGGAGGAATCCTGCCCTCTCACCACAGGATTTGGCTTCACATCTCCCGACGCAACCGTATCGCTCATTTCCGCAAGGGTACGCAGAACATGGCGCTCCAGCAATTCCATTTGTCTGCTGTCCGCCAGATCGCCCTCTATGCCGTTCTTTCCGATCTTGTAGGGCATGTATCTGGGCTTTTCCGCATCTTCCTCCATGGCCTGCAAGAGTTTTTCGTCTCCGCAAATCAAACCTTTGCGGCGGCGCTCCTCCTGATGCTGCTTCACAACTGCATCATCCTGCGGTGCCGGAGGTGTCAGAGAATATTCCTTTCTGGCAGTCAAATACAGTACGCCCGCAGGCTCCAGACGGTCATAGCCATAGTATCTGCCGCCAAACTCTTTGAGGGCAAACAGATATATGAGCATCTGCAGACCGGAACCGTTGAGAATATCCGTGTAGTCAAAGTCCTTATGTCCCGTTTTATAGTCTACTACCCGGACATAGGCTTTTCCGTCTGCCTCGTAAAGATCCACCCGATCCACAAAACCGGAAATGCGGCACATTGCGTCCTTTCCCTGCACTTCAATGGCAGGCAGCTGACCGGCTGCAGAAAACTCCAGTTCGCAGTCAGCCGGCTGGAACAGACTGTGACGCAGTTCTTCGCCAAGATCCATGACAATATCCAGAATTTCGTCTCTGGACCGGTTGAATAGATAAGCAGCCCGCTGCGCCTGCTGCGGGAAGTGTTCCCTTGCATAGGAATCGATTTCTTCAAGAGCGATCTCCATCAGCCGCTCCTGCGTAACCGCACGGAAACCGCCTTCCTTTTTGACACGCAATACTGTATGCTCCAGAACTGCATGGACAAAGGTACCGAACGCAGAGGGATCCAGCTTTGCCTGTTTTCTCGGTTCTGCCTTCAATCCGTAGGCAAGGAAAAAAGCAAACCGACAGGCAGCATATTTATCAATACGGGAGGCAGAGAGATACAGTTGCTTTCCGTAGAGTCCCTGCACCGTCTCCCGTGACAGGGCACTAAAATCATAGCCACGGAGTTCTTTCAGCTTCTTCTCCCAGAACTCTAGCTGCGGCACGGAAACATTGGAAGCATCTCCATGGCGCAAGCGCCACGCAGCAAAGGAAGGTACATCCAAAAATACTTCCTCTGCCCCGTTTTGTACCGACTGCGGAAACATTGCCGCTGCACGGCGGTAAAGCCATGCAGGCTGCTCCCCGGCGTAGGAAAGCCAAATACTCTTCATGGCAGAGGAAAGGGCATGATAGATCCGGCACATCTCATGATCCATCTGATCCGCTCTCGGCGGCGAAAGGGGCACGCCCTGTGCCGTCAGCTTTTTCCGTTCTTCTTCTGTCAGCAACCCTTCTCCCGTCTTATAGGAGGGGAAACTGCCGTCGGCAGCACCCAAAACGATCAGATGACTTGTCCGCTTTTGTCGCATATCCTGCAGAGCACCAACATAGATCTGGTCAATACCCGCAGGAATGGTGGCAACATGATATTGGGTCAAAACAGAGCGGTACAGGCGGGCAAAATCCTCCGGCGAACGAACCGTAGTGCCAACAATAAGCCATGTCTGCTCCAAGGACTGGCAGAGAATATCATAGAGCTGGCACAACTCCTGACCCAACTGACCGCCCAACTCATTGGCTTGCTGTTCCAATCGCTCCCGCAGCTGCAATTCCTCTATAAAGTTGTAAAGGCACAGAACCATATCTCCCGTGGTCTTGGCCTCATATAAACCGCTGCGGAGGCGGAACAGAGATGCAAGAGCAGTTACCCTGTCTCCGTTCAGTTTCTGCAGTTTTGCACGGTCATCTTCTGTCCAGGTCTCACCAAAGCCTCTTGGATGCAGCTCCCAGGGCTGTTCCCAGCGGCTGCCTCGGATATTCCACAGATAGGCATAGCAATCCAGCCGGTCACAGGCATCCCGATCCAAAAGCGGCAGACCGGATTTCAGATACAACGCGACATCCTCATAGTCCATGGCGCCAACGGCTGCCATAAGAGCAGAGAGAATGGCATTCAAGATGGGTTTGCTCAGAATATCGTCCCGCCCTGCAAAGTAGAACGGCAGTCCTGCTGTGCGCAATGCTGCACGCAGAGGGGCTTCATACAGCCCCGGATCGGTGCAGGCAATGGCAATATCACGGCACCGCTCCCCTGCCATAAGAAGCCGTTTTGCTTCCGTTACAGCATGACGGCACTCTTCCTCCAGAGACGAATAGGCACAGAGGGTAATGTTATCCGATTGGCAAGCGGGTGCAGCAGTCGGAGCAAACATACCCTTCAGCAGAGCAGATATCGACAGATCCCTCTCAGAGGTTTCCATAACCGAAAGGGTTTCCACGGGTACATCCCACTTCTGCGCCAATCGCTGTACTTTCCGAACCGTATCCTGTACAGGTCTTGTAACAGCATTGGTCTCATCGACCGTCACAGTCAGCCAGACATGCTCGCTTCTGCGCAGCAAAACCTCCAGTACCTCTGCTTCGGCACCGGTAAAATCTATAAATCCGTCTATGTAAAAAGAACGCTTGTCCGCCCAATCTGTTTCCTCAAGGCTATCTCGCAGCCGCAGCAGTCTTTCAGCAGGATCTGCTTTGCCATTGGCGCAGACTGCCAGATAAGCCTCGTAGAGAAGACTCAGCTCCTCTAACTTCTGAGCAAACTGCCCTTCTGCATGGGATGCCGCTTCCATGAGTCCATCCGGCTGCAGACAGCAGCTTTGGAACTCGTCCACAATTTTCACAACATCTGCCAGAAATTCCGGTTTTCGCAGCACAGCTGCAAAATATTTCATCCGGGAAGATACCTGCTCTGCCGCCATAGCCATGGCCAGAACCCGACCACCTTGATCCAGATAGGCTCTGGCTGCACCGCCATGCACAGCTGCCACCCGGTCTGCAAGTCTGGAGAAGCTCAGAACCTCAGCATATCGGCTGACCGTATCTCCGCCTACCTGGCACAGCTGCCGCTCTGCTTCATGAGAAAACTGCTCAGGAACGATCAGAATTCGGCTGTTATCTGCCTGCCCGTCCCAATGGCACAGGTATTCCATCAGCTGTTCAGACAATGCGATCCGATCCGGTCCGACCAACAGATGCAGCATGGATATCCCTCCCACAATCAATTTTAATTTATTTTAACACAAATGATGTCCAAAAGATAGTACACCCACCCGTGGATTGACAGAAAATCCATTCTTGTGATAATATACACATGGGAGCCGCATACCGGCTGTATGCGACCCCCTATTTCAACAGCGGTTCAGATCCATGCGGGCAGAGGAGCCTTTTCCCGCACCGCCGTATATTCTTTTTTATGCCGAATTGCCTGTCTTTGATACAGACAACAACAAATTCCGACCAGGAGGTCTTTATTATGGTCAAACTTTCCCCTTCTATTCTTTCCGCCGACTTTGTCAATCTGGAGCGGGACATCCGTGCTTTGGAGCCTGCCGGTGCCGATTATGTCCATATTGATGTCATGGACGGTATTTTTGTTCCCAATATTACCATCGGTATCCCTGTCGTGGCAGCCATCCGCAAAATCTCCAATCTGGTTTTGGATGTTCATCTGATGATCGACCGGCCCATCCGCTATGTGGAGCGTTTCTGTAAAGCCGGTGCCGATCTGGTCACGGTTCATGTAGAAGCCGACACAGAAGAAAATACTCTGGAAGCTCTGAAGATCATCAAGTCCTGCGGTGTCAAGGCCGGTGTTGTGGTCAAGCCCAAGACGCCCGCCGAGGCAGTTCTCCCCTTTATCGACCTCTGCGACCTGATTCTGGTCATGACAGTGGAACCCGGCTTTGGCGGTCAGAGCTTCATGGCTGATATGATGCCCAAGGTCACAAAAATCCGTCAGTATATTACCGAGCGCAATCCCGGCTGCGAGTTGGAAGTGGACGGCGGTGTCAATGTAGAGACCGGCAAGACCTGTGTAGAGGCCGGTGCCGATGTGCTGGTGGCAGGTTCTGCTTTCTTCGGTGCACCCGATCACAAGGCATTTGCAGACAGCATCCATGCCCTGTAAGGAAATATAAAAAGTGGCTGCGAAAGCAGCCACTTTTCTTATGTTTCCTGCGGTCTTCCCAAGAGTTTGCAGCAAAGTTTGTACAGAGGACGCAGTAAAAGTGCCGTCAGTATTCCATTGGAGACACAGTGGATCAAATCGAAGGGGATTCCTGCCACCCAATAGGAAAAGGCTGCAGTCCAGCCGCCGATAAAGAAATAAGGAATGGCGCACAGTGCTCCAAACAGAAGCCCAAAAATTCCAGCAACAGCCGTCCAGAACCAGACAGATTGATTTCTGCGGCACAAAACAGCGATGACCGTCAAAACCGTCCAAACATACAGGTAGTTGACAAACCACATGGAAAACCCGTAGAGCAGGCCTTCCACAATCACAAAGGTATAGACAGCGTAAAGGGATTTCCAGCCAAAAAGCAGCGCTGCCAGAATGACGAAAACGCCCACAAGGTGAATATTGGGCAATGCAGCCAGAGCCACCTGGGTGGCGATCATCATGGCAGCAAATAACGCCAGCAGGATCAGCTCCCGCAGCTTGCCGTTACCAACCGATGTTGAGTGTAAATTCATAGTGATCTCCATCGGCAATGGGGCACAAATCCACTCCGTAGTTGACCTGTTCGCCGGACTTGGTATAGCCCCACCATTCCTGATTGGCTTCATCCACAGTTTCCCCATCGACAGTCAGCACATACATGCCGTAGGGTCCATCCTCACCCTCCAGCAAGCCTTTCTCCACCATAGCCTCACCCAGATACTCAGCATCGGTTTGGATGGTAAAGGTGTTGGTCTGACCGTCCTTGTGAGTGACATCCACTTCAATGGTCTTTCCGCCCTCAATGGCCTTGGGACCGAAGGCGAACCAGCACACTGCCGCCACAGCCACCAGAACGACCAAAATCAGTACCGCCAACATTGTTTTCTTGTTCTTCATAAAAAATCTCCTTTCTTTGTCAGCTGTACAAAGAAAGGAGAGATACACCTTGGGTGTTGTCACACAATTTGCTGTAATCCGCAGCTCCTTGCACAGCTCATCCGCCAGGTATTCTGACTTGGTCTCTTCACCTCTGCCGCCTTCCCGGTTTCCCAGTGGCAACCGACAGACGCTCCACCTTACAGCGACGGTATCGTGGGGGATTTACACCCCGCTTCCCTGAATCGGATGTCTTGTATGAAGTTCTTGTTTATAATATGAAGAAAACGCCCCTATGTCAAGGAGAAAATCATTCCATAACCGTGCCATCGGCGTGGAACAAGGGCAGTTTTTCCAGATAGATGATATCATCCCGTTCCTGGGCATCACCTTCTGCCAGAATAGCCATCCGTCCGCAGACAATGCCACCGGCAGCTTCCACCAGTTTTTCCAGTGCCGTCAGGGATTCGCCCGTAGAGATCACATCGTCAATGACAAGGATGCGTTTGCCTTTCATCAGTGCCGCATCGTAGCCATCCAGATAGAGGTGCTGCTCCTTGGCAGTAGTGATGGAGTTCACCTTTACATCCAAAATATCACGCATATAGAGCTTGGGACCCTTGCGGGCCAGGATGTACTTGTTCTGACCGCTCTGACGGGCCATTTCATGAATCAGAGGAATACCCTTTGCCTCTGCCGTAATGAGATAATCATACTCCGGTGCCTTTTCCAGCAGTGCGGCTGCACTCTTTTCCGTCAGTTCCACATCTCCAAAGATCACAAATGCGCCGATGTACAGGTCATCTGTCACTTTACAGATGGGCAGATCCCGCTCCACACCGGCAATGGTCATTCTATGATACATAGCTGTACCTCTTTTCTGTCAGTTTCTACCTCAATTATAGTTTTGCAGCATGAAAAAAACAAGCCCAAAAGGGCTTGTTTTTTCTTACTTCTTAGCCTCAAAATCCTTATCGGCAAGGCGACAGAAGCGCTGAATGGTCTTAATCTCCTTGGGATCGTAGGGGCGATGGTTGATACGGTACAGATCGTGGAACCACTTGGTAATGTCTGTATCGCCACCATTTCCTGCCAGAATTCCATCCCAGGTGCCGTTCCATGCTTCATAGGTCTGGCTCTTGCCAGCGACAAAGCCCCAGTTGTAGCAGGCGATCTTCTCCAGATAGAACAGGGGGAACAAATCCTCAACATTGTTATGGAAGCAGCGGGCCAGCCACTCGGAGTTGACGATGGGTCTGCCCAGAGTTTTCAGGAACTTGATAGCTTTGACATGGTTCTCGTAGGGACCGTAGAAGTGATAAGAGATGATATCGGAGTTCTCCAGAGAGAAAGCATCCCACTCGGTGATGGGAATTTCATCTTCGTCCACATTGAGATTCCAGGCACCTGCAGTCAGAGGCTGGCAGGGGTCGATCTCACGGACGATTTCAAACATCTTCTTCAAATGGGGCATGCACATAGAGAATCTGCGGCTGTTGCCGGGCTCATTGTAGACATCCCAGATGCAGATGCGTTCATCATCCTTATACTTTGTTACGATCTCACGGACCATGATGAAGTAATCTTCGCGGAGCTCAGGATCGTCAAAGTAGAAATGAGGTGCTGCTTCCGTATGGGTGCCATGCTGAGAATGCTTCTTTGCACCGTGATAGCCCCAATCGCAGGGCTGCTCACCTACAAAGGGCATCTTCCACAGCTCGGTTTTGGGGGGCATGCAGTCATTGGCCAGAACCACCATGCAGGAAATTCCATACTTGTCGCACAGGCTCAGATAACGCTCAAAGCGCTCCATAAAACCGTCGTGTTCTTCCTTCCAGACTACATATTCCAAAATGATGCGGATAGTATTGAAACCGGTTTCCTGCATCAGCTTGAATTCTTCTTCCGTGGTCTTGAACCGTTCTTCAAAGCCCAATTCCTGCCACTGATCGATACGGTTGACGCAGTCTGCACTCAGATAGTTACAGCCTCTGAGCCAGGGACGCTTATTGTACCATTCCCAAATTCTTTCCTTGGACCATCTCATAGAAGCAACCTCCTTATAGTTGGAACGAACTGTTTTCATAGTACCATGACAGCATTTGACATTCCAGCAATTATCTGATAGGATTTAGCCAAAAGGTTAGGTGTTGCAATCTTGATTCAATATCAGCAGGAAAATTACAGCGGCGAATATGTGTTCCGATGCAGAAGCCATAATGATTGGCTCGTGGACACGCACCTCCATGAATTCAGCGAATTGATCTACTGTAAGCAAGGCAGCGGCTTTGTGACAGTCAACGGCAAGGTGTTTCCGCTTCTTGGTGGGCAGCTGATCTGGCTTCCCCCCAACTATGTACATCGGTATGAATTCAGAGATTGTGAGGTTCTCTGCGCCGTCTTTTCCAATGATTTTGTTCCTCTCTATGCCTTGACTGCCGGACAGCGGAAGCTGGTCTCCCAGCCCGTGGCTATGGATGAGCTTTGCCCTGTTCTGGATACATTGGACCGGCAGGACGGCAGTGACCGTCTGCAAATCAGCGGTCTGCTTAATCTCATCTGCGCAAAGGTGCTGAAATACTCTGATTTTACGCCTGAGAACGCAACAGAAAGTATCCTCTATCAAAAGGTCATTTCCTATATCTCTACCCATTTCACCGAAGATATCACCTTGGAACATACAGCAAATAAATTTGGCTATAATCCCAAATACCTCTCCCATGCTTTGCACACCTTAACTGCTGTCAATTTTCGCGAGCTTCTGGCCCATTACCGAATCAATCACGCCAAACATCTGCTCATTACCCAGCGAGAGAAGAGTATATCCGAAGTTGCATTGGACTGCGGATTTACAGCACAAAACACCTTTAACCGAACCTTCAAAAAGATTGTCGGCATGACACCCTTTGCATACAGAAACGCATCTCATCGGCGATGAGATGCGTTTCCTTCTATTATCCAAACAGATGCTCTGCAGCTTCCATTTCCCCTTCACTGGGAAGCACTGTGGGTAATGTGTATTCCATTGACAGGGCATCGTATTTGGAGCCAGCAAAATTGTGGTAAGCAAGGACCTTCACTTTTTGTATATGCTTCAAGCCGGAAAGAAAGTCTTTGATTTTTTCCATTTGATCTGCATTGTATTCCGGGACATAAGGAATGCGGATCTCTATCTTGCAGCCCTTTTCATCCAGATACTTCAGATTTTCCAAGATGATCTGATTGGATTTTCCGGTGCATCGGATATGGATATCTTCATCCAGTGCTTTTATATCATAGAGAAAAACATCGGTATAAGGAATGACCTTATCTAATGTCTCTCTGGAGACAAAACCGCAGGTATCCACAGCGGTGTGCAAGCCGTTTTCTTTGCACTTTTTCAGAAGTACCGCACAGAATTCCGGCTGCATGAGACATTCACCGCCGGATAAGGTGATGCCGCCATTGGAGCTTTCATAGAAAATCCGATCTTCCAGCAGTATCTCCAAAACTTCCTCTGGGGTCATCTCTTTTCCGTAGTATGTAATGGCTTCACCGAGACATACCTTGGCACACGCACCGCAGGCAATACACTTTTGTGCATCAAACCGGTGTCCCTCTTCCATCGAGTGCGCATTTTGAGGGCACACAGGAACACATTGACCACAGCCAACGCATTTATGCTTATAATAGGCGATTTGCGGCTGAAAATCAATACTTTCCGGGTTGTGGCACCAAACACATTTCAGCGGACAACCCTTCAAAAAGACTGTGGTTCGGATTCCATCACCGTCATGGACGGCAAACCGTTTGATATCAGAAACTATCCCTTTCATATCAATACCTGTTCTCCGACTGCAGGATAAATTCATCCTGATCCCGCTTACTCAGATCCACAAACCGAACATTCCAACCGCACAGACGGATCTGGATATTCCGATGCTTTTCCGGCTCTGCCTGTGCCTGTTTCAGTACTTCCGGGCTAAGGACATTAAAGTGAACGGAAAAGCCCTTCTTTTTCATAAATGCCAGCAATAAACCCTTGAAGGCGCTCATACCTTCTTCTCCACGGACAGCGGATTCGTGGAGAGCAATATCCGCCACATAGCCGTCAGGCGTCTGGACAGAGTCCAGTTTCAGCATGGTGTTCATGAGAGCTGTGACACCCTGCTTATCCCGCCCAATGGAAGCTGCCGTATTCTTGGAGATGGGCTCCCCTGCCAGTCTGCCGTCGGGAGTTGCCGCCGTATCGTTGCCCATCCAGAACCGCCAGTCCACAGAGAACAGGCCGCAGCGGAATACGCCGCCCCGTCCGTTGGGTCTGTTGTTGATGCGCTTCTGGAAGGCTTCCGTCAGCAAAACCGCAACATCGTCCGCTTCGGGAATGTTGTTGCCATATTTACAGGGATGAGAAACACTGTAATTCCGAAGGTTCTCATAGCCCTCCCAGTTGTTTTTCAGACAGTCTCTCAATTCCGCAAAACCGATTTTCTTTTCCTCAAAGACCAACTTCTTGACCATCATCACACTGTCCACCAGCGTAGCCAGACCGGCGCCGACAACAGAGGTGTTGTTGTACTTGGCACCGCCATCATAGAGATCAATGCCATTCATCACGCTGGTTTCATAGGTGGAAGAAATCATGGGAGTGGGCAAATACCTGCAATACGAGGATTCGTATTTTGCAAAAATATCCATGCACAGATCGGCAGAATACAACAGTTGACTTTTGACCGCATCCAAAAAGCTATCAAAATCCACAAAGCCTTCTCCGGTCTGCGGACCGAACTGTATCCCGGTTTTCATATCGGCACCGTTATTCAGGGCAAATTCCACCGACTTTGCCAGATTGAACATACCGCCGCAGGTACAGGGCACTTCTGTTCCCTCGGCAGCCGTTTCATAGCAGCCATAGACCGTCACCTTTGCAGCATCTTCGGGAGAGACTCCGATTGCTTCCAGTGACTCGGAGACAACCGCCGTGTTGATAAACACAAAGCTGTTCTTGCCTTCACGGATCATTTCCAGAATCAGATCCAGCACTTCCCTGTCCATGTTCTCATGGTACATCACATGGAGTTTGGGGTCGAAAATGTCCAGTTTCCTGTATTCTTCCAGAATGATCTTGCTGTACGCCTTATAGGTATCCTCACGGCAAATATAGAAAGCCATATTGGCAGTGACATTCATGGCATTGATCCGCCACAGGAACCGAGCCGTCAGCTCCCGGATGTTTTCCTCTGTGAATGTGCCCTTTGCCAGATCCTTCTCAACGAAAGGTGCATACAGCCGGTCGATACCGCCTAAAGAACGGATAGATGTGGTCTCCACATGGGTCAGCAGACGGTACATCAGGAAGGTCAGTTCCATGGCCTGAGCCAAATTCTGCGGTGCGCCCTGACTCAATGCACGCAGGTTTTCAGCCAGAAATTCCATGTTGACACCGCCGATGATCTCCGCCAGCTCTGCATAGCGCAGAATCAGCCCAATAATGCCCTCATAGACAATGATACCGCTATCATAGTAGGAAGACTTCTCCGGATGAAGTGCCTTTTGCTCCTTCAAACGGTCAATGACACCGACAATGCCCTTTTCCATAAGGAAATCCCAATCGGGACCGATATGACCGAAATCCAGATTGATATTGAAGGACTTGACCTCATAAGCAGTCTCTCCTATCTTTTCCTCTTCGGGCCATTCATGGCGGACTTCCACATAGTTCTCCCAGAACAGATCCCACATGATCTGTCCGTGGTTGATCTTGTCTGCAAAGATTTCCGCCGGGCAGATATCGATCTGAACATTTTTCAGCAGATAGGCGATCCGCTTTGCTTTTTGAACAGACACATTTTCGTCTGTAATTTCACGGATGTGGGCTTTCAACAGTTCCGGTTCTTCGCCCAACTGCCAATGGTCGGTTTTATATTGAAGACTTATAATTTCTTTGTTTTTCTCAAAGGCGTTCCACATTCTGTCTCGACCCCTTTCGTCTATTATTATAGCGGTTTCTTCCCATTTGTTAATAGACCAAACGGACAATATTACTTTTCAAACATCAATATTGCATGATCAGAACAGCTGTGCTATGATAAAAATGGTGATATTATGCGAATTGTAGATGAAGAACTGAACATCAGCCAGATCATTGATATTAAAAAAGGCACCATACCTATAGGCGACTCCTGCTGCAAATGCCGGCACAGTGACTGCTTTGCCTTTATTCTTTCCGGCAGTGCTGTCTATCGGTTTGGCAGTGAAACAGCAGAGGCAAAAACGGGAAATATCCTTTTCCTCGCCAAGGGCAGCAGCTATGAGATCACAGTCCGTGATCCTGACTACCGTTTCTATTTCGTCGATTTCACTTTTGAAGGAAAAAAACCTCTCCAAAACGAGATTTTTTCTCAGGAAAAGTTAAAAAAGCTGGAAAATACTTTTATAAAATTTCATACACTGTGGACTGCGGGCAACTTTGCCGATAAGATCTATTGCAAGTCACTGATCTATCAGATCTATTCCGATATCGTAAAGGAACACGCCCTGCAGTATATCCCTTCCTCCAAGCAGTCACGCATTGATCTGGCTTTGGAGCATATTAAAGCAAATTTTGCAAACGCAGATATTTCCATCGAAGATCTTTGCAAGGAATGTGCCATGAGTGAGGTGCATTTCCGTCGGCTCTTCTACCAGATCTACCACACTTCTCCCATGAAATTTATCATCTCTCTCCGTGTCAGCAAGGCAAAAGAACTTCTGACCAACACCCAGATGAAGATACAGGATATTTCCGAAATCTGTGGTTTTAATAACCCCTATTATTTTTCAAAAGTCTTCCGACAGGCAACCGGTCTGACACCCAGTCAGTATCGCACCGGCTCCACAGGACATGATTAAACCCCATCTTTCGATGGGGTTTCTTTTATTGAAAATAATCCAGTATGACCTCAGCAGTAATACCCAGACCGACAGGGACACTGTCGATTTCCAGATACTCTTCCCGTGTGTGCATGCCGCCGCCCATATAAGTTCCCACGCAAATGGCCGGAATTCCCAGAGACATGGGCAGATTGGCATCGGTGGAACCGGAGGTCAGACGACACTCCAGCCCGCTGTGCTTTTCACAAATACTCTTTGTTCTCTGCACCATTTCTTCCAGTACAGATGTATCGGTCAAATTGCCACAGGGGCGGATACCGATGGTTTCAACCGAGATTTTCGTTTCTTCGCTACTTCCTGCACACTCTATTTCCCTTTCAAAGAATGCTTTCATTTTTTCCAGGCAAATATGTGAATCCGAGCGGTATTCATAGAGGAAAGACGCATTTTGTGCGATGGTATTGACGGATGTTCCGCCTTCGATCACACCGAAATTGTAGGTCGTTTTGCTGTCACCCTCATGGGGAATTTCGCACTGATCGAGCCTGCAGATCAGCTCCGATGCCGCCACAATGGCATTGCGCTTGCCGAACGCATTGAAGGAATGACCGCCTTCCGTCTCAACGGAGACTTTGTATCGGTGAGAGCCAACACATTTCTGCACCAGTGCATCATAGCAGCCATCGAAGGTATAGACTCGGCTGATGCGGCCTTCAAAATCTGCCATCAGTTGTCGGACACCCTTCAGATTGCCCAGACCTTCCTCGCAGGAATTAGCAACAAACAAGATGCCCTGTTTCGGCTGCAAGTTGTTTTTCAGTATATGTTTGATGACCATGAGCATCATCACAAGGCAGATCGTATCGTCACCCACACCGGGAGCGTACACATGTTTTTCATCCCGAGTATAGGGCATAGGTCCGTCCAGTTCAGGAAAAACCGTATCCGTGTGTGCCATGAAAACCACAATGTCATCTCTGCCCTTGCAGTTCATGGGGTAGATCACATTCTTCGCATCATCAATATAGACACCCTCAGCACCGATGTTCTCCAACCAGTTTTTGATGTACTGTGCCCGTTTCTCCTCGTGATGGGACGGTGCCGGAATTTTACAAATGGCTTCCAGCAGTTCCAATGCTCCTTCTTTATATTTTTTCATTCTTCCACCCTGCTCATAACAAATACGGCACCCAAAATCAGAACGATGCCTGCAATCAAAACCCAAGTCAGTTCATCGCCAAAGAGGATAACACCATAGACAATGGCAGCCACCGGCTCAATCAGCCCCAGTGCAGCAGCCACGCCGGCCGGCAGATCCTTTAAGGCATAGGCGTAAATCAGGTAGGACAAAAAACAGGTAAACACGCCAATGCCCACCATCAGAATCAGAATGATCACAGGACTCTGCGCTGTCAGCGCTGCCATATTGGACACATCCACAAACAGCAGAGAAATCAATCCCATAAAGATAAAGGAATAAGTCATGGCAGTCATAGGGTCACTGCCACGCTTCATGGTGATTTTCGTAACGATATTATACATGCCAAAAGAAAAACCTGCCAGCAAACCAAGAAGCACACCAAGGAAATTGAACTGACTGCCGTTGAGGATACCGGAGACCAGAACCACACCAAACAGCATGACTGTTACGCAGATGATTTTCTTTGCCGTCAGCTTCTCCTTGAGGAACAGGACGGAAAAAGCCAGAACATAGATGGGCGATGTGTACATCAGCACCACAGCCGTTGCAACACCGCTTTTCCCTATGGATTCATAATAACAGAACGCCGCAGAAAACATGGCAAGACCGCTGCAGAAAAACAGGAGAAGCTCCACCGGCTTCGCCCGAAACAGTTTCCGATTATGGAAGAACACATAGACCACAATCAGCACAGCAGACACCACACCCCGCATGGCAGTCATTTCCATAGGTGTGAAGCCAAAGGGCGTCAGATAGTGGACAAAAATACAGGATGTTGCAAACAGCAGGCTGGAAAGTGCAGCCAAAAGAATCGCTTTTCTCTTCACCGGGATACCTTCTTTTCAAGTAAAACTAAATTAACACCGGGAATTCCGTTAAATTCACAGGGACGAATACCAATTTCCCGAAAGCCCAATCTTGCATAAAATGCCCGGGCATTTTGATTTCGCTCGTTGGTGTCCATGCGCAGATAGGGACAATTATGCACTTTTGCATACTGCTCATAAAACTGAACAAACGCCTTGCCATACCCCTTCCCCTTTTCCATAGGATCGATCACAAGGGTATGGAGAACCATAACTTGCTCTTTCGGCGCATCAAATTCCCATGGCGCACCGGCATAGACATCCACCTGCACCTGATTGATAATGGCTGTGCCGACAATTCTCTCCTGCTCCACCTGCACAAACAGATCATCTCTGGCAATGGCAGCCATGGCTGTTTCCCGTATGGGATAAATTCTACGGAGCCACCCTGTGGTGGTCTCACCATTTTCCTCTGCATCATGAATATGATCGTAGACGGCCTCGATGCCGTCCAGATCCGCCGCTGTTGCTTTTCGTACCATATCTGCACCCGCTTTCTGTTCGCAAACATCATAGCATAATTCCTCTATCTTTCCAAGGGTGTCTGGACTTTTTTGTCAAAACATCGTATACTATGTCCGTCAGCAAATCCTGAAAGAATAGAGGTTTTTCCTATGAAAGAACTGAAGCAAACTGTATCTGTGCGCTGGTTCTATCTGGTCATCGGTATCATCGCTATGCTGTTTGCCGGTGTTCTGTACGCATGGTCTATTTTGAAGGCACCTTTGGTTGCCGAATTTGGCTGGAGTGCTTCCGAGCTTGCTTTGAACTTTACTCTGGCCATGAGCTTCTTCTGCATTGGCGGTCTCCTGGGTGCACAGCTGTCCAAGCGTACAGGCCATCGCATCGCACTTATAATTGCCGGTGCCTTGTCCGCTTTGGGCTTCATTCTGACTGCAGTCCTTCACCATACATCTGTTGCAACCCTTTACATCACCTACGGTGTTCTGGCAGGTCTTGGCATCGGTATTGCCTACAATGTGGTGATCGCCACCGTCAGCGCCTGGTTTCCCGAAAAGAAAGGATTTTGCTCCGGCTGTCTGATGATGGGTTTTGGCGCATCCGCTCTGATTCTGGGCAATGCAGCCAATCACTTGTTTAACAGCCCTCTCGGATGGCGAAGCACCTATGTGCTTTTGGGCGCAGCAATCTGTACCGTTCTGTTTGCAGCAGCATTGCTGCTTAAAAAAGCCGATTCCGGCACTGTTCTTCCCCAGCCAAAGACAGTCAAAGCTGCCAAAGTCGAGTGCTTTGAACGGCAGGACTATACCACCGCTCAGATGCTGTGCCGCCCCTCTTTCTGGATGGCTTTTATCTGCATTTCCTTTTTGGCTGCCGTAGGCAGCTCTGTCATCAGCTTTGCCAAGGATTTGGCGCTTTCGGTAGATGCACCAGAAGCAATGGCTGTTTCTCTGGTTGGCGTACTGTCCGTATGCAATGGTCTCGGACGCATCCTTACAGGCGCACTATTTGATTCTATCGGTCGCCGTAAGACCATGCTGTATTCCAATATACTCACCATCTGCGCTGCAGTTGCCACGCTGGTGGCCGTATCCATCCATTCTCTGCCCCTCTGCATCGTAGGTCTGTGCCTCACCGGCATATCCTATGGTGCCTGTCCCACGATTACTGCCGCCTTTACTTCCTCTTTCTTCGGTATGAAGTATTTTTCCACTAACATGGCTTTCATGACATTTACCAGCATGGGTGGTTCTCTCATCGCCACCGCTTCAAACAAGGTTTTCGAAGTTACCGGTGGTTATCCTGCTACATTTATGATGCTCCTCGCTCTGACTTCTGCTGCAATGATTTTGAACCTCTTTATTCGTCAGCCTTAATCGAATATGCCAGAAACGACAGGAGCAAATGACCCCTGTCGTTTCTGTTATTCTGCCTCACTCAACATATTCTCAATAGAAATCCCGTAACCTCTCGTTGGATCATTCACAAGGACATGGGTGACGGCACCAACAATTTTCCCGTTTTGAATAATAGGACTGCCAGACATCCCCTGCACGATGCCACCTGTTTTTTCCAGCAAAGCGTCATCCTTTACCTGTATCAGCATATCTTTTCCACTGCCATCGTCATTGGTGTATATCTTCAAAATTTCCACAGAATAAGATCGGGTCTCTGTCCCCTGAATATTAGATAAGATAGCGGCAGCTCCGGTTCTGATTTCATGTCTCTCCGCAGTCGGTATGGCTTTCCCCTCAGGACAACTTCTTAGTTTCCCAAAAATGCCAAGATCGGTATTCTTTTCCACCGCACCCAATATCCGATGCACATCAAAACTCCCTTTCAGTTCCCCGGGATCTCCGCATTTCCCCTTCTTCACATCGGATACAGAGGAAGAAACCACAACACCGGCCTCCAGCGGCAGCAGGACATCTGCATCCGTATCATTGACACCGTGACCAAGGGCGCCAAAGGTGCTATCTTCCGGATCGTAATAAGTTACAGTTCCAATCCCGGCCATGGAGTCACGGACATACACACCGATCCTTCGCCCCTCTGCCGTCTCATCCGGCTCCACTTTGTAGTTTTGCTCTTTCCCCTTTCTGGATACCGTCAAAACCACTGCGTGGTCCCCGAGACTGTTTCTCAGATTCTGAATTGTATGGACGATCTCTCCATCCACTGCGAGAATCACATCACCTTTTTTTAGTCCTGCCTCTCTGGCTGACGAACTGTCTTCAAATCCCGTCACGACCAAACCTCTGCTGTACAGCTTGATACCCACTGTATTGCCGCCCGGTATGACCATTCTTGGTGCTGCGTATACTAAGTTGCTGCAAATTGATACCCAGATCACCAATATCAGACATCGTAATCTTCTTGTTTTCATCGCCCGTTTTCCTCCCTCGCTCGCCTCTTTAATATGGCTCTTTCTGTGGAAAACAGGCATAGAAAATACAAGGAATTTTTCCTGTTAAAATATAAAACTGCCGAATGACTGCGTTTTCACGAAGACATTCGGCAGTGAAATTCAAATGAGGAAAAATTTTTCTCAATCCAACGAGAATTTCAGACAGTATTCGTAGAGCGGATAGAGCTTCTTCAAAGTATCTATAACCTGCTCCCCAAGTTTTGGCGAGAACATCAATTCACCCGGTTCGCCAGCTGTGACAAAACGAATATTTTTCCGATTATAGTAAGGGTCCAAAATCGGATGGGGACAGGGTTTCTTTCTGCCGTATTCATCACCGTCCAAAAGGATACCTGTGGCTTTCTCCACCCGTTTTACGATAGCAGGGTATTCCTCCGGGTGTGCCTCCAAAAGCTTTCGGTATCGCTCCATAACCACGCTCTTGGGGGACCAGAGAACAAATCCGTAATGGAACCCCTCGGGTTTTATTTCAAAATACAAGGACGGCTGTTCGCTCCAGGAATACCCTTCCGGACGCATAACAAACCAGAGACTTTCCTTGTAAGGAACAGCGGGATGCATTCTGGCATCTTTGTAAATTCTGGAGAGCTTATGATCCATATTGGGCACACCTTGAAAGGCAGCAAAAACATCCTGTGCCAGCAGCTTCATGGGTTCGTACAGATACTTTTGGTATTCTGCCTTATGAGCCATAAACCAGTCACGATGATTATTTAACCGAATCCCCCACAGAAAATCCACGGTTTCGGGAGAAAATCCTTGAAACATGAAAGCACTTCCCTTCTATTGGGATTTTAACACGGAATATTGGTTTTGCCAATCTTCATTTTTATGCTATAATGGAAAAAACAGCAAGGAGGAATGTATCATGGATGCAAAAACCTGTTTGAAAACCAGAAGAAGCGTGCGCCGTTTTCAGGATAAGCCCGTTTCCCGGGAACTGATCTCCCAAGTGGTAGCAACTGCGCAGTTTGCCCCTACATGGAAAAATTCGCAAAGCGTCCGCTATATCTATATCGATGATCCTGTTTTGAAGGCTCGCATTGCCGAAGAAGCAACGCTGAACTTCTCCAAAAACAAGGATAACATCAACGGCGCTTCCGGTCTGATGGTGGTCGCCACCGTCAACGGAATTGCAGGCTTTAACGAAGACGGCTCCTTTAGTTCCGACAAGGGAGAGCATTGGCAATCCTTCGATGCCGGTATCTGCACCCAGACCCTTTGTCTGGCACTACATGAGGCCGGTCTTGGTTCTGTGATCATGGGTCTGTTCGACTCCAGGAAGGTCATTGAACTGGCTGAACTGCCTGAAGGTTATTTGGTATCATGCATTATGGCTATTGGCTATCCTGCCGAAGGTGAGCACGGTAAAGCCGTCCGCAAGCCGCTGGACGAGGTACTTTCCTTCCGATAAAAGACTAAGGGCTTCCCTACCGGGAAGCCCTGATTTTATTCTTCTGCTGCAGGAGCAGGCTTGCTGCGAACGATACATTCACAACGGTTGATGGGTGTACCGAGAGCATGGAATTTCTCTTCATAATCGGTCATAATACCCACAGGACCGTTCTCATGGAGGTTCCGGGTGACATTGCGCATTTCCAGGTCACAGAACGCAAATTCCTCCAGAGAAAACTCAAAGAGCGGCGCATTGTCAGTTTTGAAGTGAATTTCGCCACCCATTCTGATGACACGGCGATAGTGATCAAGGAAACTGCGGAATGTCAGTCTCCGCTTGGCATTCTTCTTACGGGGCCAGGGATCGCAGAAGTTGATATACATCAGATCAATTTCGCTCTCAGCAAAGAACTCCTCGATCTTTGCCGCATCCATGGAGATAAAAAAGACATTCTTCAATCCCATGGCTTTGGCCTTTTCCATAGCAACCACCATGGCATCTTTGCAGATTTCCACAGCAATGAGCAGCACATCGGGATTGGCAGAAGCAGTCCGGACGGTAAATCCGCCCTTTCCGCAACCGACCTCTACTCGCAGCTCACGGCATCCCGGCATCAGATCTCGCCAATGACCTTTGTAGGTCTCCGGCTCTTGAATCCAATATTCCGAACAGGCCTCCATCCGGGGCACCAGATTGACTTTCTTTCTCATTCTCATAAGGTTTTCCTCACAATTCTTCTTCGTGAGATAATTATAACAAATATTTATTAGTTGGTAAAGTCTTTTGATTGTATTATCGCACCCACAAAAGCCTCCGCCGTCAGGCAGGAGGCTTTTGTGACATAAGCTATTGTTAATCAATCTCCGAAGTAAGTTCTTGCAGCGTCACCGTAGACGACGACGCATCTGGACAGATGCGCTTCAGCAGTGCCCTTGTTGTAATTGGCATAGCCATAACGCTCTGGGCTGTAGACCGCTACGCCGCCGTAGTGCACATTGCCGTTGGTATCTGTGATCTTTGCACAGGCAAACACGGCAGAGAACATTTCCTTGGGAGCTGCTTTGTTGTACTCGTACAGGTATTTTCCATCAGACTCAAGCCGCATCTGACTGATGAAAGTTGCATTTTCTTCAGTCAGGACATCTGCTGCCAGGAAATCTGCTTCTGTCCAGATGAGAATCTCAGCCTTCGCTACCGGTGCACCTGCTGCAGCTTCACTGAACATCACTCTGAAGTTTGTGCTGATCTTACCTTCCAGAGACAGATTTGCAGTTCTGCTGGTAATGATGGACTCGTCTCTTACAAAGTTGCCTGTCTTCTCTTCATCAACACCCCAGGTAGTTCTCACCAAGCTGCTGGACCATGCGGGCTCCTTCTGTGCGTCTGTCAGTCCTGCATTCATCAAACTGTCCGTTTTATAGCCAAAGGATGTCTGTGCTGCTGCTCCGTAGTTCAGCATTGCAATGTACAGAGCCTTGGCGTCTGCATTGGGTGCATTGCTTCCGGTCTTATTGACATTGGAGGTCAGGAAGTCTCTTGCAATGTTGTAGTTCTGCTTGTAGGAGCCATAGACATAGTTGCCGTTGCCGTCGGTGTAGAACACACGCCAGCTGATGTCATCACCCATGTTCTTGGCAGGAATGCCGTCCGTGGTGATTCTCAGCTTGCCATCGTAGACATAGGGCTCATCGTAAACTGCTTCTGCATTTGCATACACAGCCTCTGCTTCCGTTGCAGGAGCAGTCTTTTCGGACCACACCAGCACACCAAAGCCCTTCTTGCCTGCCAGCTCCCGCATATTTACAGTTCCACCGTTGACTGCCACGGGTGTGAAGCCGATGTTGAACTCAACCTGAGACTCAACACCCAGAGATGCAGTGTAGGAGGTGGCAGTTCCGGCACTATTCTGCTTGAAGGTGTAAGGCAGGGAGACTTCTTCTGCATCTGTCGTGATGATCTCGTAGGTGGAGAAATGCTTGGCGGTGAAGATGACATAGCCGTCTTCAATTCTTGCATCCTCGACCTTCTGGTTCTTTCCGTTTTCATCCACATAGAAGACGGTTACGCCCTTCTTCTTGTTGCCCACATGGATCTTGACCTTGGCCGAGCCCTTGTTGTCATCGCCGGCCCAGATGCCCTCGGTACTGCCCTTGACGGTCAGATTGATCTCGTAGACCTCTGCGCCGTTGTTATGGGGCTTTTTATCCTTGTTGTTTTCTACGGACAACTGGATCTGCGCTGCATCCAATGCATTGTTGACGATCTCTTCCAGAGCGGCGCTGTCAAAGGTAATGCCTGCAATGCCGCAGTCGATGTTCAGATCGATGTTCTTATCTCCGGCACCATGGACCTTGATGAACACGGTAACGGGGATGTCGATCTCGGACTTGTTGCCATCCTCGCTGGTGCTGCCGCCGCCGATGGAGACCTCAGGATTCTCATTGTTGGGGTCCTTCGCATCTTCGATGGCATTATCCAGATCCTTGTCGCCATCGCCGATCTCATAGTTGACTTCGGCAACGGTGTAGGAAGTAGCCGTTTCGATGACTTCGTAGCCTTCCGCGGCAGTAATGCCGGTAGCGGTAAAGCCGTTCTTGGAGATGACCACTTCCTTGCCGACGGTCACAGCTTCGTCTGTGTTGGCAAGCAGGGTGACGGTATCGCCCTCGGCAGCAGCTTCAACAGCCTCTGCCAGAGTTTCATACTGTATGCCGTCAACCTCAGTTTTGTAGGTAACAGTTGTCGAAACCACCATCAAAGAGCTGGCCACAGAACGGGCAAAGCCATCGGAAGGTTTGTTAACAACAGACAGGGCATCCTCGCCGGGCTGTTTTGCAACAAAGGTACTGCTGCCACCGCCATCCAGGTTAATGGCATCCACACAACCAACTTCGTACATAATCTGTGCAATTTCGGCCATACCGGCACCCACAGACCAAGAAGATTCTCTAGCGTCCAGAACCATCAGAACGACCTTGCCTGCGGCAGTAATACCAACAGCAGTACGAGGTGTCTTGGAATCACTGCCAGAAACGCAGATATTGCCATCTTTGACCAATCTGGAGCCAAAACCGGCAATGCCTTCCTGCACATTTCCCTTGTAGATGGTGTTGTATTCCTCCGTGGTACCGATGACAGGAGTGCCGTCCTTCAAAATACCGAAGAAACCGTTGGCGTTGGGTGCATGATATTCCACGCCGCCCATAACCAACAGGCCGTTGGGTTCGCCATTCATCATACTAAAGCCGTCGCCGTTGGTGCTGACGATAACATTATAGTTGGGGATATACTGTTCACTTTCAGGATCGCCATACTTTGCTTGTGCAGCATTGGACTGATCCAAAACGCTCTGCATACCCCAACCCTTGGAGGGATCGTTGTCTTTATAGTTGGCATAAACATTGACATCGTCTCGGGTGATATCCGCAGTGGCGATATAATAGACAATTTGATTGCCGTCAGAATTAGTGGCATACTTGATATCCTGGGTAATGCCGGGAGCCAGTTCGACTGTTTCTGTGGAGAATACGGTATACAGAGGATCCATCTTCCACTTAGCGATCAAGGCCAAGTCCGAGGTAACGGCAGATGTGATGTCAAACTCCACATCGCCGTTGTACCAACCCTCGAAGGTGTAGCCGTCCTTGGTGGGAGTGGCAGGTTTAGTAATAGTTTTGCCGTATTTCACCGTCTGGGCTTCCACAGCACTGCCGCCATCGGTGTCAAAGGTCACGGTATAAGCAGGTGCCATTTCTTCCCAAACAGCCAGCTTGTAGCCGTTCCAAGTACCTGCAGCGGCATTATAGACCTCGCTATCCGTCCAGCCGGTCATACCGGGGATGTAGTAGAGGGTTGCAACATCCGTATCAAAAGACGCATTTTCCAAGTTGGCCCCCATCATTACAGGTGCATTACCTTCAAAGTACACAGAAGCCAAACTGGTACAGGAAGAGAATGCATTATTGCAAATGGTCGTCACACTGGCAGGAATTTCCACGTTGGTCAGGCTAGTGCAGGCACCGAATGCAAACTCATCGATTGTGATGACACTGTTGGGAATAGACACAGAGATCAAACTGGTACAAAAACCGAACGCGCCATCACGGATAGTAATAACTCCATCAGGGATGATCACAGAGGTCAGTGCTGTGCATGTATTGAACGCACTGCTGCCGATGGTGTGCACACTGTCGGGGATTGTTATCTCGGTCAGGCTAAAACACTCAGCAAACGCCATATCATTAATGGCGGTCACACTATCGGGGATCGTCACAGAGGTCAGACCGTCGCAGTACTCAAACGCATATTCGCCAATAGTGGTCACACCGTCAGCAATGATGACTTTATTAATGGAACCTCTATGAGCGCCCCAAGGCATGGTGTTATAGGTATAATCCGCCATGGCACCAGTGCCTTCGATGGTCAGAGTACCGTCCTTGGTCAGTTCCCAAGTGAGGTTCGTGCCATCGCCTTCGCCGCCGCAGTAGCCGGAGGCGAGAGTGTTGTCTGTTTCAATAATGTAGGCATCATCGGTAACGGTGAGCTTGAAGCCCTCGCCGGCGGTGAGGTTGGGCGCACTGAAGCCGTTACGGTTGATGGTCACGCCGGGCAGATATACGAGGGAGACCACAATCTCTTCGTCCGTATCCTTCACCAAATCAATGGTATCAGACCATGTACCCTCAGCTGTGATCGCAGCTTCCAGCGTGGGGAAGAACACGCTGGTCTTAGCAACCGCATCTTCCTCTTTAACGGACAGGAAATGCGTCTCGCGCCAGAGATCGGTGTCCGGTTCGTAGTATTCAGAATCTGTCCAGCCGGACATATCGGGATCATAGTAGAAAATCGTATCTAAACTGAAACCGAAAGAAGCATCGCAGATTTCCGGTGCATCGCCTTCAAAGAACACGGAATGCAGGCTCTCCCAACAGTCAAAGGCCCATTCTCCAATGGAGGTTACAGAGGCAGGAATGGTTACAGTCTCCATCCCGGAATTCTGAAGGAATGCATCCTTGCCGATGGTGGTTACGCTTTGACCAAGAGTTAAAGATTTTACATTATAACAAATTTCGAAAGCCTTCTCACTGATGGTAGTCACATCGTTTCCGATGTTGATACTTGTCAGACATTCAAAACGACTAAATGCCTGATAACCAACTGTGGTCACGCCATCTTCAATGACAACAGATGTAATCTGATTCTTGTATTCACACCAAGGATAACTCTCAGAGGATGTGTGTTCGACCATAGCACCGGTGCCGGAAACCACCAAAGTGCCGTTCTCGGTCAGCCTCCAGGTCAGGTTGGTGCCGTCGCCTTCGCCGCCGCAGGTGCCGGAGGCTATAACGCCCGGAGCAACAGTATAGGTCTCGTCGGTGGTTGTCAATACATAGTTTTCACCTGCGGTCAGACCGGATGCGGCAAAACCGTTACGATTAATGGTCAGCACCTTGGAGACAGTGACGGTCTCGTCAGTGTTAGCCAGCAACTCGATGGTGCTGTTTTCAGCAGCATCTTCAACCGCTTCTGCTAATGTCTCATACTGCAGAGTGCCGTTCGAAGCAACATAGGTAACATCACTTGTCGGCTGTTCTACAACAATAATGCGATCCACATAATAAACTGGTCCGGTTTCTTCGGTATCGCCAGAGATCGGGTCGCCTTCAATTTTCATGGAAACATAGAAATTGACAGTTTTTCCGATCAACTGTGTCAAATCTGCTGCAATCCTACGGTTCTGCAGATACCAGTTGAACATCCACCAATATCCAGGAACCATCTCTGGAACCAGTATATCTTCAAACGAATAGAGCACATATCCCTGATTGGCATTGCTGCTCAATTCTTCTGTGGAAATCGTTCCAATTGTTGTCATTCCATTTGAACTTGAGTAAAGATTGACCGGTAGGTCCCTACCAATAAAGGAAGCTGGATTGCCAAAGGCAAACGCACTGATCTTTGTGGCGCTGCCCAGTACTGTTTCGCTGTCTTCCACAACCTCAATAGGAGAGACAATGGTGAACGAATCTGCACCATAATCATACACATGCTCTGTGCCTATGTCATGAGCATCTAAATATTCCTGCACCTCCGCCGGCAATGGAGCCAGCAAGTTTTCGGGCAAATCGTCACTCTCCCATGCAGCCAGCTTGTAGCCGTTCCATGTACCTGCCTCGGCATCGTAAGCATCGCTGTCCGTCCAACCGGTCGTACCGGGGATGTAGTAGAGAGTGGCAGAATCAACATCAAAAGTTGCTTGTGCATCTGCTGCTTCCGTGATGGTCGGTGCATTTCCCTCAAAATACACAGAAGACAGCGCATCACATTCCCAAAACGCTCTGCCATTGATGGTGGTCACACTAAGAGGAATAATCACCGCAGGCAAAATACGACAGCCCTCAAATGCAGAATCACCAATTGTGATCAGACTATTTGGGAGACTCACATTGATCAAACTGAGGCAATGCTTAAACGCTCCGCTTTCGATCGTTTCCACACTATTGGGGATTTCGATCTCACTCAAACTTTCACATCCGGCAAACGCATAGTGGCCAATGGATGTCATACTGTTCGGAATAGCAATCGAGGTTAAGCTTTCGCAATAGGCAAACGCACAATAACCAACACTGGCTACACTGCTGCCAATCTTTATCTCAAAAGTATCATTGCTTTCCAGAAGATAAAATTCACCGCCACCATATTCGCCCACGCGTGGACCACACTCATAGAAGGCATAAGAACCAACACTTGTGACATTATCTTCAATGATAATTTTCAGAATATCACTACGATGGGAGAACCAAGGTGCATCATCATAGCCATATGAATACTCTTTCATTGTGCCGGTGCCGGAGATGGTCAGGGTGCCGTCCTTGGTGAGTTCCCAAGTGAGGTTCGTGCCATCTCCTTCACCGCCGCAATAGCCGGAGGCAATAATGTTACTGTCGGCTTCTTCCTCAATAACTGCATACAGTTCGAGGTTGGCTGTAACAGCGGTGGAAAGGTCGAATTCTTCCCCACTAGCACTGCCGATATGCCATTTGACCACATAACCATCGGGAATACTCAGGTCAGCAGGCTCGGTGGTGAGAGCTTCATGCTCAACGAGTTTGGTCTCTATTTCAACGCCTGCATCATCATAGAAGGTTACGCTGTGGCCCCACTTTGCAGTCAGGGTCAGGTCGGACATGACAGGCACCTTATAGAACTCGTATGCCTCGCCATCATTGGTATACCAGCCCACGAGGGCATAACCGTCCTTCTCCACAGAGGGCTTGGGGAGATGCTGACCTTCGTAGATGGTCTGAGTTTCGGTGACACCATCGTTGATCAGAGTAACAGTGTGGGTAACAGCAGACTGTTTCTCAACCAGGACGAAGCGGTCGAAGTAGACGGTTCTCATGACTTCTTCGGTGTTGCCGTCGATAGGAGCAGTTTCGACCTTAGTGAGCATCCACATGTCGAACTGTGCACCCTTCAGATAGGTGTTGATGACATTGTGCAGGTCACTGTTCCAAATATTCCATGCGTAGAAGTAAACCATACTGCTGGGCAGACCATCTGCACTCATGTTGATGGTGTTCTTGTACCAGACATACTCACCGCTGTTGATGTCCTCAGCCTTGATCTTCAGAGTACCCAGTCTCTGAGAGTGGATGGGCAGAGCAACGGCGGGGTCATCTACAGAAACAGCATAAGCCAGACCTGCGACCTGATCGAAGGTAGCAGCTTCATCGTGGACCAGAATGTCGGCATGGTCGCTGTCCATAGCACGGAAGTCCCAAACCTTGGTGTAGGGGACATTGTCAGCTTCCATGTCCATCAGAATCTCGGCAGGCATTTCAGCCAGGAAATTCTCCGGCAGAGTTTCAGCGAGTGGCTCGCCGCAGCGGGGGCAGCTGCCGGTCAGATAGCCGGTTTCGTAGCTGAATGCCACTTCGGAGAAGTCGTGACCCAGAGCGGGAGAGACTTCTTTGACGAAGGTCTCGCCGCAGTCGATGCAGACACCGGACTGGGTGGAAGGTTCGGTGCAGGTAGCCTCGGTGGCTGCACTCCATTCGCCAACATAGTTTTCGCAGGAATCCACAAAAATGATACGGTCAATGTAGACCAGAGGATAGGTGCTCAGAGCACCAGAGACCTTATAGGACAGGTAAACATCGACAGTGTGGCCGCGCAGGGGGTTGTAAAGGCCAACAGTGCCGGCGGCGCTTCTCATGTTCCAGTACTGAACAGAGAAAGTACCCTCACTCTTGACATAGCCGCCGTCGAACTGGACATAGTTGCCGAAGGATTCGGACAGAACATGGTCGTCCAGCTTGGTGATGTGCCACTGGTTGTCAGTGGTCATGTTCTTGTATTCGAACACAGCATTGGCAAAGCGGATAGCACCAATGCCGCCGCCGGGGTTAGCCATCATGGACAGGTCGGCAACAGCGGACTTGCCCATGACGGAAGTGGTATCGCTGTCGTTGAAGGAGACAACGCTGCCGGAAGCATTGATATAGGTGGAGCTGTTGACGGGAATGTCAACCACATGGGAAACATCAACACCGGAAACTTTCAGGTCAGCGATGACTTCTGCGGGCAGGGCAGCCTTCAGGTTTTCGGGATAGGTGATCTGATCGATGCCGCAGCCGTTTGCGCAGACAGCAGTGTAGGTATAGGTAGCCTCGTCATAGACGGGATCGCCATAGTTGTGCTCCTTAGTAGGGAGAGCCTTGGTGAAGGCATTGGCGCACACGGAGCAGGTGCCGGAGATGGAACCCTGGGCACCGCAGGTGGACTCAACAGTCACAGCGGTGTCGCCCAGATAGTTGATGCAGGAGTCAACGAACATGAGACGATCAATATAGATCACGGGAGGATTGCTGAAATCACCCATGGGGCCGCTGAGCTTATAGGAGATATAAACATTAACGGTATGACCGATAAGGCCGTTGAGCAGATAGATCTGACTGCTGTTTCTCAGGTTGCAGTACTGGTTACCGGCATGGAATTCCATGTAACCGTAGTTGCTGCCATTGGAGGGAGTGGCCATCTCAAAATCTGCGACCTTAGCAACATGATATGCGCCGTCAGCGATCATATCAGCAGCAGGAATCTGGATAGAAGCGGGCAAGTAAGCGCAGCCAAACTTCAGATAACTGACAGCGCCGCCGGGGTTGGAAGTCTTGGTCAGATCCATGACAGCAGCCTTACCCAGATCGGAAGCGGTATCTTCCGCGAAGGAGACGACATTGCCGGAAGCGTTGAAGAAGTTAGAGTCATTGACAGGGATATCGATGACATGGGAAACATCAACGCCGGAGGCTTCCAGATCGGCTTCGACCTCTGCAGGCAGAGGGGCCTTCAGGTTGGAGGGCAGGTCCGCTGCCTTGCTGTCGGTAGCATCGCAGTTGACGCACTTGGCAACCAGCATATCGGTAGCTGCATCATACTGATATTCACCGAAGGTGTGATCCAGCATATCGTCATTGTAGACGGTGTAGATCTCACCGCACCGGGGGCAGGTGGTGTACTTGGTAGAGCCGTTGGTGCAGGTGGCTGCAGTGCCTTCTACCCAAACGGCATCTTCTGTAATACAGCTTTCGCAGGAAACCACGAATACTGCACGGTCAATATAGATACAGCACTCGCCTGTGGAGTCTCTGTTATCAACGATCTTGTAGGAGAGGTAGTAATCAACTGTCTGATTGAGCATTGCACTGTAGTTGTTGTAACCTCTCAGATAGGCATAGATAACACGGTCATAGCCCAGGTTGAACTCATAGTAGTAGCTGGAAGCGGGCATCACATGGTCTTCGACCTTGTAAATGTGCCACTGGCCGTCGATGATCATGCCGTTGGGATCAGCCTTGGTGGTGGGGATGATGTCGCCGACAAAGCGAATGCCCTTGATGGCCTGATTGGTATCGACCCCGGTCAGATCCATGACAGCGGACATACCCATATGGGAAGTCTCGTCAGCAGACAGGAAGGAGACGACCTCGCCGGAGGCATTTCTGAAGGAAGATTCGTTGACAGGGACATCCACAACATGCTTGATGTTGGTGCCGGAGGCAGTCAGATCACTGATGATTTCCTCAGGCAGAGGAGCCGGGAAGGCTGCGTCCACAATCTGGGAAACATCGCAGTTGACGCAGGAAACGGCATACTTGCCGGTGTCAGCATTCCAAACATACCCGCCGGAGAAGTCATGCTCACCGGTAGCATCGCCGATGACCTTGTTGTAGACATTCCCGCAGGAAGGGCAGGTGCCGAACTGTGTTGCGGGGGAGCCACAGGTAGCGTCAGAGCCACCGGTCCACTCAGTGATGTAGTTCTCGCAGATATCTACAAAAATGACGCGGTCAATGTACCAGATAGGAGGATTCTCGGAAACCAGAGGACCACTGATCTTGTAGGAAATGTACAGGTCAACAACATGGTCACGCAGGCTGTTGTAGGTCCAGATACCATGCCAGCCGGAGTTCTGGCTTCTCAGATAGCAGTACTGGCTGCCGCAGTTGAACTCGACAAAGTTGCCGAAGGTGCTGGGGCAGGTGTAGTCAGCCAGCTTGTAGATGTGCCATTCACCGTCAGCGATGAACTCGGAGGCAGGAATGACGGCACCGGCATACTTCAGGCTGGAAACAGCGCCGCCGGGGTTGGCACAATTCTTCAGATCCATAGCGGCAGACATGCCCATATGGGAAGTGGTGTCGTTGTCGTTGAAGGAGACAACGGTGCCGGAAGCATTCTGGTAAGTAGAGCTGTTGACGGGGATGTCAACCACATGGGAGACACCTGCGCCGGAGATTGCCAAATCATTTGCAACCTCTGCAGGAAGGGGCGCCTTCAAATTGCTTGGCAGTGTTTCTTCAGCAGCTGCAAAAGTGGGCAGCATGCCAAAAATCATCACGATTGCCAGGAATAAAGATAACAGTCTCTTGGTCTTCATACTCTCGCCTCAAATCCGTGGTTTTTATCCGTATAGGATATCCATTTTATTCTAAAGCATCAAAGTGGGAAAAGCAACGGAAAGTCTGGAATTTTCTGGATAAAATAAAAGATCTCCCCATATGGGGAGATCTTTTTGTAACAAGGGAAATCCTACTTAGCCGAAGAGTGTTCTTGCGGCATCACCGTAGACGACCAGAGCCTTTGCCAGACGGCCGGCAGTGGATTCCTTCTGATAGTTGGTGTAGCCATAGCGCTCGGGGCTGTAGACTGCTACGCCGCCATAGTGCACATTACCATTGGTATCGGTGATCTTTGCACAAGCATAAACTGCGGAGAACATTTCCTTCGGGGCAGCATCGTCGTAGGAGAACTTGTAGGTGACACCGTCACTCTGAAGATCCATTTCATTGTCTTCCAGCTTTACAGCATTGGCTTCGGTCAGTTCTGTTGCTGCCTGATAGACATCTTCTGTCCAGACCAGGATCTCTGCC
>JAZNNW010000029.1:0-18812 GCA_045580485.1 Candidatus Avilachnospira sp. | reverse complement strand
TGCAATTCTTTTATATTTTTCCAATAAGTCCACATCCTTTAAAACCAACTTACACACATAATTATACCATTTTTTCACTCAAAGTAAAGAGCACCATGATACTCACAATAGCTACCAGTTATGATATGGGGTGTATTGTTCAAAATTTGCGACACCATTTGTGACATCTTTGAAAACCCTATTGCAAAGAATTGAAGAACCTGCTATAATAAACCTATCCAAAGCAGATTGCTCTGGTTAGAACGGAGGACGATAATATGCGTTCAAAGAGTATTGAGTTAATGAATCAAATAAAAGAGTTTGCCGAAAGGTTTTATATCGAAGAAGGCAGGTCTCCTTCAACGACAGAAATTGCGGTTGAAGTTGGCGTTTCAAGAGGAACGGCCTATAGATATATCGTAGAGATGGCTGAAAAAGGTATGATCGAATACGATGGCAATTCAATAACCACAGAAGCTACTCGTAAATATAAAGGTTCAGGCACATGCGCCACTATACTCGATTGCTCGGTTTCGTGCGGCCCCGGATTATTGGAAGAACAACGAATCCTCGAATATGTTCGTCTGCCTGAAACAGTATTCGGCAGCGGAGAAATGTTTTTACTCCGTGCTAATGGCGATTCAATGGTCGATGCAGGTATCGATGACGGCGATTGGATTGTAGTAAGAAAGCAAAACACCGCTGAAGAAGGAGATATTGTTGTTGCTCTTTCTGATGGTTTAAACAACCTAAAGTATTTTTATAGAAACAAGAAAAAGCATTGTGCTATTCTTCGCTCTGCAAATGCAAAGAAGAATTATAAAGATATCGAGGTCTATGACCTACAGATACAAGGCGTAGCACAGCATGTAATCAAAGGGCTTTAATGCCCTACTAAAACAGGAGGTATAAAAGTGGAACAAGTATTTGTGAAGGTCGATTATCAGGTTCTTACTGGTGGTGCAGTAAGACCTACCCGTATTCATTGGCATGACGGTCGCACATGGGATATCGAAAAGACTCTTCACTCTTGTACCTCCGAAGGTGACTTTAAAGGAATTCGCTACACGGTACTTATCGGTAGTGCGGAAAAATATCTATATCGAATTGACGACAAATGGTATGTTGAGTCAATTCAACCGGAGGTGGACACAGGTTGAGAAGCTATATTTCATACGATGAGTTGGAAGAACTCGGTGAAACCATCGTAAGAGCGTATATCAGTAAAACACGGCGTTATAATACGCACTGTGTCGATATTGATGGCTTGGTTACGGATTATTTAGGACTAACCGTAGTTTATGAAACCATCGCCGAAGACGATCCGAACAAGATCGCATTTTTATCAAACGGCAAAAGACCTCTGCATGTAATCCGTAATGGCAAGAGAGTACAAGTGGTATTCCCGAAGAACACCGCAGTATTGGACAAAGTCTTACTGAACGAAAATGAAAGCAGTCGAAGACGGTTTACTCTTGGTCACGAAGGTGCGCATAGTGTTATTGCCAAACAGAATCCTATGCAAGATGTAGGATGCTTTCATAATGAATTTGACCCCGAAAGAATTTATACTTTAGAAGAACAAAAAGAACTGCTGTCTTTTTCTGAAACTCAAGCCGACAGACTTGGTTCTGTATTTTTAATGCCTCGATTTATTTTGAAAAGAGTTATGAAAAAATACGGATGCGAAGAAGGATTGAATGTTTACGGTTGGAATGTCTTTGCCCCGGAAGACAAAATAAAACTCCGTAAAATTGCAGACTGTATGGGTGTTTCTTATCAGGCACTCGTAATTCGCTTAAAAACATTGGGATGGCTTATTCCACACGACTTGACTGAGTATTTAGAAAAAGACCTACAACTCGGAGGTGTGCTATGACAGAGAATCAAGAAATAATATACGATAGCAGATATGGTCACCTCACTCCGGATGTAGCGGAGAAAATACGCAAGTCTCGTGAAGAAGCCAAGAAGCTGAAAAGCCGAGAACTGAAGTGTCCTGTTTGTGGTTTTAGAATTGAAGAAATCTATGGCATAACATCAGGAATCGTCCAAGTTAAATGTCGCAAATGCAAATTGGAAGAACCACTTAGTCTCGCCTATTTCAGAAAGATAAAAAAGAAAACAGCACCGATAAATCCATTTAGACTTGGATATGTCGGTAGATAAATTAAATACGAAACTTTAATTCGTGCAAGCAGAGCCGGTTGTTAACCGTGACTTCCAAGCGCCGTACAAGGTTAAGAACAATAGAATCCTATATGGATAATCTGTTGTCTTAATTTGTACGGCGTTTTTTTGCGCGAATCCTTGTACGGTAATTAGAGTCCTTTCCTGTATTGCACGGGAAAGGACTTTTTATGTTTATAACAAATTGGCAGTCGTCTATTGCCCGATATCCCTAATCTTCGAATTTTGAATCAAAACCAAAATTCAAAATTTAAGGAGATTAGAAAAATGAGCGAATTATACGCAATCAATGTATTTGATACAACCACAGGAAAAGAAAGAGTAATCCATGTTTGTAAGGAAGTCTATGACGAGTTCCGCCGCGGTGAATGGAGAATTGAAAAGAACGATGGTAAGCACAAAGCGAATGAAACACAGTTTAGTGCATTACTCGGCGGCGAAGACGGTGCTTACGAAAACTTCCACGAGTTCGTAGATTACGAATCCAATCCCGAGAACCTTATACTGCACAGTCTGATGATAGAAAAACTGTATTCAGCATTAGAGCATCTTGATAAGGCTGAACGAGAACTGATAGATGCCCTCTTTTTTCAAGATCTATCGGAACGAAAAGTAGCAGAAAAATATCGAGTTTCCTGTATCGCAATTCACAAGAGAAAACAAAGAATTTTGAAAAAAATAAAAGAATTTTTAATTTAAGGGTTAGCAAAACTCGATTTTCGTTCCTATACAAGTGAGGAAAAGATAAATTCCTTTTCAATCTTGAATTTATGTCAGGGTTGAATGCACCTTGACAATTGAATACGAAGGATGCCGAGGTATAAACTCACCGGACCGTAAAAGGAAAGCTGTCGGACAAGGGCGCCAAGACCTCTTCACAGAGCGAGCGATAAACCTTGCGCCGAGTCAGAACAATAGTACAGCATGTTTCTGATTGGCCATAACTCCGGTAGAGGAATAATGATACTTCTGCAAAACAGCTTACCGGAAGGTGAGATATGTTGTTTCAGACTGAAAATTATGTCTGTTACACCATATATGATGCTCGTTCTCTCGAGTTCGAAAAAGTCGTGAGAAATATGCTGCGAGATACTCGACATCCATGAATCCTACGCTCGATAACAAAACTTTATTTGAGCGATGGAACTACTGTGCAGGAGTGGACAACATTCCTGCATACCATTCTGTCGCTCAAACATTCTTATTTATTTTTTTAATTACTAACCAAAAAGGAGAAAAAACAATGTTTGAAATGACATACGATGGAAACGAAATTTTAGAAAACTACATAGACGCTGGTAAGGCCTATAAAGGCGGCGTTTATGATTTTACTTTTGAAAACAGATATTTAATTTATCACGCACCCTTGCGACACAAAATTGATTACATCGCAATCGACCTTACAACAGGATACGGCTCAAGCGTTATCACAAAACGCCCGGACAACCTGTATCCGAAGGAATCATATAAGCAGCTTATCCCTCACATTCTGTATTCCGTAAAATACACCGGCGATAAGCGTTATTTAAGCAGATTTGTAGACAGGCCCCTCGATGTTATCGACTCTATCTTCCGTGTTGTGCTTGCAAACAACGGCTACAACATTCGAGAAGAACAAATCACCTTGGCAAAGAAAATGTATCTTGGCTTTACTTCCAAACAGGTTGCTCTCTGCGAAGCCGAGGTTGGAACTGGTAAGACCCTTTCTTATTTGGTGGCGGCAATTGTGGCTAAACACCATAACGATAAAGAATATGGTATGAACTTACCTATCACCATTACCACCTCGAGCATCGAATTGCAGAAAGCAATCGTGCAAAGAGAAATCCCGAACCTTTCAAAAATGCTTATGGACTATTACATTATTGAGCAGCCCTTGACTGCGGTACTCCGCAAAGGCAAAGAGCATTACTTCTGCCATTATCGTTACGAAGACTTCCTTCGCAATATTAAAAAATATCCTTCGAAATATAAGGATACAATCGAACTTCTTGAAAAGATTGGCAGCCTGCCATGCGGAATCGACCTCGATAGATATCGCATCAGCGGTGCGATTAAAAACCGCATCTGTATTAAGGGATCTTGTGTTGGATGTTCTATGCGTGACGAATGTGCATACAGCTACTTGACCCATAAGATGTACAACTTCAAAGGTCTTGATTTTCAGGTTACCAACCACAATATGTATCTTATGTCGCAAAAGACTCACACCGAAGACCGTCCGCCCTTGCTTCGTGAAAGTTGTTTCGTTGTTGTCGATGAAGCTCACAAGTTTAAGGAAGCAGCAGAAGACACCTTCGGCGAAAGAATCAGTCAGAAAGATATCGTGAAGTATGTTGAAGCCGTTAAGGTTCTCTGTTCACCCCGTAATGATAAAGCTAAGTATAAAGAGTTCTTGGAAGCACTCCTCAAAGAAAACAACGCCCTCTTCGGAAGTCTCCGCAGAAAGCGTAATGATAACGATATTGAGGAAGACCGTGGAAGCATTATCACCTTAACCAACTTCCAAATCTCCAAGCTTGGCAAAATCAAATATCTTCTCTCTCGTATTGAAAAGATGAAAGTAAAGCGTAATTACGGAATCCCCGTTACCGGCGAGATGCTCAAAAACGCCATTGAAACTATCAGCAAAGGCAGTCAGAACACCGTGTGGGTAGACACAGATGAAAACGGTATCGTTTCTCTCTGCTGTACCCCCAAGAAAATCAATAATATTCTTCGCAAGAAGGTATGGGATAGAAATGTCAGCCATGTGCTTACATCGGGTACGCTTTCTGACGGAACGGATTTCGAATACTTCAAGAGTGAAAACGGTCTTGATTTTGTAGCGAAGCATCTGCTCCTTGAATCGAGAACAGAATCACCCTTCGATTATGAAAACCATACAAGACTGTATATCCCCAAGCACATGCCTGTTCCTTCTCCCGAGAACGAGGATGAAGAATACTACAAGGCAATCGCAGCCGAAACCGAAAAGATTATTCGTGCAACCAACGGCCATACGGCTATCCTTTTCACTTCCTACAAAGTGCTTAAAATGGTTCACGAACTGCTTAAAGATAAGCTCACAGAGTTCGACATCATCTGCATGACAAGAAGCAATAAGAATGCTATCGCAGATTTTAAAAAGTCCAAGAACGGCATCCTCTTCGCTTCTGGCTCTATGTGGGAAGGCGTTGACTGTGTCGGAGATTGCCTGTCCTCTGTAATTATCGTTAAACTGCCGTTCCCGATGCCTTCTGCAATTATGGAAGAACGCAGAGAAAACTGTGAAACCACAAGCGAGTTCGTAAGTAAGTATTGCACCCCGGATATGCTGATTAAACTTCGTCAGGGCGTGGGCAGACTTATACGCTGTGAAACAGATACCGGCGTAATCTCTATTCTTGACCCGAGAGCAGATTACAGAACTTACGGCAAGAAGGTTGCACAGGCTCTGCATCACTATCCGAGAGTGGATAGCGTTGAGGAAATTCGCAACTTTATGGAATCCGTTAAGGATGAAGATTACTTCAACAATGCAAAGGAGAACTAAAAATGAAAGAAACATATAAAGTAAAACCGCCCGAGTATGTATCAATGGGTGATCCGTGGTATTTTGAGCAATATACAGGTGATGAATTAGAAAGATTAACTTTACAGCAAGCAATCCACCCTTTTTACAATGCAGCCCGAGTCACAATCGAAGAAAACCCGTGTGAAGATATGCCCGAGTTAACCCTCTTGGATATGACACTCTATATAGCACCCGAAAAAACCATAGATACATATTTAAGCGGAATGATGTATGAAAATGAAGAAGTTTACGAAAAAATCATCGGAGTAGATACCGCCAAATATAATTTCCAAATCAACGATAGAGATGCTGATATCTATACCGGTGCAGACGGTATATGGGGTTCGTACACAGAGTTTTATCGCAATGTAAAAGGGATGAAATTTGTTGATGCAATGGTTATTAGTCTCGGCTTTTCATCTGATATGGATACTATGGACAGCCTTCGTGAACGGCTCAAATATTTCTTTGAAGATGTGCAGCAAATAGAAAATGCACCCGAACCCGAGATTGATAAAAGCGAGGATATCGCCAATGAACCAAAAATCTAAGTTAGTGAGGACATAACTCATGAGCAAACAAAGTAAGGAGAATCAATATGTTAGGAAGACGATTATCGGTAAGAGAAGTAAAAGACAGAGAAATCCTTATTGGAATTCTCAAAAATGCACTTCCCAATCTTACAGGGGACGAGCAAAATACGGTAGTCCGAACTATAGTCCGCATGAAAAACGAAATCGAAGAATCGGATAGGAGAATGAAATATGGTAGCAGAAAAGCAAACTAAAAGTGCTAATTATCTGCGTATCGTTTCAATGCTTCGTCATTTACTTAATGTCGGTAAGATTACCGAAAAAGAATACGGCAGAGCAAAAAAATACTATAAGCAACTTACTGGTGCGGATATAGTCATTGCAGACTAAGAGGTGGTAAAATGCGAGAAACAACTAACCTTGAAGGCGTAAGGCAGGTTGCAAAACGCCTTGTGATGATAGAACCGCATCTAACAGAGTTCTCACCAGTTATAGTTCAGCATCCCTTCACATCGAGTGGAATGGTGGCGGCACCGAGCAAAGACGGAATAAGGCTTGTAGACATTACCAAGAGTAAAGAAGATCTTGTAGCGTGGCAAAACTTTATGAAATCACAGTTTGAAGATGCTAAAAGTGCTTATCACATTTATATGATGACCAACAAGCCCTATTCCATGACCTTTTTAAAATTTGCTAAACCACACCTCTCCAAACAGGAGTATTCTGAGATTTTGGCTGATGCTTGGATACGCTCGGAAAACCCTAACCTCGATGAAAACTTCACCCGGAAAGAACTGCTAAAAATGTTCAAGGATGCAGACCCCAAATTCCTTATGGATGGTGAAGAACAAGAGCTGCTTGGTAAGCTTGACGATACCATAACGGTGTATAGAGGTGTTACCTCATATAACGCAGAAAACATTAAAGCTTTGTCGTGGACACTCGAGCAGAAAACAGCCGAATGGTTCGCCCATCGTTTTGGTGAAGACGGTACAGTTTATGAGGCACAAATTCCCAAACAATATATTTATGCATTATTTAACGGTCGTGGCGAGTCGGAAGTTATTGTCGATCCCAAGCACCTAACAGACATTGCTGAAGCACCGGTCATGGAAGAAAATATGACTCTAAAAATGCTTTGATTTTTATAACAGAAAAAGAGGTTTCTATTACATTTTGGCTTAAACCACTTTTGCTCAAAAAAGCCTGTAAATATGCGGTTTCCGAACACTTTGAAAACTATCAAAAAAGATGCCATTTTTGCTGGACTTTGCCGGTGTTTTGAGTATAATGTTGTTAGAAAAAACTGAAAGGAGATGACACTATGGCAACCCCTAAATTGATATCCCCGATATCAAAACAAGGCGTACAAAAATTGCGTGTAGCTGCCTACTGCCGAGTGTCATCCTCTTCGGCTGATCAGCTCAACTCATATGCAAGGCAGATAGAAACCTACACAAAGCTAATCAACGCAAATGAGAATTGGGTGCTTGTCGATGTCTTCGCTGATGAGGGCATAAGCGGTACGAAAGCAGACAACCGCCCCGAATTCCAAAAGTTAATAAGATTGTGCGAACTTCGTCAAGTAGACCTTATCTTAACAAAGTCAATCTCACGATTTGCACGAAACACAAAAGAAGCATTATCATACGCTCGTAGACTTAAACGACTTGGAGTCGGCATTAAGTTCGAAAAGGAAGGAATCAACACTCTCTCCCTCGGCGATGAAATGCTTCTTAGTACATTTACGGCATTAGCCCAAGAAGAATCACAGTCTATATCACAAAACCAAAGGCTCTCCATAACTAAGCGAATGGAACGTGGTGAGTATGTGGACAGCAATGCTCCATATGGATACAGACTCGTAAACAAACAACTTGAACCTTACGAACCCGAAGCAAAGGTGGTAAGGGATGTATTTGCGATGTACCTAAACGGTATGTCCACACAAGAGATTGCAAAAGAACTTACAATGCGGGGTATCCCTACGAAGAACGGTAAGGAAAGATGGAAATCCACCAAGGTCTCATATATGCTCACCAATGAAAGATATATTGGCGATAGCAAGTATCAGAAGACATACCGTGAAGTAATCGTTCCCTTCAAGCAATCAAAAAACCGTGGTGAAGAAGATATGTACTACGCCACCGATACCCATACTCCAATTATAGAAAAGGAAATATTTGAAAAAGCACAAGACCTGCTGAAGAAAAGAAAGTCTCAATTCAGCAAAGCAACAACTCTGAATATATACCCGTTAACGAGCCACATTCGATGCACCGAGTGTGGCTCTTTCTATCGCCGAAAAGTAAAAAGCGGTGGAATCAAATGGGTATGTGCAAAGCACGAAGAAGATGCAAAGGCTTGCGACTCCTTCTACTACAGTGAAGAAAGAATATATGATGGCTTTCTCTCGATGGTAAATAAACTTCGGTTCGGTCAAGAGGATATCCTCGGTCAAGTAATCAACAAGCTCGAAACAGCGACCGCTCTATATAAGCGAAACAACAAAACAGCATCGCTGATAAGTGAGAGCATCGCTGAAACTAACGGTAAAATCCTTATGCTTGACCAGTTACGCTCGAAAGGGTATCTCGCAACAGATATACATCAGTCCCAAGTAAACGACCTGCAACGACAATTAAAACAACTAAAGGAAGAACGACAGTCACAGTTTGAGTCGAGAATCCTTGAAATGCTCGAGCAAGTAAGAAAGCTTCAACGGTTAATTGAAGAAATCGAAGAACCCTTGGAAGACTTCGATGAGCATCTGTTCACCGAGATTATAACCGACATTACCATCAGCAACCGAGATGAAATGACAATGACTGTCCTCGGCGGTCTGAAATTTACCGAACTGATATAAGGAGAATGCAATGAAAAAAACACGCTTTATCCCATACGGATACACAATACGAGATGGACGGACGGTCATAGACCACAACGAAGCAGATATCATCCGATACATATTCGATGAATACGTCAAAGGTGCTTCGTTGAAAGATCTTGCCGAAGACCTCACTCAAAGGAAAGTGCCTTACACCGAAAAAACAAATGTGTGGGATAAAGCGAGAATTGCACGAATCATAGATAACGCAAAATACCTCGGCGATGATGAATACGACCCAATCATCGATGAAGACACCTTCGAATACGCTGTAAATGCTAAAACTGCTCGACAAAGAAATACCGTAGAAAAGGAATGTGAAGGCATAGCTCTCCTACGAAACCGAGTCAAGTGTGAAAAATGCGGAAGCGTAATGGTACGGCGAGTCTGCTCAAAAAGGCATATCAAAGAGAGTTGGACTTGCACTAACGATGAATGCGGATGGCGACTGCGAATAAGCGATGGTGACCTGCTCCTAAAGATAACCTTGCTTATGAACAGAATCATCGAGAACACCGAGTTAATGATACCGCACAAACGAGTGCGACCAGTCGACTCCCCAACAGTAACAGCCTTGCAACAAGAGATAGATAAAGAACTGCACCAAGATCACCCAAACGAAGAATATATCGTAAGCAAGGTAAGTGATATAGCAAGTCAGTTATATAAAGAAACCCAAGCAAAAACAATGATAGTCGCTCAAATTGCAAGAAAACGAGCGATGCTCATGAAACCTCAAGAAGAATTCAACTGCGATTACTTCTCCGATCTTGTATCATATATCACCCTCGGAGAAAAAGGCAGAGTGATACTCCACACCAAAGTGGAAACAGAAATAACCGAAGGAGATGAAGACGATGGCTGTAACGAAGATACCTAAAAAGACCGTAACGCTCATAGAACCCAAAAGGTCGTTTGTGGTAGACAAGGCAAAACACAAACAAAAGCGTGTTGCTGCCTACTGCCGAGTATCTACCGACAGCGAAGAACAGTTAACTTCATACGAGAATCAGATGAAGTTCTATACTGAGTACATCAACTCAAACAAAGAATGGGAGTTCGCAGGTCTATATGCCGATGAAGGCATAAGCGGAACAAGAGCCGATAAGCGACCCGAATTCAAAAGAATGATTGAGGACTGTCTTAAGGGTAAAATTGACCACATCATTACAAAGTGCGTATCCCGATTTGCTCGTAACACCGTAGAATGCCTTGAATATGTGCGAATGCTCCGCTCCAAAGGAATAAGTGTGTACTTCGAAAAACAGAATATAGACACGATGAAGAATGATAGCGAACTATACCTTGTAATATACGCTGGATTTGCACAATCAGAATCAGAAAGCATCAGTAAGAACATCACATGGACATATCGAAAGAACTTCGAAGAAGGAAAACCGATATACATGTATAAAAAATGGCTCGGCTACAAAAAGGGCGAAGACGGAATCCCCGAAATTATACCATATGAAGCAAGAGTGGTGGAACGAATCTTTGAAATGTATCTCGCTGGCTCACCTGTGGATGTAATAGCAAAAACCTTACAAGCCGAGAACCTACAGTTCGAAGAAAAGAAATTCACCTTTAGCAAACAAATGATAATGAGTGTCCTCCGCAACGAGAAATACTGTGGCGACTGTATCCTACAGAAAACAGTCACCCTCGACCCAATTGAGAAGACCCGAAAAACAAACGAAGGTGAAGCTCCGATGTGGCTTGTTGAAAATTGTCACCCTGCGATAATTACTCGAGAAACCTTCAACAAGGTACAAGAAGAAATCTCTCGAAGAAATGCATACACACCACAATCGAATAAAACGGCATTGACCTCTACGGGAAAATACTCCAAGTATGCATTAACCGATGTCCTCCAATGTGGAGAATGCGGAACAAGGTTCAGAAGGGTTACATGGAGTAAGCGAGGTAAAAAGAAAATCGTATGGCGATGTGTTAGTCGACTTGACTACGGCACGAAATACTGTAAGGACTCACTCACCGTAGAAGAAACCGAACTTCAAGAAGCTATCGTAAGAGCCTTAAACAAGTTCAACGATGAGGATGCTGCCACATACTTAATGCTGATGCGGTCGACCATCGGAGAAGCAATAGGTCTCAACGGCGGTTCAGATGAAATCGACCTGCTCCAAAGAAGAATCGATGCCCTCAACAAGCGTATGCTCACCCTTGTAAACGATAGTGTAAAAGAAGGTGGCGACATTGAAAGCCACGAAGACGAGTTCAAAGAGATATCTGAACAGATAGACCAACTCAATGGTCGTATAAAGGCTATTCGAGAAAGCGAACATCAAGACGGTGAACTGCAGAGCCGACTTACCGAAATACAAACCACCATAGATAAGCGTGAAAATAATAAACACACCTATGATGACTCAATCGTAAGACAGATGATTGAATGTATCAAGGTATACTCAAATGGCAAAATAACGGTAATTTTCGGCGGTGGCTATACAATAGATGAATACATCAAAAAAGGAGAAGAAAAATGAATATAAAAAATGTAATCAAAGGATTTAATGAAGAATGCGAACCTTTCTATATTGTTGATCATGATGACAATAGTTTTAGTCTTTGTTTATCGTTGTCATCGCTTAACAGCGAATATGAAAGCTTTGGCCAAGAAGCATTTAATAGGTTTGCTGAGGGACGAGGAGAACCCGTCAAAGACGGTTATGGCCGGTACAACCGAGGTAGTGGCTATGATTGGCAGGCCGCATGTAAGAAAGCTTTTGAAAATCATCCCAATTTCAATGAGATTAAGTTTGACTCGGAAGCTGGCGGTTTTTTCTGCTACTCGTATAACCTTGAAGCTCTCAAAGATATCGGTAAGAAGTTCAAAGCCTTGGCTGAGGATACTGAAGAATTTACCAAGGTTATTACAGCAGGGATAACACAGGCCGAAGATGAACAGGCGAAATATGAAAAGATACGATATAAAGTGATGGGCAGACTGCTTGACCACTTAGGCTCGAGCTTTGACGTTAAAACAATACACGGAATAGTTCACCTTGAACCCGAAGAAGTGCATGCACTCGTGACTGGAGAACTTGAAACAGTAATAATTGGAGATAAGGAAATAAATGCGATGGAATTTCTATCGCAAAATGCGGTGGGAATAACAAAAAATCTATTCGCCGTAAATACTTATCAACTAATTACCGATGAAGCAGAAGAAATACAACGGCATCAGGCAATGACAGATAGTGAAACCGAAGGCATTACTCAGCAAACGATGTAAAAGCCAAATAGCGAACAGGCAAAAGCCTATTCGCTGTTGGTTAGAAGACGGTGGGGTTTATTCCTCGCCGTCTTCTTCGTCATCTTCGAAATCGAATCCAATGCTAATGTCGTCACCATCACCATCGGCATCCTCTAAATCCTTGTTTTTTGCAAACAACTTCTCAAAGGTATCGCTATCGTCAAACTCGTCCTCTTCCGATCTTGCCCAAAGCGCAACATCCTTGTCATAGAGCTGACGGATATTAAGGCGGTATGCTTGGTTTTTCTTCTTGCCGTTGTACTCAATAATCATAGCCTCAGCAAAACCCATAGAACCTGCTCTGCGTTCTTTCGCAATACGAGTCAAAGCCTTGATAGAAAGTGCGCCAACCTTTTCGGCGAACACATCTTCGTTCAAATGGTCTTTGTAAACTACAACGAGCTTGGCAACGGCATTGAGAATGTTTGCGGAGAATGAGTTCATATCACCTTCCCAAGCACCAATAACAAGACGAAGCACTCGACTGAGAGTGTTGATGCCATAATCACGGTTTATCGCCTCAAGAGAGGATACAGCACAGATAACATTAGGTGCTCTTTTGTTGCCGATTTCAAGGCCATAAGAATGCACTAAATCAAGAATCAATAACTGTGTTGGGTTCTTGGCTTCAACATTAGCCAAGAATACCTCGTAAGGTTTTAAAGGCTTAACAAACTTCATCTGATTAGCAAAGATATCAGCCTCGTGCGAGTATGTTAAAGCATCATAAACCATACACCAAACCGGAGTCTCTCGAGAACCGGAAACGGCAGCAACGATTTCAATAGTATGCTGACCGTTAAAAACATAGTTGATACCGTCACGGCGACTCACTTTAACAGGGTTTATTTGAAAGATATCAAAGTTGTCAACCGCTTTTTCAACATGCACCATAGATAAACTTCGTTGATAATCTTGGTTGGAAACGAGGTTTTTAATGGGTATTTTTTCAAAAGTAACATCAGGAACAAACTTATCTAAATAGTCCATTACTTATCCTCCTTAATCGCCTTCAACATTCCTTCAACGCAATTTTGCAGATTATATAGTGCGCTAATAAGATTAGCCCTCGCTTTATCAGAAACGATAGACAAGTCCGCTTTTGATTTTGTCCTCTCGATAGAACTCGACCATGAAGGGATCGTAAGGGTAAGACTGCTAATTTCAGCATCGGGATCAAACACAGGCATGTCCTTGATAGAAGGCCCCTTGGGCATTTTATCGGGGTCAGGCTCACGGTGACCGGTAGACACAGCATTACGAGTATTGGAATATCGAATAAACTTCTCGGGATGTTTTTTTACATAACGATAGAACTTGCGGATTTCTTTCGGTTCAAACTTTGACACTTCTACGACATTTTTATGTGATATCTTAATGTCACCCGATAGAATCCTCTCCACAAGCTCCGGCTCAACCTCCTTAATCTCATCAAGGGCGGCCGAGTAAATAGCATATTTCTGAACAGTTCCGTGTGCAATATGATTTTCATCAGCAATGCGGTCTGCGGTACTCTTATTAAGCGCTCTTTCGTATTCCTCAGAAGTCATGTCAGGCTGTATAAAGTCATCACAATTATATTGATTTACACCCCTTGAATTTCGTTTGCTGGCTGCGACCTTATCCGTATGATATTGAACGCCTATCAAGTATTTGCGTGTTTCTTCGGAAATGTTTCGGCGACCAAGCTGATTGGCACAAATCCAAGAAAGTACAGACTCACGGCAATCAAACTCCATCTCGTGAATGCGAAAAGGGATATTGTGTCGGTGGCAGATTTCATAACGATTATGTCCGTCAATGATGATACCGTTCCAAGTAATAATAGCATCACGGCAACCATCCATAATGATATTATTTTCAAGCTGTAGATATTCTTTCGTTTGCAGGGGCTTAATCAATCTCTTGAACTCAGGATCAATCTGTAATTCCATTAATGCCACCTAAAACACCTCCCGTATATTTTTGTATTGTATTCAAAGGGAAAAATGCGACCTTATTATCCAAATAAACATCACCGGTGAGTTTATATGTGCAATTTACATCCAAATCAGGACGAAGCGACATAAGAGAAGTAATAAGTTCCTTGCTGTAAAGCTCATATGAATAATCGGTTCGCATATGAGAAAAGCTGACCACATGCGACTCCTTGCATCGCTTGTCGAGTCCTCGAATAGCAATGATTTTATCTGTTGGATTTACAAGAAGCTGAATGTATTTAGGCAAACCAAGTTGAGTAAGGGTTGTCCTATAAATACGAATACGGCTCTTTTTTATATCGACCGATATAGCTGCAGTTGTTTTGTTATCATCCATTACCTGTACCTCCAAAGGTGAATGTTGCCGGAGTTAAGGATTTTTCATCCGTAGAAGTGGCATCATCATCGACAGATACAGGCTCGGCTTTAACTGCTGTATTATCCTTTATCGAGTAGATGGCATAGCCATCAAATACATTAATCTGCATCGATTGACGATGCTCGTTGAAAGGCATACCAAATTGATTTTGCCATCCGGCTGGGAAAATTGGTGTTCTTGATGTTTTGGGTTTAGCACCCTCGACATAGGTTTTCTGATAAACCTCTGTGGATGTTAAATCGAAAGCAAGCATGTACTCACCATTGGAATGAATAACATTCCCGAGTAACTTATACCTACAATCCGAGTCCCACTCCATCATTGTAAAAACTTTTGCGAAGAAGATCTTGCAAGTAATCTGGCTTGGCTTTCTTTTACCCTTAGACTCGTAGCACCACTTAAATGAGTCTCGCGCACCTTCCTTACAAGGACGAAGGGCGAGAATCTTTCTCTCACGGTTAATTAGCACCTGCATATAGTCTGTATGTGGAAATTTTGTAATTGCTGCGGTATTCACATAAATACGACAGTTATTGAAACTTAGTGACGGCTCACGAAGATGTGCAAAGAATTCTCTTCGAACAACTTGGAAATCTCCAAAGTCGAAATCATCGCCCATCTCTAAAATTTCATCGCTTTCAGAAAGAGTGGGAACTATTTGTGACGGTTCGGGTGCGAAAAGGTCATTGGGTTTTTTATATTGCGCTTCCATATTCTCTTGCATTTTTTGCTTCCTCCATATTTATCCCTTTTAGTTCTTCTTGGATAAATGCTTTTATTTCTGCAAAGCTCGTAACATTGCATTGCTCACCGGAAGCCACAATTTGACCTTCCAAACGAAGCATCCAATCTTCTTCGCTTTGTCTTTCAAGCTCGGTCAAGGATTTTTCATGAACATAAAATTCCTTGCCGAAATTATTAGCCCAAGCCTCAGGAATAGCACGAATACGCTTACCCGAAGGCATAAGGGGTTGAACAATGGGTTTGCCATCTTCAGTTCGTCCTTGCGTTGGTAATACATAGGGCTTGAAATATGCCTCTGAATCCTTCACATCGAAAACATATGCAATCTCGCCATCTTGTTCATATAGAGAACCCAAGATGCGATACTTATAATCTATGTTCCAACCAAAAAGGAAATAGATCGTATCTCCAAATGCAGCACACGGAATTTCCTTGGGATGCATCTTGCCTGCTTGTGGTTTTGAGAACTCCACAGCATTACGATTATCTTTTGTGGTAGGACGAATGGCAAACTTTCTGCTGATAGGGTTAATCAGCATTTCAACATAATTGTTTTTATCAAACTTGCGTACACAAGCGGTACTGAATTTCAATTGCTTATGGTTAAAACAGACATTGGGGCTACGAGTGGTCTCGAAGAATTCAGATCGAGCAATTTCAAAACCACGAAGGTCAAAATCTCCTGCTTTCACTTCAATCTGAACCTCGTCTGCATCAACGACTACTTCCGAAGGATCGTAAACCGTTTTGCAAGCCTCGAAATAATCCAATTCTTTGAAACCTGCCCATCGTGGATTAATGACAACAAAGCCTTTCAACAGTCCACTATCTACAACACGAAGTTTTGGCATAATGCTTTTGTTGCCATATTTCATATTGTCAAGCAGGTGTTGAACGGCGATATAGTCATCTCGTGATACAATGGCATCGTGATGATCATAATACATACTTTGTGGGCGGTTGCGATTATTTTTGGCTTTTTTATGGTCTCGATAATTCGGTGTGTAAGTTTTACGAGTTAGAACATCTCCACAATGTCGCTCGTTGCGTAGAATCTGGACAATACCTGTCGGAGTCCACTTGGTTGTGTTGCCTTTATATGATGCTTTCTCAAGGGCTATGAAGGCATCCGCAATCTGCTGAGTGGAATATCCGTACAGATACATATAAAAGGCAAGTTTTACAGTGTTCTTCTCATCAGGATTGATGACGAGATGCCCATCTGCATTTTGAAGATATCCTAAAAGTGGTGGTGTAAGAGGAAGACCATTGTCGAGGCGCATACGAAGGGATGATTCCATGCTTCGACTTCTTGTGTGCGACTCTTCTTCGGCCATTGTTGACTGAAAGGTTAACGCCATTTGCGAATCCTCATTGAGAGAGAAAATCGCTTCACTTTCAAAGAAAACTCCGACTGCTGGTTTCTGATCAGCCAAGTCACGAACAGCACCGAGAAAGTCTCGTACATTACGAGCAAAACGAGATACGCTCTTTGTAATGATAAGGTCAATCTTATGTGCTTTTGCATCAGCAATCATTTCATTGAATGCTTCACGCTTGGTTGTCGAAGTTCCCGATATGCCTTCATCTGCATAAATCTTATACAGCTTCCAATGGGGATGCTTTTGCACGAAGTCTTCGTAGTATTTCTTTTGCAGTTCATAAGAAGTGGTCTGCCTTACATCATCAGTAGAAACTCGAACATATATGCCGACCCTCTGTGAAACTTCGTTGTCGTAATAATCAATTGGCTTCTCTTCGGGGATGTACTTGTATTTGCTACGATCAAAGCCAGCGTTAATACGGTCACGAACTTTTTGTTTGGCGGCGGCTCGGTCTTTTCTTCTATTGTTATCGAACATCCAACAACCCCCTTACTGGCTCACCATCGCAGAGTTTCTTATGTCCCTCTGGGAAAAACTCCAAGGAGTGCATATCTTCTAAATAATATGTAGCAAGTGTGAAGATATTTTCGGATACGAAATACATACCAACCGGATGAGGTTGAGAAGCAAGTATTCCGGCAAGGAATGTTAGCATTTCGGGTTTATCTTTACGACAAACATTGGATACCTTTTGAGTGAAAATTAAATCCACCTTTCCGTTGAAACAATCATCAAGGAGTCGACACCACTCAGGTGCGTTCTCCATATTCGGTGCGCTTTGTCCTTCATCGATGTAGAAATCCACCAATGTCCAATTTGGACACAATTCAATTCCGTCCTTAAAATGAGAAATGTGCTTTTCAAGATAATCCTCATGTTTCGTTTGGTTGAAATACCGAATATATACCCCGATTTTGTATGGATGTTTGGGATGCGGATACTGTTTGCGAATAGCAGCTAATTGAAGTCGATGTTCTGCAATTCGTTCCATTTTCTCATCATCGCCACCAAGGAAATACGCAATCGGCGCTGGAGGTTCTTCGAGAGAGAGCAACTCTTCTCTAATATCAATTTCGTTTTTTCCATTCTCCATCTAATAAATAATCCTTTCCGCAAGATGTGATAATTCATAGCCATTTTAAGCCTCTGATTTAATTATATCGGCTTTGGCTTATATTGGAATAATCCAGCGGTCAAGAGATTAACTGTTGGTTTATAAATAGCAAAAAAAATTACAGGACCGGCATAAAAACCAATCCTGTAAAACAAAAAACAGACCGGAAATCCAGTCTGTTAGAAATCAAATGTATCCTTTTTAGCGTGCATCGAAGTCTTTACTTCTTTTACGATTTTAAGTATCGAATCAATCTCTGCAGGAGTGCAATCCGAAAGAAGACTCGCAAATTCATTTGTATAAATGTTTTTAGATTCGGGTGTGTTCGGGCGAAGCAATGAATCCGCAGACACCTGCAAAGCTTCGGTGATTTGAACGAAGGTGGAAAGAAGCATTCGTGTCTTTCCAAGCTCGATTTCACTTATATGTGGTAAGGACATGTGCGCCTTATCAGCCAAATCTGCTTGGCTCATTTTTTTCTCGATTCGAACTTCACGAATTCGAGCGCCTATCTTCTGATAAACTTCATCTTTAAGATTATTCACAAGCGCACCTCCTTTTTATAGCCTATGCCTTATTATATAGCCTACGGTTTATATTGTATATAAGACGCAGACAGAGTTATAAGGTGTGTCTTATAATAGAAACGACAAAATTTTATTTTGGAGGTTTCTATATGTCAATCAACTACAATGCCCTCGGCCAAAGAATCAGGTCAATCAGGAGAAAGAGAGGTCTCACACAACAGAAGTTGTCTGAACAAATCCCATGCTCAGCACCCTTCATGAG
>JAZNNW010000028.1:0-24905 GCA_045580485.1 Candidatus Avilachnospira sp. | reverse complement strand
TAAGGAACGCATGTGCGTTCCTTATGTGCCATTTTGGAGCGGGTGGCGGGGCTCGAACTCGCTACCTGCACCTTGGCAAGGTGGCGCACTACCGGATGAGCTACACCCGCATATGGTGCCTCCGGTCGGAGTCGAACCAACGACACACGGATTTTCAGTCCGTTGCTCTACCAACTGAGCTACAGAGGCATGTTTGCGGTGAGCAATGCTCACCGCAAATGTTATAAATGGCGACCCGGAACGGACTCGAACCGTCGACCTCCAGCGTGACAGGCTGGCGTGCTAACCGACTGCACCACCGGGCCAAATTGGTGGTGGGAACAACAGGGCTCGAACCTGTGACCCCATGCTTGTAAGGCATGTGCTCTCCCAGCTGAGCTATGCTCCCGTGCGCCGCATCTCTCAGCGACGGGTTTTATTATACACATCCACCACCGGTTTGTCAACACAAATTTTCTCTTTTTTTGATTTTTTTCAAAAATCAGATTTCCTTCAGAATTTCAGCAATTTCACCGGGTTCAAAGTGATAAATCGTATCGCAAAACTGACATTCAATATGAATGGTCTCCCCCTCGTCCACGATCTGCTGCAGTTCTTTTCTGCCCAGACTGATAAGGGTGGCAGTCACCCGATCCCGGCTGCAATAGCAGCGGTACTCCACAGGAGATGTCTCCAGAATTTCCAGATCCATATCCGCCATGACCGTTTCCAGCAGCTGCTGCGCCGTCATTCCTGTATCCATCAGGGCTGTCACGGCACCGGCCTTTTCAATACCGGCTTCGATCTTGCCGATGACATCCTCCGGTGCTCCGGGCAGGAGCTGAATGAGATAACCGCCGGCGGCACGGACGCTCTGATCCACATCCACCAGCACGCCCAGGGCGCAGGCTGTGGGTGTCTGCTCACTCTGGACGAAATACTGGGCAATATCCTCGGCGATCTCACCGGAAACCAGCTCCACACTGCCCACATAGGGTTCTTTCATCTGCAGGTCACGGATGACCGTCAGCATACCGTCAGTACCCACGGCAGCGCCCACATCCAGCTTGCCCCTGTATTTTTCCAGCAGGCTGATCTGAGGATTATGGACATAGCCGCGGACATTGCCCTCTGCATCGGACACAGCCAGCACCGTACCCAGAGGACCGCCGCCCTTGACCTGCAGAGTGATGGAGCCATTCTCCACTTTCTGCATATTGCCCATCATGGAGGCAGCAGACAGAAGCCGTCCCAATGCTGCTGTTGCCGTGGGAAGCGTCTTATGGATCTGTCTTGCCCGTTCTACCATGTCTTTTGTTGTGACCGCCACGGCTTTCACATAGCCGTCTTTGGTCATAGCCCGTACCAATTCTCCCATAGGTTACCCTTTCTGTGCGTAAAAATAAATTCGCTGCTCCCCTGCTTTGGGCGCTTCAAAGGAGCGGTCGCCATATACTTCCACCAGATCGAAGCCTGCCTCCTGCAGATAGCCCTTCAGCTGCTCCACCGAGTAAGCATACTCCCGGTGCTCTTCAAAGCTGCGGTTCCAGAGGTCTCTCCCCTGTTTCTGGAAAATATCCATGCCGTAATAGCAGATATTCTCGGCCTCATCAAATTCTGCCCGCCAGACGCAGTAGGTATCCTCATTTTCATCCAGAAATACCTGTCCATCCAGACCCCGGAGCTTTTCCTCGGAATTGATGTCGAAGATAAAAACGCCGCCGTCATTGAGGTTTTGATAGACCCGGCGGATGGCTTCTTTGCAATGGTTGGGGTCTGTGACATAGTTTAAGCTGTCCAGACAGCAGACCACCCAGTCCACCCCATAGGGCAGACGCAGATTCTGCATCTTCTGGCAGATGAAATAAGGAGGCTGCTCCAGCTCTGAGGCCTTTTCCCAAGCCATAGCCAGCATATCCTCCGACATATCCGACGCCAGCACCTGATAGCCTCTTCTTGCCAGCAACACAGACATGGAGCCGGTGCCGCAGGCCAGGTCCAGAACACTTTGCGGTCGGACACCGTGGTTTTGCAGCAACGCCTCCATGTAAGCGAGCATTTCTTCATAGGGGATATCCAGGGTCAGTGCGTCATAGGAGGATGCCAGCGCTTCATAGGCGCTCATTTCTTCTCCTTTTCGTTGAGCCGGTCGAAGATGACACGGTAGGTGTCGGTGCCGTAGTTGAGACTGCGGTTGACACGGCTAATGGTGGCACTGCTGGCACCGGTCTGCTCCAGAATATCGTTATAGATCATACCCTGATCCAACAGTCTGGCCACTTCATATCTCTGCTCCATGGCCTTCATTTCCGAGACGGTACAAAGATCCACGAAGAAATTATAACACTCGTCCAGATCCTTCAGCTCCAGAATGGCACGGTACAATTCGTGATCGGGATTGGAACGCTTTTTACGGTTGTTCAAGACGATTACCTCCAAGCGGTATTATTTTCGTAACTACTATTTTAACAGCCTAAAGAGTAAAAGTAAAGCCCCAATTTTCACGATCTTTTTCTTGCTTTGAAAGGTTTGCAGCTGTATAATACACCCCAGAAAGGCGGTATCCCATGAAACGAACCAAGCTATCTGACCGGCTTTTGCCGGATTATACAAAAGGTGAAGAAATCTTCAACATGGTCTCCCATATTGTGGGCGGCGGACTGGGCATCGTTGCTCTTGTGCTGTGCGTAGTCTTTTCTGCCCTCCACCGAAACCCCTGGGCCATTGTAGGAAGCAGTATTTACGGCGTATCCATGGTGTCACTCTATGCCATGTCCAGCATTTATCACGGACTTCATCCCGGCACATCAAAAAAAGTCCTGCAGGTCCTGGACCACTGCACCATCTATTTCCTCATTGCAGGAACCTATACGCCCATTCTTCTGTGTGCCCTGCGTCCTGTCAATCCCGTGATTGCATGGGTATTGTTCGGTTTTGTCTGGGGATGCACCGCTCTGGCTGCTACCCTCACGGCCATTGATTTGAAAAAGTATTCCGTATTCTCCATGATCTGCTACATCGGCATGGGCTGGTGCGTAGTTGTGGCACTGAAGCTCATCATACAGGCTCTTGGCTTCTGGGGCTTCTTCCTGCTGCTGGCAGGGGGCATTGCCTACACCATCGGTGCCGTGCTCTACGGCATCGGCAGCAAAGTGCGGTATATGCACTCTATCTTCCACTTGTTTGTGGTTCTGGGCAGTATCCTCCATTTTTTCAGCATTTTCTTTTTTGTTATATAAACAAAAACTCCGCATCCTTTCGGATGCGGAGTTTTCATTTTCATTAGTTCTTGTTGAAGATCTTGAAGATGGCGTCGATATCGGTGTCATCTTCCACCACAGCCTTGCTCTTCTCCACAGCAGAGGAGAATGCACCCATACGGGGAGTAGCAGAGCGCTTCTCATCAAAGCCGGTAGCGATAACAGTGACACGCATTTCATCCTGCAGGCTGTCATCAAAGGTGGAACCGAAGATGATGTTGGCTTCGGGATTGGCAGCTTCCTGCACGATGCTGGCAGCAGTCTCCACATCGTCCAGACCCAGATCGGAGGAGCCGGTGATGTTGATAAGCACGCCCATAGCGCCATTGATGGAAGTCTCCAGCAGGGGGCTGGCAACGGCAGCCATGGCAGCCTGCTCGGCCTTGTCCCGGCCGGTGGCGGAACCGACACCCATGTGGGCACGGCCTGCATCCTTCATGATGGCAGACACATCGGCGAAGTCCAGGTTGATGTTGACCTTCTCGGAATAGCCAACCAGTTCAGAGATGGACTGGACGGCCTGCTTCAGCACATCGTCGGCGATGCCGAAAGCGTTGGCGAAGGTGATCTTCTGATCGGTGACATACTTCAGACGGTCGTTGGGGATGATGACCAGGCTGTCCACCTTTTCGGACAGGTTGGCAATGCCCATCTCGGCCTGCTTCATACGGTTGGCACCTACAAACTTGAGGGGCTTGGTGACAACACCGACGGTGAGGATACCGGCTTCGTGAGCCAGATCTGCAATGATGGGAGCAGCGCCGGTGCCGGTCCCGCCGCCCATACCGGCGGTGATAAAGACCATATCGGTGCCTTCGAGGATCTTGGCGATGGCAGCCTTGGACTCTTCTGCGGACTTCTGGCCAATCTCAGGCTTGGAGCCTGCGCCCATACCGCCGGTGAGCTTCTCGCCGATCTGGATCTTATTCTTGCACTTGGACTTGTTCAGGTCCTGCTTATCGGTATTGACAACCACAAAATCAACGCCGCCCACATTGGCTTCGAGCATACGGTTGACAACATTGTTGCCGGCGCCGCCGACACCGATGACCTTTATGGAAACGACTTTTTCTTCAAAATCAGGCATGGATGCTTCCTCCTATGTATCACTGGTTCCAGATTATCCGGGTTCACATAATTTTACTCACTTATAATATCCAAAAATTCTCTGCAGGTCAATAGAAAATCGCAATTTTTATGCAAAAACTTACAGATTATTCCTCAGTTTCGACGGTTTCCTCCGAAGGACCGTCGGATTCTGTCAGTTTGCTGTCATCCTCTTCTTCCACTTCCATGGTCTTGGGGATGAACCGGGCCACCTGCTTCACATCAAAGGTCAGGTCCACGATGCCGGTCTGATAGTCTTCCAGTTCCTCCAGCACCAGCTGCAGATACTGGATCTTATACTCCAGCTGATCGGGGCTGCCAAGCTGGATCTCCAGCCGCTTGCCGCAGTACAGCAGCAGATCATAGACCTTTTCGGCATCGAGGGCCGTCATTTCGCCGATGATACCGGTGCCTTCCATGGCACGGAGCACCATGAGGGCAGCATTCATATTGTCGCTGCGTCCTTCAGTTGCAACGGCAGGCTCACCGGCTTTGGGCGCCACGATGGTGAAACCGGAAAGCTCCACGACCTGACCCCGGAAGCCTTCCAGAGAGCTACCCAGGACACGGCCTTCGGTGTTGAGATACCACTTATCGCCCACTTCAGACCGCACCAAAGCCGCCAACTCGCTTTCTGCCACACGGATGACCACCGTATCGGGCATGACGGGGCTGACGCTGACATCACGGACATAGGGCATACGAGCCTTGATACTGCCCGCCACAGCGGCACGGTTGACCATGAGCAGATTGTCTCCTGCCTCCAGACCGGAGGCCTCCACCACCTGCTCCTGAGAGTATATTTTATTTCCCTGTACTTCCACCGTATTCACACGGAAGAAGATCGCCACACCCAGCACGATAGCCGCCACAACAGCCAGCATGACCAGAATTCTGGCGAATATGCCGGTCCGGCGATATTCACTTTGCCGCTGCCTGCGTCGTCTTGACCGGCGGCGGGCGGAATTTCTCTGACTTGGCATAGGTTCCTCCAAATAATTTGCTTACAGGATATTATACACCATGACAGCAGAAATTTCCAGTCGAATTATTGGAGGCGGTAGGAAGTCCCCATCGGACAATATCCGCCCCTAAATTCCGCAGGTTCTTTTCCAGATTATTATATCCGCGATCCAGGTGTTTTAATCCAAAAACCGTACTTTTTCCCTGCGCCTGTAAACCGGCAATGACCAGCGCCGCCGTGGCACGGAGGTCACAGCCCTCCACAACGGCTCCGCAGAGCTGCGGCACACCGGTGACGCAGGCTGTGCAGCCGCCGCAGCAAATATGGGCACCCAACCGCTGCATCTGGCTTACATGACCGAAGCGGGATTCAAAAATTCCCTCGGAAAAACAGCAGGTACCCTCCATCCGCAGCAAAGCTGCCATCAAAAGTGCCTGGGCATCGGTGGGAAAGCCGGGATAGGGTGCCGTCTCCACATGACCGGGAGAGTACAGCTGTTCCGGGGCTTTCAGCTCAATGCCGTTTTCCTTGCAATCTATGCTGCAGCCGCTTTGATCCAATGCCTCCAGCACAGGAAGCAGCAGATCTCCGCAGGTGTTTTTTAGTGTAATTTTTCCGCCGCAGCCTGCGGCGGCACAAAGATATGTAGCCGTTTCGATCCGATCCGGCAGGACTTCATGGGATGTTCCGTGGAGAGCAGCTCCGCCACGGATGATCCACCGTCCGTCACAGCCCTCGATATCGCCGCCCATTTTTCGGAGAAATTCTGCCAGATCGGCGATCTCCGGTTCCCGGGCACCGCCCAGCAATTCCACAACGCCCTGGCAGGCCGTAGCTGCCAGAAGGACATTTTCCGTTGCCCCCACACTGGGGAACGGCAGCGTGACCGTGCCGCCGTGAAGACGATCGGCCTTGCAGTGGATCTCCTGCTCCACCAGAGTCACTTCCGCACCCATCTGGGCCAGAGCCTGCAAATGCAGATCGATAGGTCTGCGTCCCAGAGGGCAGCCCCCCGGCATGGTCAGCTCCGCTTTCCCGAAGCGGGCAAGGAGGGCGCCCAGAAACAAAACCGAAGCACGCATCTTCCGCATAAGATGGGCAGGGATGCGCCAGCGGCAGACATCGGTCGTATCCACCAGCAAGGCATCCTTCTGCCGGTAAGCCCTGCCGCCCAGTGCGGCAATGATCTCCCCTGCCAGAGTCACATCGGTAATATCAGGACACCGCCGGATTCGGTATTTGCCGCCATGGATCACCGTGGCAGCCAAAATCGGCAGAGCTGCGTTTTTTGCTCCGCCAATATCCACTTCGCCATAAAGGGGTTTTCCGCCTCCAAGGATCAGAGCTTCCATTCCATCCCCTCCGCTGTTTTTGCCATCCTATGCAGAGGGGTGTTGGTTTGTCAATTTTTTGCTGCCAGTTCCTTGATAACGGTATAAATTCGTTCTGCCGCATCCACCACGGCGATCTTCTGTGCCGCCGTACGCATGGCACGGCATTTTTCCCGGTCGGAAAGGAGTTCTTTTGCCCTTTCATAGAGGCTGTCGCCGTCGCAGTCCGCCTCCCGGATGACCAACGCTGCGCCGTGGCGTTCCAGCACTCTGGCGTTTTTCTCCTGATGATTGTCGGTGACATTGGGAGAAGGCACGATGATACAGGGCGTACCGGAGGCGCAGACCTCACTGATGGTGGAAGCACCTGCCCGGCAGATAACCAGGTCTGCCGCTGCCATCAGCTGGGGCATATTGAAAATATACTCCCGCATGTCTATCTGCGGATGCTTTTCCGGTTCCAGTCCCTGCTCTTTCACATAGTCGGGCATCCATCGCCAGCCGTAGGAGCCGGTGGCATGGACATGGGAAAAGAGGCCGTCCTCTGCCTCCCTGACCATGAAACGGGCGATTTTCTTGTTCATTTCTCTGGCGCCGAGGCTGCCCCAGGCGGATACGATCAGAGGCTTTTCATCCAAGCCCAATTCTGCCCGAGCCTTGGCACGGTCTCCATAGAGAAAATCGCTGCGGACGGGCATACCGGTCACTTCCACCCGTTCCGGACGGTCATAATAAGCACGGCTGTCTTCAAAATTCACCATGATCCGATCGGCAGTTTTGGCCGCCATTCTGGTGGTCAGTCCGGGAACCGCATTGGCTTCATGGACTGCCGTAGGGATTCCCAGTTTTGCACCCATTTTCAGAGCAGGAAAACTGGCATAGCCGCCGGTGCCCACGATCACATCGGGCTGAAATTCCCGGATGATGCGCTTGGCTTTCTGCATGGAGCCTGCCATATTTACCAAGGTGGTCACATTGTGCCAGATACCGGCAGGGGTCAGTTTCCGCTGATAATTGGATATCTTCAAGGTCTCCAGGCGGAAGCCCTCACGGGGCACGAGGTCTTTCTCCATGCCGTCCTCTGCGCCAATGAACAGAATCTCGCAGTTTCGCTGCCGCTCCAGACAAAGCTTGGCAACGGCGATGGCAGGATTGATATGTCCGCCGGTACCGCCGCAGGTAAAGATAATACGCATGGCTGCCTCCTATCGAAAAAGGGCGGTAAAACCGCCCTTTTCATCTTCTAAATCAAAAGTTGGTTGTCGCTCTGGCGGGATACGCTCAAAATCAATCCCATCTCAAACAGCTGGATCAAAAGGGCTGTGCCGCCGTAGGAGAAGAAGGGCAGGGAGATACCCGTTGCTGGCAGGAAATTGGTGACCACGCCGATGTTGAAGAACACCTGCAGGGCAAGAAGGGTGGAGATACCGCCTGCCAGCAGAGCGCCGAAGCGATCCTTTGCATGGGTGGCGATCCAATAGCCTCTGAGAATGAGCAGCATGAACAGCAGAATGATGGCCACTGCACCCACAAACCCCAATTCTTCACAGACCACGGGGAAAATGTAGTCGTTGTGTTCTTCCGGCAGGTACAGGTATTTCTGACGGCTTTTGCCCAGACCCAGACCCATCAAACCGCCGGAGCCGATGGCATAGAGAGACTGGACGATCTGATAGCCTGCGCCTCTGGGATCGGACCAGGGGTCTCTCCAGGCAGTGATGCGGTCTGCGGCATAGCCCATGGTGCTGAGGTAAATGGCAAGGAACAGCACCGCCGCAACGCCCAGAGCCACGAACCATCGGATCTGGACGCCGCCCATAAACAGCATGGCAGCACCGACGAAACAGATGATGATGATACCGGAAAGGTGCTTCTGAAACAGGAGCGTCAGAACCATAAATCCCAAAATCAGCGCAAAAGGCAGCAGATTTCGGATGTCTTTCATCTTATCCTTATACTGGGAGATCATGGCAGCGAAGGTCATGATGATCGCCAGTTTCGCAACCTCGGAGGGCTGGAAACGGATACCGCCCACCTGGATCCAACGGGTCGCACCGCCGCCGGTAAGACCGATGATGGGCGTCAGCAGCATGAAGGCTGCCGTCACAGCCAGAATGGGAAAGGAAAGCGCACGCCACATCTGATAATTCAGACGGCTGACAAAGAGCATCACACCGATCCCCACCAGAGCAAACATACCCTGACGGGAGAAATAGTAGGTGGAGCTGCCCTCTCTGGCATAGGCCGAAGCATAGCTGGCAGAGAACATCATGATAACGCCGATGACGACCAGCAGTACCGTGATGATCAGAAACGGCATATCCACCATGCCCCGTTCATCGAGAATGATCTTCTCTTTGGGCGCAGCTTGGTTTTGATCCGGCAGACGGTCTGCCGTCTGGATGGTTTTCTTCATAGAACCTCCAATTATTGAATACCTAAGAAAGCAATGACACACATAACTGCCGTAACACCAGTGAATACGCAGAAAATCTTGACTTCACTCCAGCCGCACATCTCAAAATGGTGATGGATGGGGGTCATACGGAAGATCCGCTTGCCGTGAGTGAGTTTGAAGTAGCCCACCTGCATGATGACAGACACGGCCTCGATGATGTACACGATGCCCACCAAAATCAGATACAGGGGCATATCCAGTGCAAAGGCCATACCGCAGACGGCACCGCCCAGAAACAGGGAGCCGGTATCGCCCATAAAGACCTTGGCAGGATGGAAATTATAGCACAAAAAGCCCAGAAGTCCGCCCAAAACGGCAGCGGGGAACAGCGCCAGAGTCGTATTGCCCTGAGACCAAGCCACAAAAGTGAAGAAGATCATGACAGGAACGGTCACACCGGAGGCAAGACCGTCCACTCCGTCGGTCAGGTTCACGGCGTTGACGCAGCCAACAATGACAAACACAGCAAACAGCAGGTAGACGATCCAGTTCACCGACAGGCGCATACCAACAAAAGGAATCAGCAAATCAGTGGAAAGATTGCCGTTCCACCGCAGCAGTGCCAGATAACCGGCAGCAGCCGCCAGCTGCAAAACCAGCTTCTGCAGCGCCGTCAGACCCAGATTTCGCTTCAGCTTGACCTTGACGAAATCATCCACAAAGCCGATGGCACCAAAGACCAGAGAGAAGCCCAGAACCATCAGATGCTCATAGGTGCCGGCTGCCATGGCTGTCCAGCCCCCTGCCAAGACGCAGATCAGCGCAGCCGCTATGAACATGATACCGCCCATGGTAGGGGTACCGGCCTTGGTATTGTGCCAGGCAGGTCCGATCTCCCGGATGGACTGACCGGCTTTCATGGCACGGAGCATGGGAATGCCTGCCAAACCAAGCAGTGCCGTAATGGCAAAAGCCCCTAAAATCATTATGAAGATCAACATCGTGGTTCTCTCCTTTATTCTTCCGCTAGAAACAGCTTCATGACTTCCCACATATGCATACCCTGGCTGCCCTTGAACAAAATGACATCACCGGACTTCGCCATGCGCTTGAGGGTTCTTGCCATTTCTTCCTGATCGTCAAAATGCAGGGTACGCTTTTCGTGCATACCGCCGGTGACGGCACCGGTGACGATACGGGCGGAATGGGGTCCGTAGGCCAGGACCAGATCTGCCACAGCTGCAGCCAGCCGTCCGATGCGGTAATGCTCTGCACCGGCTCGGGTGCCCAGCTCCAGCATATCGCCCAGTGCGGCAATGCGGCGGCCCTGGGTCTTATGCTCACCCAGCACACGGAGGGCGGCTTCCATGGATTCGGGACCTGCATTGTAGCAGTCCTCAATGATGGTGAAGCCCTTTTCTTCAAAAATATTCTGCCGCATACCCACATTGTGGAACAGACCCAGCTGATACTGGATACTTTCGGGACTGACACCCTTCAAAAGGCCCACAGCAACAGCAGCCAGTGCATTGTAGACCATGTGACGACCTTCCTGGGGCACGAACACCTGGAATTTCTGATCCAGACCTCTGACGGTGAAATAGATGCCGCCGTCAATCTGACGGATATCCTCCGCCACCACATCACACTGGTCGTTTTCGATACCGAAGTAGACCCGGCGGTGAGTGCCTTCTCGCAGATTCCAAAGCAGGGGTTCATCGCCGTTAAAGACCGCAATGCCGTCGGGACGGATGCCCTCCATGATCTCCAGCTTGGCCTTCAGAATACCCTCTCTGGTACCCAGATGTTCAATGTGCATGGTGCCGATGTTGGTGATGACCACCAGATCCGGCTGTGCGATGGATGTGAGATAGGACATCTCGCCAAAATGGTTCATACCCAATTCCAGAACTGCCACCTGTGTATCGGCAGCCATGGACATGACTGTAATGGGCAGACCCAGATTATTGTTGTGATTGCCCTGGGTCTTGGAGACCCGGTACTTGCCGGAAAGGACGCAGGAGATCATTTCCTTTGTGGTGGTCTTGCCCACAGAGCCGGTAATGGCTACCACGGAAAGCTCCTGTTCCGTGCGGTACTGTCTTGCAATATCGCCGTAGGCTTTCAGGGTATCAGAGACCAATATCTGCGGAATACCGCAATCCACAAATCGGCTGACCAGAGCCGCCACAGCGCCTGCCTTCCAGGCGCTTTCCACAAAATCGTGACCGTCTACCCGTTCACCGGGCAGCGCCACAAACAGTTCTCCCGGCTGCACCACACGGGAATCGTGCTGCATACCGGAAATAGAGCCAACAGCACCGGCAGGACGCAATTCTCCGCCGCACCACTGGGTCAGCTGCATCAATGTCAATTCTTTCATAGTTTACCTCAATTTCCCAGCAGATGGGCAGCCACTTCTTCCCGCTCATCCAGATGGAATTTCTCGTGACCGATCTCCTGATAGGTCTCATGTCCCTTGCCTGCCAGCACGATCACATCGCCGGTCTGTGCATGATCCATGGCCCAGCGAATGGCCTGACGGCGGTTTTCGATGACGGTGCAGGGGGTATCGTATTCTTTGACGCCGACCATAATCTGATCGATGATCTTCATGGGATCTTCCGTTCTGGGGTTGTCGGATGTGACCACCACCACATCGGAAAGCTGAGCGCCGATCCGTCCCATGATGGGTCGCTTGATGGGATCTCTGTCACCGCCGCAGCCAAAGACAGCAATGACCCGTCCCCTGCAGAAGCCCCGGACAGTTTTGAGGATGTTTTCCAGACTGTCGGGGGTGTGGGAATAGTCAATCAGAACCGTATAATCCTTGCCGGGAGTGGGGACGACCTCGGCTCTGCCGTCGACACCCTGCGCTGTAGCAAGAGATTCGGTGATCTGCGGCAGGCTCAGTCCCAAAGTCAGCGCCGTGCCAATCACACCCAGCGCATTATACACAGAGAAATCACCGGGGATATGGAGTTCCGCAGGTACCGTCCAATTCTGATAGGTGGCATCAAAATCCACCTGCTGAGCGCCCAGCCGGATATTGGTTGCCGTCAAATCCGCTTCCTTTTTGGAGGAATAGGTCAAAACGGGACATTTTGCTTCTTCAATCATCTTTTCTGCCGCAGCATCATCCAGATTGATGACGCCGTGATCGCAGATGGAGAACAGGAGGGATTTTGCCTTGCGGTATTCCTCCATAGTCTTATGGAAGTCCAGATGGTCCTGAGTCAGATTGGTGAATACGCCCGTATGGAAGCGGACACCGTGGACCCGGTTCAGAGACAGTGCATGGGAGGAGACCTCCATGATCACATGGGTGCAGCCGGCATCCAGCATCTGTCGGAAGAGGCCCTGCAGTTCAAAACTTTCTGGCGTGGTACGCTCCGTGTGGAGCACTTCGTCCCCGATCATATTCTGGATGGTGCCCACCAGACCCACCTTGGCACCCAGTTCCTGCTCCAGAATGTGCTTCAGCAGATAGGTTGTGGTGGTCTTGCCGTTGGTGCCGGTGACACCGATCATGGTCATTTTTTCTGCCGGATGACCGAACCAGCTGCAACCCACCTGCGCCAGACCCACACGGGTATCGGCAATGCGGATGAAGCTGCCCTTCTCCGGTGCTTTTTCGCAGAGCACCGCCGCAGCACCCTTTTCCAGTGCCATGGGGATATACTTGTGTCCGTCAGCGGCAAAGCCGGAGATGGCCACAAACAGATCGCCGGGGCGTACCAGACGGGAATCGTAGCTGACGCCGGTGATATCCAGTTCCATATCTGCCTGCAGTTCCAGTATCTCCAGACCCTGCAGCAATTCCTTCAATTTCATGGTCGCCCTCCTTGTAAATGTTAGTCCGATGCGGCAAAATCGGTGAATTCCACAGTGACGGTTGTACCCGGTTCCACCATGGTGCCCGCTTCGGGGTTCTGATAAGTTGCGGTAACATTATAGGCATCCTGATTGACGCCGGTGACCAGCATATAAAGTCCACTCTGGGTTGCATACTGGTTGGCAGACACCAGAGTCATGCCGGAGAAGTCCGGCACCTTGATCTTATCGGTAGGTGCCTCCTGGCTGAAGTAGAGGATGACCTCCGACTTGCCAGGTATCATGGCATGGGCAGCAGGGATCTGATCCATAACCACAGCGCCGGTGCCAACGGTTCGGTAAGTAAAGCTCTTGCTGGCCAGCAGCTCTCCTGCCTCTGCCTCGGTCATACCTGCCACATCGGGGACAGCCAGGGTGATGAGGTTCAGATCCTCATCGGAGACATCGGGGTTAAGACCCAGATAAGGCAGAATATCGGACATAACGGCAGAGGCCGTCGGCGCTGCCATGGCGCCGCCGCCGATCATGAGACCGGTCTCCCGGCTGGGAGAATCCAGTGCCACCAGTACTACATACTGGGGATCGTCAATGGGTGCCACACCTACGAAGGAACAGATCTTATCCTCCGTCCGTTCGCCGTTTTCATCGAACACATCGATCTTTTCGGAAGTACCGGTCTTACCGCCTACCCGGTAACCGGGAACTTTGCCCTGACCGCCGGTACCTTCGGTGACCACATATTCCATCATTTCCCGCATGGTGGCAGAGGTCTCTTCGCTGATGACCTGCCGCAGGACAGTGGTATCGTTTTTCTGGATGGTGTTGCCCTCGGCATCCTGCACTTCCCGAACCATGGTGGGCTGCACCAGATAGCCGCCGTTGACCACAGCTGCCACGGCTCTTGCCATCTGAATGGGGGTGATACGGAAGGTCTGACCGAAGGAAGAGGAAATCAGAGAAGCCGTTGCATAGGGATTTTCATAATCCTGCTGGGCGAAGAACACGCCCTTGGCTTCACCGGGCAGATCGATATCGGTTTTTTCCAAAAAACCGAAGTCCTTGATGTAATCATAGAACAGTTCGCCGCCCATGCGGACGCCGATGGTGGCAAAGGAAGGATTGCAGGAACCTGCCAGCGCCTGCTTGGCATCCACATCGCCGTGACCCACCAGTTTCCAGCAGTCAACAGGCTGCTCACGGCCTGCAAAGGTATGACCCACACCGTTGCAGACGAAATGGTCAGTCTCCTTCACCACGCCGCTGTCCAGACCGGCAGCCATGGTGATGAGTTTAAAGACAGAACCGGGCTCATATCCATCGGACACCGCACGATTGCGCCACTGCGCCAGACGGGCAGCGCCCATTCTCTGGTTATACTCGTTCAGAGATTCCTTGTAGGCTCTGCTGTCCTCAGCAAAACGGATGGCATCTTCGTACAGCTCTTCCAGTTCTTCCCGGAGACTGTCGTCGTAAATTTCCAGATAATTGTTGGGATCGTAACCGCCCAGAGTTGCCATGCCCAGAATTTCGCCGGTATTGACATTCATGACGATGCCAAAAGCTCCGTTCTGCACATCGTACTTGGCGATGGCCTCCTCCAGGTTCTTCTCCAAATAATACTGCACGGTGGTATCCAGGGTCAATACCAGAGAATTACCATCGGTGGCATCGTAATACTTTTCGTAGGTATAGAGCATTTCCGAGCCGTTGTTGCCCTTGGTGGTGATGACCGCACCGGCTGTGCCGGTGAGGGTATCGTCGTAGTAGGCCTCCAGCCCTTCTGCGCCCACATTATCCGTGCGGATAAAGCCCATGAGCTGGCTGGCCAGAGAACCATAGGGATAATAGCGCTGGGAATCCACTTCCAGATTGATAATGCCGTTGAGGTCGTGCTCATTGATGAGGGCACGGACCTTCTGTGCCGTTTCCTCCGGCACCTTGCGCTTGATGACCTTATAGTAATACTTGGTATCGGCAGCCTGCTCCCGGACAAATTCCGGTTCTACATCCAGAATCTCCGCCAGGCTTCTGGCAATGAAATCCACAGAGACAGCAGGGTTCACTTCTTTGCCCTTTTCCCGCTTTTCCTCTTCCTTTTCAATGGCTCTTTCCAATGCGTTGGGGTCCAGGAAGATGGTCTCCACCGTGGCAGAAGAGGCCAGTATATTCATATTCCGGTCATAGATCATACCGCGTGAGGCGGTCAAAGTGGTGCTGCGGGTCTGGTTGTCGATGGCCATTTCCTCATATATATCATGATCCACGATCATCAACTGATACAAGGTTGCGATCAACGGGACAAACACGATCACACCACACAGAACCATCAAAACCAGAATCCGCCCCAGAATCGTGCGGTTGGCCCGCTCCCGTGCAGTGCCGGCCTGCTTGTTCCGTTTGGGTCTAACAGCTCTTCTTGCCATGGAATATTCCTTTCTGGAAAAATGTCAGTAGGGGCGCACATTGCGTCCGACGGTAACCCTGCCCTCGGACAGCCAATGGCCCCCCTATGTTCTGCTTTCTATATTCTATCGCAGCCTCAGGACAGGTATTCCACCAATCCGCCTGCACTGTTCTGGAAGGCATTGAGAATCCGCTCCACCAAATTGGTCCGCTCCGGCTGATACAGTTCGGCACGGTCGCTGCCTGCCAGGTTGAGATACACAGTCTGTTCTCTGGTGGGGATGCTCAGGCCGTACTCGGCTGCCAGCTGCTCCACCTCGTTCATATCGATGCTGCCTTCATAGAGGCTTTCCAGCACCGCCTGATCTTCCTGCAGAGAGGAAAGCTCATACTGCAGTCTGCTGACCTTCTGAGAAGATTCATACAGCTGCACATAACCGAAGACCACCAAAATCAGCATACAGGCTGCCACCAGAAGTCCTACCACGGCGAAAGGCGCAACTGCTGTCTTTGCCTTGACACGGCGATAACGCTCCGGTGCGTAATGCTCATCGGGCAGACCCTGAGGACGAACCTTAGGAGCCGCATTTCCGCTATAATACCGGTTCAGGTCATAGGCGGCAGAACCGTTATAAATGCTGTGCTGCTCCATTGTTCTTGCCATGGTGGTCGCTCCTTCGTAATGTTATACCCGCTCTGCCACACGCAGCTTTGCGCTTCTGGCTCTGGGGTTCTGCTCCAGTTCTTCTTCACCGGAGATAATGGGCTTTTTCGTCAGCACCTTGACCTTTGGCTTGTTGCCGCAGACGCACACAGGGAATTCCTTGGGACAGGTGCAGCCGCGGGATGCCTGGTTCATGGCACTTTTTACAATGCGGTCTTCCAGAGAATGGAAGGTGATGACCGCCAGCCTTCCGCCGGGGTTCAGCCGTTCCACCGCATCGGTCAGCATCCGTTCCACACTGCCCAGCTCATCATTGACCGCAATGCGGATGGCCTGAAAACTGCGTTTGGCAGGATGCTGCTTTTCCCGGAGTGCCTGGGCCGGCATGGCGCTCTTGATGACATCCACCAGCTCCAGGGTCGTTTCAATGGGCTTTTCCACCCGGTGCCGCTCGATGGCGGCTGCAATGGCAGGTGCGTAACGCTCCTCGCCGTAATCAAACAGGATGCGCTTCAGTTCTTCCTTGGGCCAGGTGTTGACCACATCGTAGGCTGTCAGACTGTCATCCCGGTTCATGCGCATATCCAAAGGTGCATCGGCCATATAGGAAAAACCGCGGCTGCCGTCATCCAGCTGAGGAGAGGACACGCCCAGATCAAAGAGCATACCGTCGATCTTTTCCAGTCCCAGTCCATCCAGAATGGAGGCCAGTTCGGCGAAGTTGCTGTGAACCAGAGTCACCCGGTCCATCCAGGGCTTCAGCCGCTCTTCGGCAGCCTTCAAAGCCACCGTATCCCGATCCACGCCGATCAATCGGCCTGTGGTCAGTTTTTGGACGATCTGGGTGGAGTGGCCTGCTCCACCCAGCGTCCCGTCCAGGTAGATGCCGTTGGGCTTGATGTCCAGGGCATCGATACATTCCCAAAGCAGTACGGATTGATGTACAAATTCCATCAGAAATCCAGCTCCTCCATGACGGCTGCCAGATTTTCAGGTGTGAGCATTTCAGCTTCCAGACGCTCGTAAGCCTCTGCATCCCAGATCTCCGCATGACCGGCCTGACCGATGAAGGTGACCTCCTGCTTGAGCCCTGCATAATCCCGCAGGGTGGTGGGGATGAGGAAGCGTCCCTGTTTATCCGGCTCACACTTGGCAGCATTGGCAAAGAGGAAACGCATTTTTCTCGCCTGAGAGATAGGCAGAGCGTTGTACTTCTCCACAATAGCCTGCCAGCCTTCCTCGGTATAAACGCTGAGGCAGTGGTCCAGACCCAGTGTCACATAAAAGCTCTCGCCCAGTTCTTCCCGGAGTTTGGAGGGAACGAACAGCCGACCCTTGGGGTCAACCGTATGATTAAATTTTCCTACCAAGAGTCTCACCTCGCTCCATTTTCATCATTTTTGCTCCATTTTGCTCCACTTGACTATACTATACAGGATTTCTTCTCAAATTGCAATCCCTAATGCGGAATTTTTTTGGCGAAAAAGAAGGTTTTTTTCATTAAAAAGCCGTCGAAATTTGATTTCCAAACATTTGTTTGCATTTGTTCGTAAAAAGTCACCCGACACCCCGTTTGGGAATGTCGGATGATTGCAATTACGGATGCTCCTCTGCCAGAACCAGGCTGTTTTCTCCCGCCTTGATCCGCAGCCGGAGAGACCCGGAAGAAGCCAGCAATCTTTGGGCTGCAGGGGCTTCGACCTCCCTGCGGATCTGCCGCCGCAGCTCTCTGGCACCGGCCTTTCCGCCCATACAGCGGCGGGCAAGAACAGCTGCGGCATCGGGATCTGCAAGCAGCTGCAACCCCGCCGCCTCCGCCCGTTTGACAGTTTCGGAAAGTTCCTTTTCTGCAATGGCTTTCATGGCATCAGCCGTCAAGGGCTTGAACTGCACTACTCCATCCAGCCGACCTAAAAACTCCGGGCTGAAATAATCGGTCAGAGCCTTTTGCACCGGATCGTGTCGATGTTCCCCAAAACCAACCTGTCCTGCACAGGTACTTCCCAGATTGGAGGTCATAACGATGACGGTGTTTCGGAAATCCACATGGCGACCCATGGAGTCTGTCAGCACTCCATCCTCCAGTACCTGCAGAAGAATGGAGGTCACATCCCGATGGGCTTTTTCCAGTTCATCCAGAAGCACCACACAATAGGGTCTGCGGCGGACTTTTTCCGTCAGTTCGCCTCCCTCTCCGTGACCCACATAGCCGGGAGGCGCTCCCAAAAGGCGGGAGACTGCATGCTGCTCCATATATTCCGACATATCCAGCCGCACCATGGCATCACAGCTGCCGAACACGCAGTCTGCCAACGCCTTGCACAGTGCCGTTTTCCCCACACCGGTGGGACCGAGGAACAAAAAGGATGCCACCGGCCTGGCGGCATCCGCCAAACCCATACGCCCACGGCAAACCGCCTCTGCCACAGTTTTCGCTGCCTCTGTCTGCCCTACGACCTGCTGCTCCAGATCCTCCTGCAGATGCAAAAGCCGCTCCTTATCGGACTTTGACACCTTTCCCACGGGGATGCCCGTCCGTCTTGCCACCGCAGCGGCGATGTCCTCCCGCTCCACGGTCAGCCGCTGCAGCCGACCTTTTTGCTGCTGCAGCAGATTTTGCAGTTTATCCCGGAGGGTAGCCGCCTGCTCAAACCGATTTTCCCGTACAGCTTCGGAAAGTTGCCCCACCAGCTTTTGGCGATGTTCCTCTGCGGTCAGCCCGCTCTTGTCCCGGTTTTTCGCATTCGCCGCCGCTTCATCCAGCAGATCCACCGCCTTATCCGGCAGGAAACGGTCTGTCAGATACCGGCAGCTCAGCTCCACCGCAGCCCTCAAAGCCTCAGGGGTGATGCGGATGTGATGGTGCTGCTCCAATCCGGGGCGCAAGCCCTCCAGCATCCGCAGAGTATCGGCTTTGGAGGGTTCCCGGACGGTGATGGGACGGAATCGCCGCTCCAATGCCGCATCCTTTTCGATATGCTTGCGGTATTCTTCCAGCGTGGTGGCTCCGATGAGCTGGATCTCTCCCCGACCCAGGGCCGGTTTCAGCAAATTGGCTGCATCGATGGCGCCCTCCGCAGAGCCTGCCCCCACAATGGTGTGCATCTCATCGATGAACAGGATCACATTGCCGCTGCGTTTGATCTCCTGCACCAGATCCCGCACCCGTTCTTCAAATTCTCCCCGATACTTGGTACCTGCCAGAACGCTTGCCAGATCCACAGACAGGAGCCGTTTGTTCTGCAGCTGCTCCGGCACCTGACCGGCTGCCATCCGTTGGGCCAACCCCTCCACAATGGCAGTCTTGCCGACCCCCGGTTCTCCGATGAGGGCCGGGTTGTTTTTATTTTTTCGGCAGAGAATTCCAATGACCGTTTCAATTTCCTCTTCCCTGCCGATGACCGGCTCCATGTTGGCAGCAGCGGCTGCCATATCCGTGCAGAACTGTTCCAATAACCGCATTGATACATTCCTTTCTCCCGGCTGTCTGTGACGGACGCCGGTATGCAGACTCATAACCAGATCGGTGAAAACATAGTCTGTACAAGTCCCGTTTTCCCGAAGCAGACGAACTGCCAAAGTCGTTTCCCGACGCAGCAGCGCCAGAAGCAGATGTTCCGGCTCGATGAGGGCAGCGCCCAGTGCAGCGGCTTCTCTGCCGGCTGTGGAAAGAATGGCCTTCGCCCCCTGGGACAATCCCTGTGCCAGAGGCGCACCGGCAGTGCCTTTTCCCCGCTCCCGATGCAAAAGCCGCCGCCAGCTGTCGGCTTCCCAGCCATAGGCTTGGAGCAGCCATGCCGCTTCTGTGCCCTTTCGCACCAGCAGGGCCAGCAGCAAATGTTCACTGCCTACCTGAGCATGACCCAGCTTGACCGCTTCGATTCTGGCCTGACTGACCGTCTGCTCTGCATCATGGCTCAATACCGGTTTTCCCATGGCTCGCCCCCCTCTCCGTCAGGGTCATTTTCCCCTTCCGGCGGAAATTTATACCAATGACCATCCTGCATAAAAAGACAAAATCTATAATTTCCATTTGCTTTTTTCAAAAAACATGATAGAATGAAATCGCAAATCATTATGGAGGTGTTTCCAGTATGGCATATGTTATCACTGATGCTTGCGTTTCCTGCGGTGCTTGCGCTGATGCTTGCCCCCTGAGCGCCATCTCTGAAGGCGACGGCAAGTACGTCATCGACGCTGATACCTGCGTGGACTGCGGCACTTGCGCCGGCGAATGCCCCAACGAAGCTATCGTTGAAGGCTAATTTCTACATCACAAAGAGCCTGTGCAGCCGCACAGGCTTTTTGTATGAGGTCACTTTATGATACAGGAAACACTTTGGAACAATATGGAGCTGCTCCTTCCCGAGGATGGCTTTCGGTTGGGCACAGACAGTGTGGTCTGCGCCGGGTTTGCCCGGTTTGCAAAGGGCTGCCGTGTGGCTGACTTAGGCTGCGGCAGCGGTGCCATTGCCATGATGCTGCTGGCCTCCGATCCCACCTTGCAGGTCACAGGTGTGGAACTGGATGAGCAGGCAGCTCTCTGGGCGCAGAAAAACGCCCAACATAACAAAGCGAATTTCACCGTCATTCACGGAGATTTAAGAAAAATCCGGGAACTTTTACCCCCCGGTTCCATGGACAGCTGTATTTCCAATCCACCCTACTTCCCCGTAGGTAGCGGAAAACAGGCCTCCGGTCCTTTGGCGAAAGCCAGAAGCGAGGAGACCTGCAATCTGGAAAACTTAACCGCTGCGGCAGCATGGCTGCTGCCCACTGGCGGCAGTTTTGTCCTTGTCCACCGCCCGGAACGGCTGGCAGACATTATTTTTCAGTTAAAAACCCATCATTTGGAGCCCAAGCGCATCCGGTTTGTTCGTCACAAGGCGGACAGCCCTGTCAATCTGATTCTGATAGAAGCCAGAAAAGGTGGAAAACCGGGGCTTTCTTACGAAAAAGACTTGATTTTCTTCCATGATGACGGCTCTGAAACAGACGATTATAAAACCCTATACCACAGGAAGGACTGAGCCTATGGCCGGTATGTTATATCTGGTTCCCACCCCCATCGGCAATCTGGGTGATATTTCCCAGCGGTGCCGGGAAACCCTGGAGCAGGCTGATTTTATCGCTGCTGAGGATACGAGAGTTTCCCTCAAGCTGCTGAACCATCTGAATATCAAAAAGCCTCTGGTCAGCTATTATGAGCACAACCGGGCAGAAAGCGGACAGAAAATTCTGGAGCGGATCATAAACGGCGAGACCTGCGCCTTAGTATCCGATGCCGGTTCCCCTGCCATCTCCGATCCCGGCGAGGATCTGGTGGCTCTGTGCGCCGCCAATGATATTGTGGTCTCTGCCATTCCCGGTCCCTGTGCCGTCATCACCGCTCTGAGCATTTCCGGTCTGCCCACCGGTCGGTTTGCCTTTGAGGGTTTCCTCTCCACCAGCAAAAAGAGCCGACAGGAGCATCTGCAATCGTTGCTGACGGAGCAGCGGACTATGATCTTCTACGAAGCACCCCACAAGCTGCTGAACACCTTGCAGGATCTGCAGGCTGCTTTTGGCCCGGAGCGCCGCATCAGCCTGTGCCGGGAACTGACCAAGCTCCATGAGGAGGTCATCCGCACCACCCTTGGCGGCGCTTTGGAATATTACAAGGAGCTGGCACCCAGAGGAGAATATGTGCTGGTTCTGGAAGGGGCTGCACCCCCTCCTGCCACGGAGATTTCTCTGGAGGATGCCCTTGCGTTGGTGGAACAGAAAATGGCAGAAGGTCTCAGCCGCAAAGATGCGGTCAAACAGGCCGCCAAGGAGACCGGCTTCGCCAAAAATGCCCTCTACGATGCCTCGGTAAAAAGTGAATGACAAAAACGGCGGAATTTCCGCCGTTTTTTGTTTCATACATTGGTCACAGGAGGGATGGACATGGCTTATGTTTGGACAGTTTTTCTCGTTATTTCCGTTTTATTTGCCCTTTTGAGCGGAAAAACGCCCCTTCTTGCACCGGCATTGCTGGAGGGTGCTTCCGCAGGAGTGACCCTTGCCATCTCATTGGCCGGTCCCATCTGCCTGTGGAGCGGTCTGAGTCATGTGATGGAACAGATCGGTTGGATGGAACACCTTTCCAAATTTTTGTCCCCTGTTCTCAGGCGATTATTTCCCTCTGCGTGGGAGGATAAAGAAGCAAAGCAAGCCCTCTGCGGCAATCTCTCTGCCAATTTGCTGGGCTTAGGCAATGCCGCCACACCACTTGGCATCCGTGCAGCCAAACGAATGGCTTTGAACGCCAAAGGTATTGCCTCCAAGGAGTTGTGCCGGTTAGTGGTCATGAACACTGCATCGGTACAGCTGATTCCCGCCACAGTGGCCTCCGTCCGAAGTTCTCTGGGTGCTGCCGCACCCTTCGATATTTTACCGGCTGTCTGGATCAGTTCCGTCTTTTCCGTTTCCATGGGACTGCTGGCGGCAAAGGTGTTTTCCCGATGGGCAGACTGATCTGGGATATGGTGGTACCGGGACTGCTGCTGGCAGTCTCCTGCGCCGCCATGGTTGGAAAACGGGATGTTTATTCACTTCTGGTCACAGGGGCAGCGGACGGACTTACTGTGGTAAAGCAGATTTTGCCTGCCTTAATCATACTGTTATCTTCTGTGCACATGCTTCGGACAAGTGGCGCTTTGGATGCATTGACCGTCCTTTGTGCACCGGTGTGCAGGGTTCTGGGAATTCCTCCCGAAACAGTGCCGTTGGTGCTGATCCGACCTATTTCCGGGTCTGCGGCACTGGCTGTGGGCAGCGAACTGATGGCGACACACGGAGTGAACTCTGAAATCGGGCGAACCGTTGCCGTCATGCTGGGCAGCACCGAGACCACCTTCTATACCGTCAGTGTCTACTTCGGCGCAGCAGGCATCAAACGCACCCGTTACACCATCCCCGCCGCCCTCATTGCCGATCTGGCAGGCTTTCTGGCAGCTTCCTGGGTCACAAGATGGCTTTTTTAGACTGTACAAGCCGCTTTTCGTTTGTTATAATATGGGGTACTGATTATTTTACGAAGGATGTTTTTCTATGGAAAAATTTGTTGATTTGATTTCCGCACGGGTTTCTCAAGCCTTTGCCGATGCCGGTTACGATGCCGCTTACGGCAAAGTCACCGTGTCCAATCGCCCTGACCTGTGCGAATACCAGTGCAACGGCGCCATGCCCGCCGCCAAGGCTTACCGCTGCGCCCCCATCCAGATCGCCAACGCCGTGGCAGCTCAGCTGGAGAATGAGCCCATGTTCTCTCAGGTCTCTGCCGTCAACCCCGGTTTTCTGAACTTCCATGTCTCCGCTGAATACCTGAAGGACTATGTTGCCAACATGGGCAAGTCTGAGCGTTACGGTCTGGAGCATGACCCCAATGCCAGAACTGTGGTGGTGGACTATGGTGGCCCCAATGTGGCAAAGCCCCTCCATGTAGGTCATCTGCGCTCTGCCATTATCGGCGAAAGCCTCAAGCGCATTTACCGCTACTTCGGCAACCATGTCATCGGTGATATCCACATGGGTGACTGGGGTCTGCAGATGGGTCTCATTATTGAGGAAGTCCGGGAGCGTCAGCCGAGTCTTCCCTACTTCGACCCCGATTTTACCGGGGACTATCCTGCCGAAGCACCTTTCACCATCTCTGAACTGGAGGAGATCTATCCCTGTGCCAGCGCCAAGAGCAAGGTGGATGAGGCCTTTGCAGCCCGTGCCCACGATGCCACCTTCAAGCTGCAAAACGGCGACCGGGGCTACCGTGCCATGTGGGATCACATTATGCGCCTGTCTGTAGCCGATCAGAAGAAAAACTACGCCAACCTTAATGTGGACTTCGATGTGTGGCTGGGTGAAAGCGATGCACAGCCCTACATTCCTGCCATGATCGAGGATCTGAAAGCCAAGGGTGTCACCACTCTCTCCGACGGCGCACTGGTCATTCCTGTGCAGGAAGAAAGCGACACAAAGGAAGTGCCGCCCTGTATTCTGGTCAAGTCTGACGGCGCTGCCATCTATGCCACCACCGACCTTGCCACCATCGTCCAGCGTATGCAGGACTACAAGCCCGGCAAACTCCTGTATCTCACCGACAAGCGGCAGGCACTGCACTTTGAGCAGGTCTTCCGTGCCGCCAAGAAGGGTGCGTTGGTGCCTCAGGATATGGAAATGCAGCACATCGGCTTCGGCACCATGAACGGCAAGGACGGCAAGCCTTTCAAGACCCGGGAAGGCGGCGTCATGCGTCTGGAACGGCTCATTGCCGAGATCACCGACTATGTCCGTGCCAAGATCACAGAAAACCAGGTGGTGGACAGCTCCGAAGTGGAGACCACCGCCCGGCTCATCGCCATGGCAGCCCTCAAGTACGGCGACCTGAGCAATCAGCCCACCAAGGATTATGTGTTCGATCTGGAGCGGTTCGCCGCCTTCGAGGGCAACACCGGTCCTTATATCCTCTACACCATCGTCCGCATCAAGTCCATCCTCGCCAAGTATGACGGCAAGGCCGATATTTCCAAGCTGATGGCTCCCGAGACCAAGGAAGCCAAGGATCTGATGCTGGCTCTGACCCGCTTTGCCGATTTCATGCAGCAGGCCTACCGGGACAATGCGCCCAACGCCATCTGCGCTTATATCTACGAGTTGGCAGGCGCTGTCAACAAGTTCTATCACGAGACCCGTATTCTGGCAGAGCCCGATGCCCACAAGCAGGCAGGCTACATCGCCCTTATGGATCTTTCCAGACAGGTTCTGAAGTCGGATCGTAGCCATGTCGTTCTGTGAGCCAAGGAGTTGTGTGATGAAATTGTCTTCCTAAGACCGCTTGGCCTCCGACTTCAACAAGTTCTATCACGAGACCCGTATTCTGGCAGAGCCCGATGCCCACAAGCAGGCAGGCTACATCGCCCTTATGGATCTTTCCAGACAGGTTCTG
>JAZNNW010000027.1:0-62256 GCA_045580485.1 Candidatus Avilachnospira sp. | reverse complement strand
TGGCTCACAGAACGACATGGCTACGATCCGACTTTCATAAGTGCGCTGAGATGGGTATGAAATGTGGCTATAAACTGCTTCATTTTGTCAGAATCAGTTTGAAATCTTCGTCTTCCTTGGAAGAAGTGACAGAATAGCCCTGATTGTTAGCAAATCTGGTCACATTTTCGAGAGCACACTGATTATCAACCAGAACCTCCAGTTGCTCAGGCGCATTGGCCTTAACTTCATTCTGCACCATCACCACAGGCATGGGGCAGGCATATCCTCTTGCATCTACCATATCAATTCTCCTTTTTTGCGACATTGGTGACAGCGATCACGGCAACGACTACAAGACCTACGATCACGGCGATCTGACCACGGGCAGTAGGACCGTCTGCAGAAGATGCCAGACCGAGGTTGTGGCAGACAGCAGCACCAACGATCATGCCCAGAACGGCCATCGCTGCATCAGAATTGCCTTCACCGGTCAAAATCAGCTGACGCAGAGGGCAGCCGCCCAGAAGGATGGAACCCCAGCCAACCAGAACCATACCGAGGAAGTTCCAAACGCCGTCAGTGTGTGCCACAGGCTGACCGGCAAAACCAAGATTGAAGCTCTTGAGAATGAGATTACCGATCACAATGGTCACAAGAATGGCGGCAAAGCCGGTGATGAGATTGAAATCTTTGAACATAACGGCATCACGGATACCGCCGGCCATGCAAAGGCGGCTTCTCTGGCACAGAGCACCCACCAAACCGCCGATCAGAACCGCTGCGATCCAGGGTGCAGCCTTGGAGCCGGGGCCTTCCGTGCTCCACTTGAACAGACCGGGGATGGTCAGAGACAGTACAAACAGCGCAGCCAGAATGATGGGCAGCAGCCAGCCTTCCACCTTGACCTGATTGTAGGCACGCTTCAGAGTGAAGCCCTTTTTCAGGCAGACAACGCCCACAAGAATACCGACAATGAAGCCGACCAAAGCGACCAAAGCGTTGAGATCACCGCCGCCAAGACGGATGACCATACGCAAAGGACAGCCAAGGAACATGAGGGCGCCGATCATGACAAAAATGCCCAAAACAAAGCGAGTCAAAGGAGCGCTGCCACCTTTGGCCTTGAATTCTTTGGCGCAAACAGCCATAACCAGAGAACCAAGAATCAGGCCAACAATTTCGGGACGGAAATACTGAACCACTGCAGCGCCATGGAAGCCCATTGCACCGGCGATATCACGCAGGAAGCAGGCAATGCAGAAGCCCATGTTGCCGGGGTTACCCAGCAGGGACAAAATCACAGCTGCAGCGCCAATGACTACACCGCTGATAATGACCCAAGGATTGATTTTTCGTACCATTTTACCACTCCTTATCTATTTTGAGAATAACGCTGACTTGAGTATAGCATTATTCTCAAAAAAAGTAAACGGGTCATTGACAAATTTTTAGATTTCTCCCATAATGAAGAAAACGACGGACGAGGTGATAAGATGCTCTATCTGGATCATGCCGCAACATCCTTTCCAAAACCACCCCAGGTTGCAGAACGGATGGCAGAATATATTACGAATGTGGGAGCGACCATCAACCGGTCTGTCTACAGCTCTGCCCAGGAAGCTACTCTTGTCACCCTGCAGCTGCGGGAGCGGCTCGCTCGTCTTCTTGGATACAGAGGCCGTCCTACTCATGTAATTCTCACCTCCGGCTGCACCATGGGTCTGAATATGGTTATACAGGGCTGGCTTCAGCCGGGAGACCACTGTATTGTCAGCTCCATGGAGCACAATGCAGTCATGCGTCCTTTGACGGCACTTGGTATCGAATTTGATCGAATTCCCTGTGATGAAAACGGTTTTTTGAAGCCCGATGATATTGAACCTCTTATCAAGAATAATACAAGACTGTTGGTCATGGCACACGCCTCCAATGTGACCGGATCGGTGCAGGATGCTGCCGCTGTCGGCCGAATTTGCAGGGAGCACGGTATCCCCTTCCTGTTGGATGCTGCCCAGTCAGCCGGTCACATTCCGGTTGATTTCGACGGATTCGGCTGCAGTGCCATGGCTGTGCCTGCTCACAAGGGTCTTTTGGGGCCAAGCGGTATTGGCGCATTGCTTTTGGCACCGGGGTTTGCAAAGAGTCTGCGTCCTCTGATCGTTGGTGGCACCGGTTCTGCTTCCCATACAGAAGTGCAGCCAGAGTTTTTACCGGATAAATTCGAACCGGGAACCCCCAATCTTCCCGGCATTTACGGCTGGGAGGCTGCTCTGCGCTTTATAGAAGAACAGACGGTTTCAAAACTTCGTGACCACGATACGGCTCTTATGAAGCTGTTTCTCCATGGAATTTTGGAAATGAAAGGTGTGCATCTGTTGGGATCAAAGGAGATTTGCAATCGGGTTGGCGTCTTTGCTCTGGACTTTCCCGGACAGGATAATGCGCTTGTCGGAGAGCGTTTGGAGAAGGAATTTGGTATCCTAAGCCGCTGCGGTCTCCACTGCGCACCCAATGCGCATAGAACGATCGGGACTTATCCGCAAGGTGTCGTTCGTCTCAGTACTGGTTGGGCGACTACTGAAGATGACATTCTACAAGCTTTGAATGCAATCAGAATAATTGCGCAAAGTTGACAAAAGCAGACCTTCGGGTCTGCTTTTGTCATACAAAAAAGAATGTGATGGGTTTCTTCTGTGACGAAAAAAACAATTCCAGATGTCTGTCCGGATACACAACGATCTTTTCTACAAGAAGTCGAAAGAATAATTCTGATTGTTCTATTTCCGAAAATTCTGGCAAAATCATGTAAATTACTGACAAAATTGCTTCTTTCAGAAGTGAATCCGCCACAGTCTTCCCTATTCCGCAGTTACCATTGCAGCGCCAGAAACGGTATGTACTACCGTTTTTTCGTTGCTTTGTTCTCGAGACAAACACATTACCGCATTTTCCACAGATAATTTTACCGGATAAGGCATGTTGATTGGAACAGAATCGTCCTGTTGTTTTCTTTCGGCTGCGTTTCTGAAGCTCTGCCTGTGTGGTTTCCCAAAGATGACGCTCGATAATGGGCGGATGATGATTTTGAATGATAATCACCGGTTCTGCACCATTGTTTTTCTTTTTTTCGTGGGTCAGGTAGTCGGGGGTATATGTCTTTTTTTGCACAAGATCTCCGACATATTTTTCGTTTTTCAATATTCTGATAATTTGGGACGGAGACCATTTTTTGTCTGTCATCTCAGTCAGGTTCTCAGCGATTGATGTGCTGCTGCGCTTCATGATCGCATACTGCCGGTATATCCACTGAACAAGAGCAGCACCTTCAGGCTCAATCGTTAACACGCCGTTATGCAGATCATAGCCAAGCAGAGAGTGACCGAAAACTATCCCCTGTTCCATCTGTCTGGTCTGACCCCACTTGACACGCTGTGAAGTTCTGCGGCTTTCTTCCTGTGCAATGGAGCCAAGTATGGATAATCTTAACTCCGCATCCGGCTCCAGGGTGTTGATACCGTCTGTTACAAAGTATACACCAATGCCAAGCCCACGAAGTTCTCTGGTGAAGGATATGGCATCCAGAATGTTTCTTGCAAAACGGCTCACTTCCTTCGTAAGAATCAGATCAAATTTCCGTTTTCTTGCATCTTCCATCATCTGAAGAAACTGCAGTCTTTTCTTTGTGGAAGTACCGGAGATTCCCTCGTCGGCGTAGATGTTATATAACTGCCAGTCGCTCTCTCTTTGCACCAATTCACGGAAAAAGCGCTGCTGTGCTGCAAAGGAATTTGCCTGATCTTTATGATCGGTAGATACACGGCAATAGGCTGCAACAGTGGTTACCTTTTGCACAACTCGAGTATCTCTTGCAGGAATTCCTTAAATGATTGAAAATCCACAAAGATGGGGGCTTGTAATTTTAATCGATCGGCCATAAGCTCACTCCTTCCCAAACATCTATATGCATAAGAAGGTGTCACCATATTCCGGAAATTGGTACAGAAGAGTTAGGACACCTGGAGATGGTTGGTTCCATCGTCCACCAGCTGACCAGAAAACTGACAGATTCTCAAATCGAGGACAGTGCCTTTGCCCCCTATTTTGTTGACCACAGCGCCGGTGTTTATCCCACTGCTGCTTCCGGTTTCCCCTGGTCGGCTGCTTCCATGCAGGTCAAGGGCGATCCCATTACGGATCTTTCCGAAGATCTTGCGGCTGAGCAGAAGGCCAGAACCACCTACGATAACATTCTGCGCCTCAGCGATGACCCCGATGTCAATGATGTGATCAAGTTCCTGCGGCAGCGTGAAGTTGTGCACTTCCAGCGCTTCGGTGAGGCCATTCAGCTTTTGCGTGAACGGCTCAATCAGAAGAATGTCTACGCAATGAATCCCGCACTGGATCTGTAAGAAAAAGTGAGAAGGCTGCATCCGCAGCCTTCTCACTTTTTCTCTTTAAAATTGTAAATTCTCCTTGCAATGAACAGATAGGTGTATTATAATACTCTTATATTTTGTGCAGTCTGCATGAAGACTTGCCAAATGAGAGGAGAAAATGAATGAAACAGAGTATGGAAAAAAGATACGGACTGCCCACTGCAATCTGCATGGTCGTCGGTATCGTCATTGGCTCCGGCATCTTCTTTAAGACCGAAGCTGTTCTGGCTGCCACTGGCGGCAACGTGCTGTCCGGCGTTCTGTCCCTGCTGATCATGGGTGTGATTATGCTGTTCTGCGCCTATGCGTTCAGCATTCTGGCCCAGAAGTATGAGAAGGTCAATGGTGTTCTGGACTATGCAGAAGCTGTCTGCGGTCCCAAGTATGCTTATTATTTGGGCTGGTTTATGACCTTTATTTACACTCCCGGTATTGCCTCTGTGTTGTGCTGGGTCACCGCCAGATATCTGGGCGCCCTGTTTGGTTTTGGTCTGACAAGCGGCGAGACCATGGTCCTTGCAGCCTTTATCCTGATGGCTGATGTATTTGTCAATGCCGTTTCCCCCAAGCTGGCTGGCAAGCTGCAGGTCTCTACTACTGTCATTAAGCTGATCCCCCTGATTCTGATGGCTATTGTTGGCACTGCTGCCGGCCTGTCCAACGGTCAGCTGGCTGCAAACTTCTCCATGGATGTTACCTCCGATGTATCCTTCTTCGGCGGCATGATGAAGTCTGTTGTCGCTCTGGCCTTTGCCTTTGAGGGCTGGATTTTGGCAACCTCCATCAATGCGGAATTGAAGAATGCAAAGAAGACACTGCCTCTGGCTCTGATCCTCGGCGGCTTCATTATCGTTGCAGTTTTTGTTTGCTACTATCTGGGCATCTGCGGTGCCATCTCCGTGGACGAACTGATGGCTTCCGGTTCTACGCAGGCATTCATGAACCTGTTTGGCAACACCATGGGTACCATTCTGTCTGTGTTTGTTGTGGTTTCCTGCCTTGGTACGACCAACGGTCTGTTGATGGCCAACTCCAGAAATATGTACTCTCTGGCTGCCCGTGGTCATGGTCCCAAGCCCTCTTTCTTCGCAAGAGTGGACGAGGATACCAACATGCCCGTCAACTCCACCTTCTTCGGTGCTTTGATCGCAACTGTTTGGCTGGTCTATTTCTTCGGCGCAAATCTCAGCAGTACCAATTGGTTCGGTCTGTTCAGCTTTGACTCCAGTGAACTGGTCATTGTAGCCCTTTACCTGATGTACATCCCCATCTTTGCAAAGATGTATAAGCATACCGAGGATAACTTCTTTAAGCGTTATATTGTCCCCTCTTTGGCTATTCTCAGTTCTGTATTCCTGGTTGGCTGTGCAATCTACTCTCACGGTATTGCCAAGTACCAGGCTGCAGCTGCCGAAGGGCGCTTCTCCTTCCCTGTCCTGTTCTTTGCCATTATTACTGTTATAGTTCTGTTTGTTGGCAAATTCTTCTATCATCCCGAGGCAGAAGAGAAGTAATCTATTCTACAAAAAATCCCTCCAGATTGGAGGGATTTTTTACGGTCAATTTAACTGTATTGTTTCGGCTTCTTAATCGTGACTTCACTCATAAGTGCAGCACCCAGGATCAATACAGCGCCAAAGGCCTCAACAGGCTCCATGGGTTCACGGAGAATGATAATGGATGCCAGAACCGCAATGGCAGGATCCACATAGCTGATCATGGCAGCCGTCTGCCCTGACACATGATCCATTGCGCCAAAATAGAGGTAATATGCAAGACCGGTATGGATGATACCAACCAACAGCAGCATGGGCAGTGCCTTTCCGGTCAGATCAATGGCAGCAAGGTCGGTAGTTAGGAGACAGTACGGAATCAGCGTAATTGCAGAAATTCCCAGCTGAAGAATGGTTTTATCATAGGCTGAAACGCCGTAGATCTTCTTGTTCATCAAAACAATGGAGGCATACAGGACAGCGGCCGCAAGACCCAGCAAAATGCCGCGCAATTCGCTTCCAGAAGGGAAACCGCCGGCGAGTACGCCGGAAATACATACCATGCCAAGCAATGCCAGAACAACGCAAATCACTTTTTTGACTGTCAGCCGTTCCCTCAGCAGAAGTGGCGAAACAATAATGATAAAAATGGGTGCCATATAATAACAAAGTGTGCCGACCGCAACTGAGGTAAAGCGATAGGATTCAAACAGGAATATCCAGTTGAAGCCCAAGGCGGTACCGGACAGGATCAGCCAGAGCAGATTCTTGCGAATTTGCGTCCAATTCAGCTTGCCGCCCCGGATCAGTACAACACCCAGAAGAAATATCACACCGATGATACCTCTAGCCAGGGCAACGATTTCACTGGGTAAGGAAATATAGCGGACAAAAATACCGATGGTACCGAAGATAAACATTGACGCAAAGACCTTCAGCTTTGCAGCAGCGGTTTGATTCATGGAAAATGCCTCCACAGTTTTTCGCTTATTATAACTGTTCTGACAGTTTCCGTCAATCGGCAGTTGATTTTTGACAGCATTGCAGATAAAATGGTCAAAAGAAGAAAAATGAGGTTACAATGATGGAAAACAAAATTATAAGCAGACCAATCGCACTGTTGCCTGTCGGTGTATTTCTTGTGCTGTATCTCGGACTCGGTCTCGTGTTTGAGTATGTTCTTGATATCTCCATGGGCTTTTATAATATCCCAATCGTCGTGATCTTTTTGATTGCTTTATTGGTCGCCTGCCTGCAGAACAAAGCTTTGACTTTTGACAAAAAACTGGAGGTCATGGCCAAGGGCGTCGGCGATAAGGACATCATGACCATGATTTTGATTTTCTTGGTCTCCGGTGTATTTGTCGGTGTTACCGGTCGCGACAGCGCCGAAGCTGTTGCATATTTTCTGCTTTCTGTGACCCCTGCCTGGGCAGCCGTAGCAGTTTTGTTTATCGCTGCCTGCTTTGTCTCTGTGGCAATGGGTACCAGTGTCGGTACAATTACCTTGATCACTCCCATCGCTGTGGCCGTCTCCAATGTCTCCGGCTTTTCTCTGCCGCTGTGTATTGGCTCTGTCATGGGTGGTGCCATGTTTGGCGATAATCTGTCCTTCATTTCCGATACAACCATCGCTGCCTGCAATACGCAAAATTGTGCCATGAAGGATAAGTTCCGTGCAAACTTCAAAATCGCCTTACCCGCAGCAATTGCAACATTGATTGTGATTCTCATCCTTTCTTTTAGCAACGGTGTTGAGCACATTCAATGCCCTGAATATAACCTCCTTCTGCTGATCCCTTATGTGCTGGTCTTGATTGGCGGTATTGCAGGTGTCAATGTCTTTGTCGTCCTGTTGATCGGTATCCTTTCCGGTACGATCATCACACTGGTGACCGGCACTGCCAATATGATGACCCTGCTGAGCAACATGGGCAGCGGTGCTGCCGGAATGTTTGAGACCATTCTGGTGACGGTCCTTGTTTCTGCCATGTGCGGTCTCATCCGGGAATTTGGCGGCTTTGAGGCATTGCTGGGCTTTATTCGCAAAGTATTTCGTGGCCGTGTTGGCGGTCGGCTCGGTGTTGGTCTTCTGGTCGGTGCCATGGATATCGCTACCGCCAATAACACGGTGGCCATTGTTATGGCCGGTCCCATCGCAAAGCAGATCAGTAAGGAATACGGAATCACTCCCAAAGAATCTGCTTCCCTGCTGGATACATTCTCCTGCATTTTCCAGGGCATTATTCCCTACGGTGCACAGATGCTGATCGCAGTTTCCACGGCCATGGCTCTGGATGCCAGTGTTTCTGCTTTTGAGATCATCCCTGTTTTGTTCTATCCCTACATGCTGGGCATCTCTTCTCTCGTGTACATCTTCCTCGGTGCAGGAAAAAAGGTGAAATAAAGATAACGCCATCGGATAAATATCCGATGGCGTTCTATCATTCCCATGTGCTCCAAATATCCGGACAATAACCGACCGTAGCCTTCTGTCCGTTTCGTACGATCGGTGTCCGCATCAGTTTGGGATTGTCATAAACCTTATCTTCTTTTGCGACTGTATCATCCATATATCGCATCAGATCAATATCGGGATGCTTTGCGTCCCAGTTGATCAGATTGTCGATTCCCTTAACTGCCCGGACGACACTGTCAAATTCTCTTCCGGACATACCGAATTTGACCAAATCGATGCTTTGAAATTTGATCTTCCGCTCTTTGAAATATCGTTCTGCTTTTTTAGTGTCAAAGCACTTGTTTGTTCCAAAAATTTGAATATTCATGGATACTGTACCTCCATCAAGCAAAGCCCCTTTGCGGGGACAGTCTCCCCTGCCAGTTCCCTGTTTTTGCTTTCCAAAATGGTGGGAATGTCGCTTGGCGTTCGGTCACCCCTGCCAACCGACAGCAGCGTTCCGACCATGATCCGAACCATATTATAGAGAAAACCGTCTCCCGTCACAGTAAAGGAGAGTTCTGTTTCTGTCTGTTCAATATCAAAGGAATAGATCGTGCGAACAGCACTCTTCTTAAAATGTTTATTGGAACAGAACGCCGTAAAATCATGTGACCCGAGAAAATAACCGGCTGCCGCTTTCATGGCACACAGGTCAAACTGGGCCCTCACAGGCCATACATATTTTCGAGCAAAGACGCAGGGCTGCTCCGAAGTCCAAATACGATAGGTATAAGTTTTTTGAACAGCATGAAAGCGACTGTGGAACCTCTCATCCACTTCTTCCACAGAAAGAACGCCAATATCCTCCGGCAGATACTGCCGAAGGTACGCACAAATCTCATCAGCACGCATATCAGTATTTGCATGAAAGTTTGCGGCCTGACCGGCGGCATGGGCTCCGGCATCAGTGCGGCCGCTGCCAATTACTTCGACAGGTTCTCCGACCATTCGTGTCAACACATTTTCCAGTTTACCTTGAATGGTATTGTCGGTATCCCCCAAGCGTTGCCAGCCCCTATATCGACTGCCATCGTAGGCCAGGAGCAGCTTAAAATTACGCATATGATTCCTCCATCATTTCATCCACTTCCCGCATAGAGTCAGCGGAGAACAAAAAGCAGCCGTTGACGGAATAGACTTCAATATGACCTCGGACATAACGAACATGATACATAACCAAGCACTCCTTTCGGTTTGTGTGCTTAGTTTATTCTTAGAAATGTCCGATAAATCGTACTGTAAGGATACCCTCTCCGTGTGGAGAGGGTATTTGTTATTTCTTATACATTCTGCAGACAATGGCGCTGAGTTCAGCACGGGTCAGAGAACGGTCGGGGCGGAAGGTACCGTCGCCATAACCATCGGAAATACCATATTCATAAAGCAGTTGAACATTACCGTCGTTGGTGTCGGTAAAGTACTGCTCCTGGGTCATGGGGATCAGTGACAAAGATCTGGCAACCACTTTTGCCATCATGGCTCTGCTGATGGGAACATCCAGATCTGTAATATCGCCCCGATCAATAATCCCCTGTTCCAATGCCAGATTCAAGAAGTTTCTTGCCCAGTGGGACGCAACGGGTTCCGGGGTTTCATAACCGGCTGCCAGAAGAATCATCTTCAAAGCTTCACCTGTTGTAACGGTATTGTTGGGACGGAAGGTGCGATCGGGATATCCGTCGATAACGGCCTTGCTGTAAAGCTCACAGACATAGGCATAGTGCCAGTCATCGGTCTTCATATCAGAGAACACTGCGGTGATATCCACGGGTGTCCAGCTTTCCTGCTCAGGCTCATACTCGGTTTCGCCGATAGAGGGAGCGTTTCCTGGCTGATAGGCAGCTCCCGGCTGAACCAGCTCCGGATCAGAAGGCATATCACTGAACACGGCAGTAACAGTCATACTCTTTTCAACGGGTGTAGCTGCAGTGATCTTTTGACCGTTTTCATCATACCAACCGACAAAATAAGGAAGGGTCTTCTCTGTGGGTTCTGCTTCAAACAAAATCTGATAAGGCTGACCTACCTGATAGAAACCGATATCGGTAAAGGCATCGCCGTCACCGGCATCATATCGGAGTGTACAGAACTTATGTTCCACATCATCCAGATCATAAGCACCGTACAGGAACAGTTTGATCTCACGAATACGGCGATCTACCAGCAGATCCAAAACCTTGGGTTCGTTATTGACCGTCACATGGCAGTAGACACCCATGGCACTGGCCAGTTCATTGACTGTATACTGATTGGCAATGAGCACTTCACCCAAGCGGCTGTCGTCAGCCAACCAGCCATAACCCAGATTGTATGTAAAACTGACCAAAGCATCGTACTGATACTGATTGAGTACGATATTGTGCTTTTCGAGGAATTTATCCAGTTTGGACTCAACCTCTACCAGCACATACATCATCAATGCTTCGGCCTTGTCCTCTTTGAGGATATAGTTACTCTCGGTGCCGCTTAGGACCTTTTGTAGATCTTCTGCGCTGATATCCAGACTCTCATAATGCTGTTTCAGATACTTGATGTTACAGCCATAGCCGATGGAATACTGCGCATAGTCACCGGCAGGCTTGCTGAGATATCCCTCCATATCTTTAAGCATTTCAATGCATTCTGCACTGGTTCTCAGTGTACCGGTGAAATAGGGATTGATCGCCGTGGAAACAGGCGGATCAAATATCGTCATATCAGACTGGCTGCCGCTGCCGGCCAAAGGATCGGATTCAACAGCGGAAACACCGATCGCCAGTACGAGCACAAGCAAAATCACCAGAATGATATGCAGAAAATAGCGTCTCATGGATTTCTCCTTTCGAGCATTAAGAATGTTCGAAGCGATTATATCACAAAAAGTTACAGATTGCAACCTTTTTAGATGATTATGTTAATCGATTGCCAAAACGAAACTCCAATGTGTCCGGTTTATAGGACAACAGAAGCAATACAATAAGGACACAAAGGAGATGAATCATATGAAAACCAATAACATGATTGACCTGTCTCTCTATCGCCAGCCCGAAGCTTTTGATTTTGCTGAAGCTAACCGCCGTGCAGCACTCCGTTATCGAAACAGTGAGGTGCGTGCCTGGACCATGCATTTGGTGGAAACAGCCGTCACAGCTGCTATTGGAGTCTGCAGTCTGTTTTGTGTCTATCTGGCATTTACAATGTTGTAAGGAAGTCCAGAACTTCCTGCTCCGTCTTTCTGGGTGCGATCTGCTGGATGCCATTGTTCTGATCATAAAGGTACTCTGCCGCAATACAAGGGCAGCCAAAGAGCATCGGCATACTTCTGGCACCGCATCCTACATCATGGATCACACAGTAATCACCGGGAGCCACCTTGGGCAGCATTCGCCCTTTCTGGGTCAGACGGTCGATCTGATCCGACAGTTCACCCACAAGGAAATAACGCTTTCGGTTCTCTGTTTGGCTCTTGCCGAGCACCGATATATGCCTGTAAGCGTGCTTTAGAACCGGACGCAGATAATGACCAATGCCGGCATCCAAAATCAAAAAGGTGTTATATACATTTCTTTCTTCCAGAATTTTGGTGATTAAAATGCCGTTATGCTCCATCAGCTGTCGGTTTATTCCTGTAAATAGGACCGGTTGCTCGCAAGTCAGCTCCGAAAAGAGCAATTGAACCTTCTCTGCTTCTTCCGCTACGGTAGGAGCGGTCGCTCTCGGTTGATAAGGAAGACCGGGTCCTTCGCCAATGTGCAAAGACCATAGAGAAAAGCCGAGGTTTTCTCTGACTTCTTTTGCAAGACCCAGCAGAATTTCTGCTTTTTTGGCACAGAAGCCCGGATGAATGCTGTAGGATGCTACCTGCAGAGAAAGACCGAGCTGGCTGACGCCCCGCTGGTGCAGATCTGACAATGTATCAAAGATCTCCGTACGGGAAATCCCGTTTTTGCTTTTTCCAACGGCAGAAAACTGCACAGAAGACAGGCGTTCCTCTGATGGATGGTAGCGAAGGATCATTCTTGCCGGTAAGTCTTCCGGAATGAGATCCTTGCTGTTAATGTGCCAAATGGCATTTAACTGCTTTGCAAATACTTCCGCACGAGGATCTTTTCTGGTAGGTTCATACAGGAGCTGATCTCCGGAAAAGCCGCACTTCCCTGCCAGCTGCAGTTCTGTGTAATTACAGGCACTGACACCCGTTCCGGCATCAGAAAGAAGTTTCAAAATCTGCGGATTGTTGTTCTCCCGCAGAAGGAAGTAATTCTGATAACCGGGCATCCAACTAAACGCATGGTGGATTGCAGAAACGCTTTTGAGGATCCCCTGTTTGTTATAGAGATAAAACGGTGTACCGTCGGTTGCAGCAACGGACTTTATTGCTTCTGCAGGTGCGAAAATTCGGTCAAAGGAGTATTCAGACATACTTAACCTCTCGGGCGAATTTTACGGTTGTTTTCGTAAAGAATACCAAGGCCTCTCAGCAGCAAGTCTCTGTCATAAATCACTTCTCTGCGGCACATGGGAATGACAAATCTGGCAATGCCACCTGTTGCAACAACGGTTGCAGCAGAACCAAGCTCCTCCTCCATGCGCTGAATCATACCGTCCAGCATAGCAGCAGTACCCATCATCAGACCGCTGCGCATGCAGTCCACAGTATTACGGCCAATGGCCTTCTGAGGAACCTCCAGGCTGATCGCCGGAAGCTGTGCTGTTTTGCCGCTGAGAGCTTCGGCGGAAATCTTCACACCCGGGAAAATACTTCCACCAAGGAAATTACCTTTTGCATCGATGGCAGTGATTGTCGTGGCAGTACCCATGTCGATGATCAGTAGAGGCGGCTTGTACTGATCCAATGCCGCAACAGCACCGACGATCAGATCGCCGCCGGCAAGGGCGGGATTGTCCAGCAGGATATTCAGGCCCGTTTTAATGCCAGGACCAACTACTAAGGGGGTAATACCCGTCAGCTTAATAATAGCAGTTTTGAAGGAGTTGAGGACGGGAGGAACCACGGAGGAAATAATCGCACCTTCGATTCCATCCAATTTGACTTCCAATAAATCGAGCATATTTTTTAATTCTGCGCAGTATTGATCGGAGGTCTTAAGAAGATCTGTGGCCATGCGAGCCTCTTTGGCGATTTCTTTTCCCTCCATGCAGCCAAGAACAATATTGCTGTTTCCAATATCGATAGCTAAAATCATAGGAATACCCCTTTCTCAATCCAAATACGCCAGACGGCAGCTGAGGCTGCCGTTTTTTATTTCCACCACACCGCAGGAAGGTCTTGCGCTGTAACCGCAGCTGCCGGGATTCATGAGCCAAAGCCCGTTATAGAAGTCGCAGTATCCCTGATGGGTATGACCAAACAGGGCAACATTGGCACCTGTCTCCCTGGCCGCCAGTTCAAACGGAAGTAAACTTTGCTTGACACCGTATCGGTGTCCGTGAGCAATAAAGAACCGAAAGCCATCAAACTCCACAACTGCTGCTTCCCGACAGGTGAAGTCATGATCGCAGTTACCTCGAACAGAAAGTATAGGCAGCATCGGGTATAACCGCTGCAACTCCTCTGCATCACGGCAATGGTCTCCTAAATGGATGACATGGTGAGGTTGCTCTTGTTCGATGGCAGCCTGCATATATCCCATTGTGCAGTGAGAATCAGAAAGTACAAGAATTTTCATAGCCGTCACCCTTTTTACCGGAAGGCATAAAATAGTAAGGAAGTAACAGAATTCATGAAAGGAGCTTGTGTCGTGGGTGCAAAACCGGAGTTTACTCCTAAAGACATGAAAACCGTCTTCCGTTCGGACGAAGCAAGAAAACTGCTGCAAATCATGCAAAAAGACGGAGGCAAGGGTTTATTACAGGCAACATCTGCCATCAAAAGCGGAGAATATGCAAAAGCGGCATCCCTCATAAAACCCTTGCTGGATGAACCAAATTCAGAATTGCTGCTGCAGGAATTAAGTCGGAAACTTGGAAGAAATTAGTCAAAAACTCAATGAGATCCTGCAGGATCCGGTAAGAATACAGCAAATCAAGGAAATGGCATCTGCCATGGGATTGAATACGGCCGAAGAAGCAATGGAGCCGCCCAACATTCAAGAAGCATTGCAGCAGTTCTCCCATGTGCTTCATCAGACGGAAGCAAAAGAACATCGGCAGCAGGCATTGATGCGTGCGCTGATTCCTTATTTGTCTCCCAGGCGGCAGGTAAAACTGGAAAAGGCCATTCAGCTTTCCCGTCTTTCCAGATTAGCTGGCGCTGCGTTGCAAAACAGTGCCCTGTCTTCGTTATTGTCCGAGGAGGAATCTCATGTATAACCGTTATGTTCCCGGCCATGACGGCATCTATCGTCGTCAGACCGTTGGTGATCACGAAAAATCCTTTAGAAAACAGGAACTCCCCACGGAAACTTCGGAGAAAAAAACAGAAATTGCACAGCAGCAGAGGCCGCCCTGCCGAAACAAATCAGAAGGTTTTGATCTAGGCGATCTGCTGCTATTGTGCATCATTATCTTACTGTTGATCGATTCAAATGAGGAAGACAGTCTTCCCCTGCTGATTACGGCTGCAGCGCTTCTGTTTCTGCAGTAAAAGGCGCTGAACCATCAGGCAAGACAAATCGACCGGAAAAATCCTCGTCCTCTAAAGACAACTGGTCAAAAGCGGTTTGAACAACGGCATAAACACTTTCGTCGCTGTCTTTTGTATCCGCCTGATAGAGCAGTCCATTCTCAAGATTGACCCAATATCGGGAAACGGTGTTGTCTGTATTCTGCGTACATACATAAATACACTGCACCTGTCCCTCTTCCAGAACCCGGTAATCCGATTCGGTCACGGTATCCTGGGGGATTTTTAGGTAGACATTCAGATCCGGTAGGCCAAGAAGATCCTCCGGTGTTACGCCTTGCGGCAGTTCCAATGAAATTGGCTGTTTACCGTCATCATACCACAGATAAACCGTAATACCGTCCGTAATCAGATTCTGATTCTGACCATCCTCGGTTACCTCAGCATGCAGCAGATTGCCGTTGATCCAGAGATTGACATTTTTTGTGTGCTGCTTACTGCTTCCTCCCACAGTGACTTTATAGCTTTGATAATAGGCCGTAGGTCTGGTCAGTGTACGAAGAACAGCGGCCACATTCTCATTGCTGACAGCTATAAAATGTTCACTTTGACTGTCAGAAATCTCTGTCTGCTCCTGATTTTCACCATTCACCCCGGATGCAGGAGGAAGTACGATACTTTCCTGTCTATCCGGCGCTGTTTGGGTGATGAAAAGCACAACCAACAGCAACATGGTAAGTATAACGGCGGAGGCAACGATCCACACTGCCTTGCCGGAGCGCTTCTTTGAAGACATGGGTCGTCCTCCTTTCCAAATAGAATCAGCCGTTAAAATCCTGAGGCTTTTCTTCCGTCAGCCCAAAGTGCCAACGGATGGCGTGAGCGATACGGCGGCAGGCCTGTCCGTCACCGTAGGGGTTGACAGCCTTTGCCATGGCGTTATAAGCTGCCTCGTTGTCCAAAAGCTCATTTGCAAGTGCCAGAACATCCTCATAACGGACACCTGCCAGTCTTGCCGTGCCAGCTGCAATGGCCTCAGGACGCTCTGTTTCTTTACGCATGACCAGAACGGGCTTGCCGAGGGCAGGTGCCTCCTCCTGAAGACCGCCGGAGTCGGTCATGACCATGTAGCATCTGGAGATCAGATTGTGCATCTCCTGCACATCCAGAGGATCGATCAGATAGATGCGATCCTTTCCGCCCAGATACCTGGCTGCGCACTCCCGAACCACAGGGCTGAGGTGAACAGGATACACCACATCCACATCGGGATGAAGCCGCACGACCTCAGCAATAGCCTTCATGATCTGCTCCATGGGTTCGCCGTAATTCTCACGGCGATGGCAGGTCACAACGATCACACGGCGATTTTCAAAATCCAGCCGATTGAGCGTATCGTCAGAGAACACATAATCTTCCTTAACAGTATAGCCCATGGCATCAATGGCAGTATTACCGGTAATGAAAATCCTTCCGCCAATGGCTTCTCTGCGCAGATTGTCTGCATTGGCCTTGGTGGGAGAGAAATGCAGTTCAGCAATATCGCCCACCATAGTGCGGTTCATTTCCTCCGGGAACGGAGAATACTTGTCCCAGGTACGAAGACCGGCTTCCACATGTCCCACAGGAACCTGGTGATAGAAAGCTGCCAGTGCGCCGGCGAAGGTGGTAGAGGTATCGCCGTGAACCAGAATCATATCCGGCTTGCACTCCTCCATAACCTGTTCCATACCCAAAAGTGTCTTGGTGGTAATGGTGGAAAGGGTCTGACGCTTCTCCATGATATTCAGATCATAGTCGCCCTTTAACTGAAAGATATCCATAACAGAGTCCAGCATCTCACGATGCTGTCCGGTCAGACAGCAGATGCTCTCCAGATCGGGATACTTCGCCAGTTCCCTGACCAGCGGTGCCATCTTGATAGCCTCGGGCCGTGTTCCGAACACGGACATGATCTTAATTTTCTTCATGTTGTTCTTCCTCTGTTTCTGTGGAGTGGGCAGGCTTTTTGAAGATGATCCGCAGACCGATGGCACCGACAATAATCACAGCACCAATGAGAATCAAAGCCTTAAGTTCACCGGAGGAGGTCAGCAGCACGGCTGCCAGACCCAGAATGGCGGTGAGCATATAGGAAATTGCAACTGCCTGCTTCTGGTTGAAACCCATATCGATCAGGCGGTGATGGACATGCCCCCGATCGGCAACCATGGGATTTTGTCCCTTTGCGACACGGCGCAAAAATGCGAAGCAGATATCAAAAATGGGGATACCCAAAATCAAGAACGGTACAGCAAAAGAGATGATCGCGTACAGCTTGAACAGGCCCTGGATCGATAGAACCGCCAGAATGAAGCCCAAAAAAGTTGCACCCGTATCGCCCATAAAGATCTTGGCAGGGTTCTTGTTATAGGGAATAAAACCGATGCAGGCACCCAGCAGTGCAGCCAGAATAATGGAAATGTTCATTTCTGCAACCATCAGCGCAATGACCAGCAGCGAGGCTGTGGAAATGGCAGAGACACCCACTGCCAGACCATCCAAACCGTCAATAAAGTTGACGGCATTGGTAATGGCTACGATCCAGATGATGGTCAAAGGAACGGACAACCAACCCAGGTTCAGATAAGAAGCGGCACTGAACACATTGGGATTGGAAATGAACTGGATGGTAACGCCATGGTAGGCAACCACACCGGCAGCGGCGATCTGAACCAGGAATTTCGGCAGGGCACGAAGTGTCATGATGTCATCCAGAACGCCGAGGATGACGATCATAACGGAACCCAGCAGAATGCCCTGCATCTGACGGTCGATATCTGCAAAAATAATCACAGAGAACAAAAATGCAATGAAGATCGCAAGACCGCCCAGTCTGGGTATAGGCGTTTTGTGCATCCGGCGGTTGTCCTTGGGAACATCAATAGCGCCAACTTTATAGGCAAGATTTTTTACCAATGGTGTGGCAAAATAGGCAACCAGACCTGCTACCACCAGCGCAGCAACCAGTTTGATCACAAAATGAAAATCAGGCATTCAATTCACCTCATTTTGCAGGGACAAATCCCACTTTCTTGTATACCTTGCGAAGGGTCTTATTGGCCAGATACTGGGCCTTGGCAGCACCCTCCTGATAGATGCTCTCCAGATAAGCCTTATCCTGCATCAAGCGGTTCGCTTCATCCTGAATAGGTCGCAGCAGCTCTACAACAGCCTCACCGACTGCAGGCTTGAAGATACCGTAGCCCTGACCTTCAAACTCTGCCTCAGCCTCAGCCAGTGTCTTGCCCGTAGCGGCACAGTAGATGGTCAGCAGGTTGGAGATACCGGGCTTATTTTCCTGATCAAAGCGAACAGCTGCTTCGCAATCAGTAACTGCACGCTTGAACTTACGCATGATATCCTCAGGCTTGTCCATGAGGAATACACAGCCATCCGGTTCGGACTTGGACATTTTGTTTTCGGGAGCGCCGAGACTCATAACACGGGCACCCATCTTGGGAATAAAGGCTTCGGGAATGGTAAAAGTGTCGGGGAAATGATAGTTGAAGCGATTGGCGATATCACGGCAAAGCTCCACATGCTGCATCTGATCGGCACCCACAGGAACCAGATCTGCCTGGTACAGCAGAATGTCAGATGCCATCAGCACAGGATAGGTAAACAGACCGGCAGTGATATTGTCTGCGTGTTTCAGGGACTTATCCTTAAACTGGGTCATGCGCCCCAGCTCACCATACTGGGTGTAGCAGCCCAGAACCCAGTTCAGTTCCGCATGCTGGGGCACATGGCTCTGAATGAACATGATGTTCTTCTCAGGGTCCAAACCGCAGGCAATATACTGCGCCAGCTGTGCCACAGAACGGCGGCGGAGATCAGCAGGCACCTGCCGAACGGTAATGGCGTGCATATCCACCACGCAGAACAAGCAGTCGTACTCATGCTGCAGGCTGACCCAGTTTTTAATGGCGCCCATATAAGAACCCAGAGTCAGTTCACCGCTGGGCTGAATACCGGAAAAAATACGCTTCTTTGCGTCCATGATAAAGTACCTCTTTTCCTCTTGGTCATAGATAAGTTCATTCTACCACAAAACCCTCGATTTCGCAATAAATCATTGACGAAGGACGAAATAAAATATATTATATTGGAAGACAACAAAAATGGAGGAAAACCAAATGGATTTCTTTGAAGAATTGGAGAACCGAATCCCTAAGGGAAAGGTTCGTACCCGTTTTGCACCCAGCCCTACCGGTTACATGCATGTGGGCAATCTGCGCACTGCTCTTTATACCTGGCTCATTGCCAGACACCAGGACGGCACTTTCATCCTGCGTATTGAAGATACCGACCAGGGCAGACTGGTAGAGGGTGCTGTGGATGTCATTTATAAGACCATGGCAGAGTGCGGTCTGAATCATGACGAGGGTCCCGATGTTGGCGGTCCTACCGGTCCTTACATCCAGACAGAGCGCAGAGGCCTCTACAAGCAGTTTGCAGAAAAGCTCATCGAACTGGGCGCTGCCTACCGCTGCTTCTGCAATAAGGACGACAACGAGGAGCAGGAAGTTGCAGAAGGCGTCAGCATCCACAAGTATGACGGCCGCTGCAGCCGTCTCAGCGCCGAAGAAATCCAGGCAAAGCTGGATGCCGGTATTCCCTATGTCATCCGCCAGAAGATCCCTGCAGAGGGCTCTACTACCTTCCATGATGCCAGCTTTGGCGATATCACCGTGGAAAACAGCACTCTGGACGATCAGGTTCTCATCAAGCAGGACGGACTGCCCACTTACAACTTTGCAAATGTGGTTGATGATCATCTGATGGGTATTACCCATGTGGTCCGAGGCAGTGAATACCTCTCCTCTGCTCCCAAGTACAACCTGCTGTACGAAGCATTCGGCTGGGACATTCCCACTTATGTCCACTGCTCCCCTGTCATGCGTGACGCACAGCACAAGATGTCCAAGCGCCATGGCGACCCCAGTTATGAAGATCTCATTGCACAGGGCTTCCTGACCGATGCTGTGCTCAACTATGTGGCACTTCTGGGCTGGTCTCCCAAGGGCGAACTGTCCGAGCAGGAATTCTTCACTCTGGAAGAATTGGTGAAGGCCTTTGATATTTCCGGCATTTCCAAGTCCCCTGCTGTGTTTGATATTGTCAAGCTCAAGTGGATGAACGCCGAATATATCAAGAAGCTGTCTCCCGAAGCATTCTATGAAAAGGCAGAACCCTGGCTGAAGCAAGCTATTCAGAATCCTGCCATTGATCTGCGTGCCGTTGCTGCACTGGTGCAGTCTCGCTGTGAAGTTCTTTCCGATCTTCCCGAGCGTGTGGACTTCCTGGACAAGCTGCCGGAGTATGATACGGAGCTTTATATCCATAAAAAGTCCAAGACCAATCTGGAGAACTCTCTGGATTCTCTCCAGAAAGTCCTTCCTGTTTTGGAAAAGTTGGATGTATGGACCAACGAAGCACTCTACGAGGCACTGGTTGCTCTTGCTGCCGAAATGGAAGTCAAGAACGCCATTGTTCTGTGGCCTCTGCGTGTGGCTGTTTCCGGCAAGGCTTCTACCCCCGGCGGTGCAACAGAACTGTGCGCCCTTTTGGGCAAAGAAGAATCCCTGGCCCGTATCCGTGCAGGCATTTCCCTTCTGGGCGGTTAATCAAAAAATAAGCACTGTGGATACCCACAGTGCTTATTTTTTATGACAGAATAATGCAGATCAATCCGCTGCTGCCTTCGTTGATGATCCGGGACAGGGTGGATTGCAGCTTAAATTGCGCTTCCTCAGGCATCCGCTTCAATTTTGTCCCAAGTCCCTCATTGACCAATTCATAAACGGACTTGCCAAAGATATTGCTCTGCCAGAGCTTTTCCGTATCGCCTTCATATTCCTGTAAAAGATACTGCAAGAGATCTTCCGACTGCTTTTCATCGCCTACAATGGGACTGATTTCCGTTTCAATATCGGCACGGAGCATGTGAATGGACGGTGCGCTGGCTTTCATTTTTACACCGAAATTGCTTCCCTTTCGGACGATCTGCGGAATTTCCAAGTGCATTTCCTCCGGCGAGGGCATTACAATGCCATAGCCTGTGGCTTTTACCTGTTCCAAGGCAGTGGAAACCTTATCGTAGGATTTTTTTACGGCGGAAAGCTCCCGAAGCAGGTACATCAGATCTGCACCGTTTCTGACCTGAAAGCCGCTCTCCTCCGACAGCACATCATAGAACAAAGACACCAGAATCCGAATTTCGCAATTTACGATTCCGTTTCCAGAATCAATTTCTGAAATTGCTGTATTTTCAACTATTTCCAAGTCTTCTAGTTTTTCTAAATTGGATTCTGCGTGTCTCAAATGCTCAATACTACATCCGTTTTCCCGTATTGCATCATAAAGACCTTTTTTGATAGGATGATCGATTGGCAGTGCCTGCACCCATTGCGGAAAATAGAAGCGAAGCTCATTAACCGGAAATTCCATCAGAATACTGCCGAGAATATGCATGATCTCCTGTTCCTGTACTGTCATGCAGTCAACGCAAACGCACGGAACATCATATTCTGTTTCCAGTCTTTGCTTTAGTTCCTGAGCTTCCCTGCCCTGAGGCTGGGTGGAATTGATCAGTACCGCAAAGGGTTTGCCGGTGGCCTTCATATCGGCGATGGCGCGGCTTTCTGCCTGTATGTAGTCTTCTCTCGTTATATCCGTTACGCTGCCGTCTGTGGTGATGATAATACCAATAGAAGCGTGTTCATCCATGATTTTTTTCGTGCCCATTTCAGCAGCCTGCGTCATAGGAATCTCCTGCGGATACCACGGCGTTGTAACCATTCTGGGATTTCCATCCTCTTCAACACCGATTGCGCCGGGTATCATATACCCTACACTGTCAATGAGCCGAACAGAAAGTTTCGTCGTTCCATCCAGAGAGACTGTGACTGCCTCTTCCGGTACAAATTTGGGTTCAGAGGTCATAATGGTCTTACCAGAACCGCTTTGTGGCAATTCATCCTTTGCCCGTTCCTTTTGATAGATGTTTTCAATATTGGGAATGACCAGCGTTTCCATGACCCGTTTTACAAAAGTAGATTTTCCCGTCCGTACGGGCCCCACAACACCGATATAGATATTTCCGCCTGTACGCTCTGCAATATCCCGATAAATATTCGTGGTCGCACTCAACATCGTACGCTCCTCCGTTTCTGTAATACTTGTACACCATACTTATGATGAAAACAGCCTGTTTATACCAAAAGAAAACCGGCCAGACGGCCGGGTTTTCTTCTACATAACAGGCAAAAGTAATACGGAATCTTTTAGCAGAACATCACTGTCCAGACTGTTTGCAGATTGAATATTCTCTACGGTCGTACCGTAATTTTTGGCAAGATCCCACAACGGTGTTTCCTTCTCCACCATCCGAACGATCAATGCAGGTCTTTTGTTGTCCGGTTCCAATTCCTCCGTTTCTCCACCGCACAGACAGCGTACCTTTTCACGGGAACTGCATTGGACAATGGCTTTGACGGTACCTCTGACTTCCACTCCGTTTGTTTCCGGTGTAAAAGTTACCTCCCCTACAGGAACTGCCGATGCAAAACATTCTGCTCCGTCAGACAACGCTGTTTCGTAAACGGATTCAGCTTTTGCTGCCATAGAGCATAGTGTCCCGTTTTCATCGTACCCAAGAACACGAATAAGTGCCGGAATCTTTACAGTGGCCCTGCCATCATTTCGGGATACCTCGGGAAAGTCCCAATAGATATTGGAATCTACCACTTCCTGCATGTCTCCTGTCAGTCGATGACGAATCGTCTGTGTCATATTCTGCCGATCCAAGGAACCTTCCAATGTGTGTTCTTTCCACTGGGGGTGAAGGATCCCCTCAGTTGAGTAAGCATCCTCAATGAGCGACACCGTCTGCGTACCGCTGATGACACACTGCGCCAGAATATTCACGCTGACCGGCAGGCCTTGCTCGTTGATTTGAGATGCATCCAGATCATATCCGGTGATCACAAACTGCGTGGACACAGTTTCTTCGTCATAGTCAACTTGCAATTCACAGTACTGAGAGAACGGAATACGCTGCTCCAACACACAGAGCTTTTCATCATCGGATAAATAAATCAGCTTACAGCGGAGCTGGCCTTTGAACACCGCCTTGTTTCCCACCAGTTTCTCATCTGATAAATCGGCATGACATTGAAAGGCATAAACATGAGAAATACCCGGTCGCCCCGTAGGCAGCTCCATCGCATCATTGATTACAAATGACTTTTCTCCCGTTTCCAAAGGTACGATTGTGGTATAGACCGACTCCTTGGTTTGCAAACAAGGATTCTGGCTGTCCAGCTTATAGCAATGATCAGTGGTGTCTTCATAGGCAATCAGCTCACATCCCAGGTTGACACGCACCATTGCTTTTCTGGAGTTGATCATCCGTGCATCAACACTTCGGACACGAATGTTACAAAGTACCTGTGTCTGAGCGCTTAACGCTGGGTGCTCAAATTTTACAGTAAAGGGCATGTATGTTTCCAAATTACGGGGATAGGACAGATCCTCCGGCATATAAAGAACGACAGCTCTAACGCCGCCCGCAACGGTTACACCACCATCCCGACAGTCTTTTCCGCGTAAAATCGCCTCAGCACAGCTGTCGGCAATGGACCCGATGTCAGGATAACTGTCCGGTACAATAATTTCTGCGGTTTCTTCCTGAAACCGCACCTCCTGCATCACACGGTGCAGATAGCGGTATGGATGGCTCTGAAAGGAAAGTTCCATAGACCTCACTCCTTGTATGTTATATTATAACTATACGCAGAGTTGGACAAGGATATGCCTTGGAAGCTTAAACGAAAAGCCCGATGGCCACCAAAACAACGCCTATCAAAAGTCTGATGATCCAGCTGCCAATCAAACAAGAAAGAATGAAGCCAATTCCAACCGCTAAAATCACAACAGACCAAAGTCTGCTACGGTAACACATACAATCGCCCCCTTATTCCAATATTATGATAAATAAAGAAAAAAGTTCCGCCGAAATGGTTTTTCGGCGGAACTTTTCATCACTTGTGTTCCCAGATTTTAATTTCCTTTGCTTTTTCATAAAGACGAACATAGCTTTCGTATCGGGTGGGCTGAATGTCGCCATCTTTCAAAGCAGCAGTCACGCAACAGCCCGGTTCCTTCAAGTGCGCACAGTCATGGAACTGGCATCGCCCCAGATAGGGCGCAAAATCGGGAAACGCATATTGAAGGTTCTCTTTCAATATGATCTCCATCTGCTCCGTGTCAAAAGAGGAAAAGCCCGGTGTATCGGCAACATAGGTATGATCATCAAGGGTAAACAGTTCAATATGCCGCGTTGTATGTCTGCCCCGTCCAAGTTTTTCGGAAACCTCTCCTGTTTCTACATGAAGGTCCGGTGCCAGACAGTTCAAAACGCTGCTTTTGCCCACACCGGAATTCCCGGAAAAAGCCACAACTTTACCGGAGATCAATTCACGCAGCTGCTCAATTCCCTCGCCGGTCACAGCACTGGTGAGAACCACCTCATAACCGGACTTAGAATAAATATCAGCAAGAGAAGTTCCCGGCTGCAGATCGCTTTTATTGACACAAATGACCACAGGAACATTCTGATCACCGGCAATGGCTGTGATTCGATCGATCAGGAACGGTTCGGTTACAGGAATGGCCTCAGAAACCAAAAGAACCAGCATATCCAGATTGGCAACAGCAGGACGCACAAAGCTGTTTTTTCTGGCTTTGATTTGTTCCAGCATGCCCTTTCCCTTTTCAACGGATATTACTACCTGGTCACCGACTAAGGGGGTGATACCTTCTTTACGGAAACGACCTCTGGCTTTACACTCCACAACGCCATCGTCTGTCTGCACATAATAGAACCCGCTGAGGGCTTTGATAATTCTACCGGAAATCAATAGACAATTTCTCCTGCATCAAAATCATACGACATCGTGCTCCAAAGAGCTCCATCGATAAGAACTTCAATCTGGTGAACGCCGACACCATCCAAAGCAATCGGAATCTGATGATTGGAAACCGTTGCCGGGTCAACTTCAAACTCATCTTGCTTGACGCCATCCATAAACACAGAAACCATCATAACATCATCCATATCAGGAAGCATGATGTTAATAATTCTGGTTATTGGCATACCGGGGAAACCGGTAGTCTCTCCGTTCAAGGGATCTTCGGGACCTTGCGGTCCGTTGGAGATCTGCAAATTGATCGTTGTGCCTTCCTTCACCATCTCATCCTGATGAATACTCTGGAAAATGACCGTTCCTTCCGGTTCATCACTATCCACATGGACAATATCGTGGTCAAGATTGGCCTGCGTCAATTTTTCAACGGCTCTTTCCTCGTCCAGTCCCAGCAGCCCGGGAACCGGTGTCAACTTGATCTCAGGACCGGTGCTAACGATCAGCGTCACGACCTGACCGGCAGACAAGGGCTCACCGGCAGACGGAACAGTACGAATCACACAGTCCTCGTTGATAAGATCGCTTGTCTCATAGAGCAAGTCGACTTTAATATCCAGAAGCAAATTGTCCAGAATCGTCGTAGCGTTCTGAACCGTTTGATTGACCAGATCACGCATAGAATCCGTTGCAGAACCGGACGACACTGTCAACGCAATGGATGTCCCCACTTTTGCCATACGCTCTGCCTTGGGGCTTTGGCTGATCACATAGCCGGGTTCGACTGAATCATTGGGCAGCCATTCCCCAATATAAATATTAAACTGAGGATAGGACGCATGGTTAATGCTGTCAGCATGCTGACCGACAAAGTTTGGAACTTCAATTTCCTCAATGCCGGAAAACACATCTGCCAGGAAGAAGGAATAAAGAAAATAACCTATTCCCAGAACCGCCAGAGCGATACAGATGATGCCTGCAACCAGACCGGTGGAGCCTGTTCGCTTGTTCCTTGATTGGGTCTTTTTCTTTGCAGCAACGGCAGCTTTCCCGTGAACGGCTCGATCGGCAGCAGTAACAGTTGTATCTTTTTTAACCTGAACCTCAGGAACTGACGGTGCAGCCAGATTAATGTTGGGATTCTTTCGGAATTCATCCAAATCCCACAACATTTCTGCGGCACTTTCATAGCGCTCATCCATATCGGCTTTCATGGCACGCATGGTGATTTGCTCAATTCCTAAAGGAATCTGAGGCTGGATGGTTCTGGGCATTACAGCCTGTGCGTTAATGTGCTGAATGGCTACAGACACCGGTGTCTCACCATCAAAGGGCGGACGACCTGTAAGCATCTCGTACATGACTACACCGAGGGAATACAGGTCGGAACGATAGTCGATCTTACCGCCCTTTGCCTGCTCCGGAGAGATGTAATGGACAGAACCCAACGCCTCACGGGTCAGTGTGCTCTGGGCAGAGGAAACCCGTGCAATACCAAAATCAGCTACCTTTACACTGCCATCCTTCAGAATGATAATGTTATGGGGTTTGATATCCCTGTGAATGATACCGCGGCTGTGGGCATGCTCCAGTGCCTTAGCGATCTGCGTGGCAAAGTGCAGCACTTCTCTCCAGTTCAGAGCACCCTTCTGTTCCATGTACTGCTTCAGAGTGATACCTTCGATCAACTCCATGACGATGTAGTCCACATTATCGGAATGGGACACATCATACACATTGATGATATTCGGGTGGGACATCATGGCAACAGCCTGAGACTCAGCATGGAATCTGCGGCGGAACTCAGCATCCTGAGAGAGGTCATCCTTCAAAATTTTAATGGCTACGATACGGTTCAGCCGATGACAGCGGGCTTTATAAACTACCGCCATACCACCGGTGCCGATCACTTCCAGTATTTCATACCGGTTATCCAACAGCCTGCCTATGTAGTTTTCCATAAGTAGCTCCGTTACCGATCACTCGGCCCGTCTGTTACGACCGACGGTCGCCGTAATATAGGAAAGAGGTCACACACACGCCAAAACAACAGTCACATTGTCCGGCGAACCTCTACGATTAGCAATTTTCATCAATCTTTGACAGCAGTCACTCTTATTGACCCCGTGCACGACCTCAAACAGCATCTCCTGATCGGACATGGTGTTGGAGAGACCGTCCGAGCAGAGCAAAATGCAGTCACCCTTAGAAAGTGTGTGGTGGTACAAATCACTTTCCACCTCAGCCTCCGTACCCACCGCTCTGGTGATCAGATTTTTGCCGGGATGGTTCTTTGCAGACTCTCTGGAAAGCTCTCCACGCTGCACCATCAGTTCCACAAGGGAATGGTCTGTGGTAATGCTACATACGCCGTCTTTATTGAACAGGTATGCCCGGCTGTCACCTACATGCACAACGGTCACATGATCCTTCTGAATGAAAGCCGCAACCAAAGTCGTACCCATTCCCTGATACTCTTCACTGAGCTGAGATTGTTCAAATACAGCCTTGTTTGCCAATTCCACAGAATCCTTCAGCATCTGATCGATGCGATCCTGTTTCATATTAGAGCGCACTGTCCGTTTGACTTCTTCAGTAAATACTTCCACAGCCATTCTGCTGGCAATGTTACCGGAGCGGGCACCGCCCATTCCATCACAAACAAGGACAAGAAGCTGCTCTCTGCTGAGCTTTTCAATGGCATAGTCATCCTGATTTTGAGAACGGACCATACCCGGATCTGTCAAGCCCCATGCCTGCATCGTCATGCCTCCTTGCTGTTTTCGTATTTTCGCCGCAGCTGACCACAGGATGCATCAATATCACCGCCTAAGGTGCGGCGAACCGTTGCCGGGATGCCATGCTTCTCCAGCTCTTGCTGGAATTCCATGACAGCCTTGCGGGTGCTGGGCTTCAACGGGCTTTCCTCAATATTATTAAGAGGAATTAAGTTTACATGGGCAGCAATTCCAGCGAGTTTTTTTGCCAGAAGACGGGCGGTTTCGACAGAATCGTTCACATCCCGTATCATGGCATATTCAAAGGAAATTCGTCTGCCTGTTTTTTCAAAATAGGCTCTGCAAGCCTCTAAAAGCGTGTCTACATTGTATTTTCTGTTTACCGGCATCAGCTGAGAGCGAACCTCGTCTGTAGGCGCATGGAGCGATACAGAGAGTGTCAGCTGCAATTTCTCATCAGCTAACCGTACGATCCGATCAACAAGACCGCAGGTGGAGAGACTGATATGGCGCATGCCGATGTTCATGCCGTCGGGACTGTTGATAAGCTCCAGAAAACGAAGGACCGTATCGTAATTATCCAGAGGCTCGCCAATACCCATCAGCACGATATTGGAAATCTCCAGACCGGAATCCAGAGAAGAAAACAGGACCTGATCCACCATTTCAGATGGCGTCAAACGGCGAACAAGACCCCCTTTTGTGGATGCGCAAAAGGCACAGCCCATGGCGCATCCAACCTCAGAAGAAATGCAGATGGAATTGCCGTGATGATAACGCATCAGAACCGATTCTACACAGTTTCCGTCCCGAAGTTTCCAGAGATACTTAATGGTGCCGTCCTTTTCTGACTGCTGCTTTCGTACTACATGAGGAACTGTGATATAGAAGGAATCATCCAGCTTCTGACGAAGGGACTTTGACAGGTTTGTCATTTCATCAAAGCTGCGGCATCCCTTATGGAGCCAGCTAAATACCTGTTTTGTACGAAATGCAGGCTCGCCCATGGCTTTGAGTGCCTCAGCAAGCTCTGCTTGATTCATGGATTTAATATCCTGTTTCATCGAGTTCTCCTCAGTTTGCAAATAAAGAAACCGTCTGTTCCATGGACACTGGGAAGCAGCGTCAGCATACCGGTTGTCTCGCCGGGAAGTCCATCTGGCAACGGAAACGCTTCCAAGGAAAATTCCGGATGGTTCTCTAAAAAACAGCTGACAACATCCTCGTTTTCTCGCTTCAAAATGGTGCAGGTGCTGTACAGCAGCACACCATCGGGTTTGACATAGCGGCAGAGCTGATCTAGGATTCGCTTTTGTATTTCCGGGAGTTTTGCCAGATCATCAAGGTTCTTGTATCGGATATCCGGCTTTTTGCGAATGACACCAAGACCGGAACAAGGCACATCGGCGATGACCGCATCCATGGCCTTTTCCCAGGCGTCCACAGGTTTGGACGCATCCTGCAGCATGGGTTCCATGATGCTGATATGGAGGCGTTCCGCACCCTTTTTCAACAGCTCAATCTTGTGGGCGTGGATATCGCAGGAATAAATATGTCCCTTATTTTCCATGGCAAGAGCTGCTGCAAAGCTTTTGCCGCCGGGAGCAGAACAGCCGTCCAGCACCTGCATACCGGGGCAAAGTCCAGCTGCTTCCACAGCGAGACGGGCAGCAGGATCCTGTACAAAGAAACCGCCGTCACGGAACAAAGGTATCTGCTCCAAATTGCCGAACCCGGAAATATGATACGCATGAGGAAGCCACGGATGAGGCACAGCCTCCGCTCCTATATCTTCCAAAGCACAGAGAACGGTTTGATCATCGGTAACCAGAGTGTTGACCTGGATCGTTGTCTGAGCAGTTTCATTGTGACTTTTCAGAAGTGCCTCGATATTCTCCTGACCGACAGCGTCAATCAGCAAGTCTACCAACGGCCTCGGATGGCTATAACGGGTCGATAAGTCCTGGGGCGGCAGCAACTGATCCTTTTCCCGAACAGCTCTGCGAAGGACGCCGTTAATAAGCCCTGCTGCACTGCGGTTGGCATATCGCTTTCCCTGTTCCACAGCTTCATTGACTGCTGCAGATGCAGGAATCTTATCCATCATTAGTATCTGATAGAGTCCTAAACGGAGGATATCCAACACCACCGGCTGGAGCTTGTTCATACCGCCAGTGAGAAGATTCTGGATGTGATGATCCAGAAGCATCCTGTTTTGTAAAACGCCGTAGCACAGTCGGCTGGCCAGAGCTGCGTCACGGCGATCCAACCTGTCTCTGGCAATGTATTCTTTTAATACACCGTCTGCCCATGCGCCCTGCTTGCGGCAGGCGATCAAGGCGGACAAGGCTGTTACTCTGGCACTCATGGCTGCTCCTTCGGTTAAATTTCGATGGGGTGTCCCCGGAAGTAGTCGGCGGCAGCCATACGCTTACCGCCCTCGGCCTGCAGCTGGGTAATGACAGCAATTTTGCCGTCACCGCATGCAATCTCCAAACCTTTTTTAGTCAGCGCCAAGAGCGTTCCGGGCTGAGCTTCTGTGGTCTTTGCGGTATCTTCTACACGGAAGATTCTAAAATTCTTGTCCTGAATGACAGTTGTAGCAACAGGCCAAGGAATGAGACCTCGAACCTGATCGATGACATACTGTAAAGGCTGTTCCCAGTTGATGGGGCACAGCGTCTTGTCCAACATGGGGGCATAGGTTGCCTTGCTGCTATCCTGAGGTGTTCTGACAGCAGTTCCTTTGGAGAGGTTTTCAATGGTGTCGCATGCCAGCTCGGCTGCAATTTCAGAAAGACGATCCATCAGCTCTGCACCGGTCTCCATAGGATCAATGGGCGTCTTTCTGACTTCGATCATGTCTCCTTCGTCCATTCCGGCAGACATATACATGGCTGTCACACCGGTCTCGGGCTTATGATTGAGAATCGACCACTGGACAGGACCGGCACCACGAAGTTCCGGAAGGATACTGGCATGCATATTCACGCAGCCCATAGGCGGAATATCCAAAACAGACTGCGGCAAAATCTTGCCGTAAGCGACAACTACCACCAGATCTGGCGCAATGTCCTTCAGTTCCTGCACCACCTCCGGATCACGGAAAGTCACAGGCTGATACACAGGAATATCTCTGGTGAGCGCATACTCCTTTACAGGCGACATGGCCATTTTCATACCTCGGTTTTTCGGTGTGTCGGGTTTTGTATAGACCGCAGCTACATGATAGCCGCACTCACAAATTCTCTGCAAACAGGTTTTGGCAATATCGGGCGTGCCCATAAAGACCAGTTTCATTCTTCTTCGTCCTCTTCCATCAATTCTTCCAGTTCTTCGGGGGTCAGCATGCGCTCGGCAACCTCTGTGTAAAGGTGACCGTCCAGATGGGCCAGTTCATGACAGAAGCAGCGGGCGATCAATTCTTCTCCTTCAACTTCATACCAGTCTCCGTGTCTGTCCTGTGCACGAACCTTGACTATATTTGGTCTGGTTACGATGCCATATTTTCCGGGCACACTGAGGCAGCCTTCCAGGCCGGTCTGCTCCCCACTTTGTTCAATGATCTCAGGGTTGACCAGTTCCAGAATTCCATCTTCACCGGCATCCACAATGACAACCCGGCGCAGAATGCCTACCTGAGGTGCTGCAAGACCAACACCGTTGGCCTCTTCCAGTGTTTCAATCATATCGTCAATAAGGATACTCAGTCGATTATCAAATTTCGTCACAGGACGGCAGACCTTGGACAGCACACTGTCCCCTACCGTAACAATATTTCTTAATGCCATGTTTTTTACCTTCTATTCGTAAGCATTGATATCCACAAAGGCGGAGATGCCTTTATATTCTTTTTTCTTAGCAAAAATCTGCAGAAGATACGCCAACAACTGCCGGATCGATTTTTGATTGGCGCAATGGATGGCAAGCCGGTAGCGGTATGTATTATTCACCTTGGAGATGGCTGCCGGCGCCGGTCCTAAGACTCGAACGGAAATACCGGAATACTCCTCAGAACGCAGGGACTGTTCCAGTAACCGACGAAAGCCAAGGGCGGCTTCGGCTGTCATATTTTCATACGCACCGATAAACATGACCGTGAATACATCTCCAAAAGGCGGAGCCTCCTGAATCTGACGCAGCGTCAGTTCCAAATCGTAAAAAGCATTATAATCCTGCTGTGCCGCCAGTTGAATCACACTATGTTCCGGTGTCATAGTCTGGACGATCGCCCGACCGGAACTGTCACCACGGCCGGCTCGGCCTATCACCTGCGTCAGCATGGAGAATGTGGTCTCAGAAGCCCGGTAATGATCAACATACAAAGCACTGTCAGCATCCAGAACGCCCACCAAGGTCACATTCTCAAAGTTCAGACCCTTTGTCACCATCTGCGTTCCAATCAAAATCGGTATCTTTTCCTTTTCAAATCGGGAAAGCATAGCATCGTGACTGTTTGTAGCAGAAACCGTATCTGCATCCATTCGAAGGATCTCCGTCCCGGGGAACATCTGCTCCAGTTCCTGCTGAATCTTCTGCGTACCTATGCCGATGGTTTTCATATGTCCGCCGCAACTTCCGCAGGTATCCTCTGCCGGCTGAGAGTAGCCGCAATGGTGGCACATCAAACGCCGGTTTGCAGTGTGATAGGTCAGGCTGACGCTGCATCTGGGACACATGATAACCTCGCCGCAGTCCACACATATCATGCAGCGTCCGGCACCCCGCCGGTTCAGAAACAGAATGCTCTGTTTTTTCTGCTCCATATTTTTCCGCAGCGCTTCCTGCAGATGGCGGCTGATGGAACAACTGTTGCCAGCCTTCAGCTCTTCCCGCATATCAACCAACTCGGCATCAGGAAGACTTCTGCCGTTATAGCGTTCGTTCAGCGTGCATAGTTCGTAAACACCTGTCTTGGCAAGATACATGGTCTCCAGTGAAGGTGTCGCAGAACCTAAGATAACCAGAGCATTGTCCCGGTTTCCACGATAAATTGCCACTTCTCTGGCGTGGTATCGGGGGGCATTTTCCGACTTATAGGTATGCTCCTGTTCCTCGTCAACAATGAGAAGACCGAGCTTCTCCAGCGGTGCAAAGACTGCAGATCGGGTTCCCACCACAACCCTTGCTTTTCCGCTTTTGATTCGCTTCCATTCATCGTAGCGTTCGGAAACACGCAGGGCACTGTGAAGCACAGCCACTTCCCTGCCAAAATGAGCAGCCAAAAGCTGCAGCAGTTGGGGGGTCAGAGAGATCTCCGGCACAAGTAAAATTGCAGAGCGCCCCCGTTCCAGTGTTTCCCGAATCATACGGATATACACGGCGGTCTTACCGCTGCCGGTCACGCCGTGAAGCAATGCAATTCCCGGTTTTGACTGCTTGGATTGCAGCAAAAGCTGAGAAAAAACTGTTTCCTGTGCCGGATTGAGAGCAATCGGCTCAGCCGGCTTTATAAAATCCGGTAACGGACTGCGAAAAACATTGCGTGCGGAGAGTTCCAGATAGCCCAGATCTTCCAGCCGACGAATGGTTCCCATATTTGCGCCTGTTAAATAGCAGATCTCCTTGGTACTGCCGCTTCCGATGGCGCAAAGCAACTTCAAAACCTCGGACTGCAAAGGTGCAGAGCGCATTTTGCGCCCGGCATACTCCATAGCCTCCTCCGCAGTAACTGCAAGAGAAGCGATCTTTTCCGTTTTGTCATGAATCCTGCGATCATAATCAATGCTGGATGCGATCAAGCCCTTCTTTTTCAGATAAGCGATACCATTTTCAGCAGTCTTTTCATCCGGAAATGCCTCATGCAAAGCAGAAACCTCTACACTTCCATGTTCACAAATTAATTGCAGAACACGCCATGCATCCTCAGAAGTAGCCTTCAGGGCATCCATGTCGACTGCTTCTTCGGTTCTGCTATAACACTCTTTGGTGTGAAACCACAGACCTGCAGGCAGCATGGTCTTGATGGCGTCATAGAAGGTGCAGAAGTAACGCTCCCGAATAAACGCTGCCATACGAATATGACTTTCAGATAATACAGGCGCATCATCCAGCACTCTATCGATAAATTTCAAGCCATCTTCATTGCCTTCGGTCACAGAGAGAACAAGACCTTCACTGCGACGGTTTCCCCGTCCAAAGGGAACGATCACACGAACACCAGGCAGTAGGCTCATACCATCGGGTATATGATAGGAGTACGGTCTATCGATGGCGTAGACAGCCGCAGAAACTGCAATCGACGCAATCAAATTCATACCCCCTTAATACGACTTCAAGGCGTAGGCACCAAATGCCTGCGCCTTGGATGGCCAACTTAGCGAATATACTCGTCCTTCACAGAAGCGGTCAGCTTGCCGTCAGCGACCTCATGGATGGCCAGTGTGACAGGCTTTTCTTCCAGTGCAGTGCCTTCCTGCTCTGCTTCAATGGAGATCTGTCTGGCGCGTCTTGCGACCACATTTACCAGCAGATAACGGCTGTCAACATGTTTCAAAAGTTCAGACATAGGGGGATAAAGCATAATTAAGGTGCCTCCTTAAGTAAATTCATTCTTGATTTTGTTTTGCATTTTTCTGCACAGACAATGGCTGCTATCTCAGAAACAGCCTTATCAACCTGATCGTTGATGACCAGATAATCATACTCATGGGCATGGGAATATTCCCAACGGGCTTGGGTCAATCGATTTTGAACAACATCGGCAGGAGTATCGCCACGACCGCTCAAGCGCTTTTCCAATTCGGTAAAGGAAGGAGCCATCATAAAGATCAGAATGGCATCCGGCCTGCGCTTTTTCACATTCAATGCGCCCTGGACCTCAATATCCAGAAGAATATCCTGCCCTTTTTCAAGAGCTTCATCCAAAGGCGCTTCCGGTGTTCCGTAGAAATTGCCCACATATTCTGCATATTCCAGAAGTTCCTGCCGGTCAATCATCTGACGAAAAGTATCGTGATCTACGAAGAAATAATTGACACCGTCAACCTCACCGGGACGGATTGGTCGAGTTGTGGCAGAAACGGAAAAATGCAGATTGGGACTTTGGGCCATCAACTGCTTGACCACAGTGCTCTTTCCGACACCTGATGGGCCGGAAATGACGATCAGCTTACCACTCATTCTTCTTCCTCCACAGTCATTTCGTTTTTACCTGCAGCGCGAGCTGCAATCGACTCCGGCTGAATGGCAGACAAAATCACATGGTCGGTATCCATGAGAATGACAGCTTTCGTCTTACGACCGTAAGTAGCATCTACCAGCATACTACGATCCTTTGCTTCCTGCACGATACGCTTGATGGGAGCAGATTCTGGGCTAACAATGGTCAAAATTCGATTGGATGAAACCATGTTGCCAAAACCAATATTGATCAGCTTCATAGAGCCTCCAAATTACTCGATATTCTGGACTTGTTCGCGAATCTTCTCCAGTTCCGCCTTAATGTCCACGACATTTCTAGCCTGTTCCAGATCGTTGCCCTTAGAGCCAATGGTGTTGGCTTCTCTGTTCATCTCCTGAAGCAGGAAATCCAGCTTTCGGCCAATGGCACCGCCATCGGCTAACATCTGCTGCAGTTGGTCCAAATGGCTGCGCAGACGGACAGTCTCTTCATCGACCGCGATCTTATCCGCAAAAACAGCAGCCTCTGTCAGAATACGGCTTTCATCAATGGTGGTGCTTTCAAGAACCTCCTGCATTTTTGCCTGCAGTCTGGCTCTGTATTCCGCAATCGTAACAGGGCTTCTTGCCTCTACTCGCTCCACCAGAGAAAGGATTGTCTCACGACGATTGAGCAGATCCCGTTCCAAAGCTGCACCTTCCACTGTACGCATATGGTCATACTGGTCAAGTGCAGCGGAAACGACAGCGATAATCTCGTTGGCTCTGGCCTCCTCGTCCACATCCGGCTTCTCCGTTACGAACACATCCGGCAGACGGGTCAGTGCAGTAACAGAAATATCGTCACGAACGGGATAGTCTGCAGCGACCTGCTGCATAGCTGCCAGATAACCCTCCAGTACCGGCTTGTTCAGTGTAACTTTGACTTCTTCACCGGCAGTGTTGATAACAGTAATAAATACATCCACCTTACCACGGCTGACATGATCTTTGACTGCCTGCTTGACCTGATCCTCCACATAGCTGTAGATCCGGGGCAGTTTCACATTGCAGTCCAGATAGCGGTTGTTAACAGAGCGGATCTCAACAGTAATCTCTCTGCCTTCTATGGTATTGCAGGCTCTACCGTAGCCTGTCATGCTTCTGATCAAAATAATATCCCTCCACAGGTTGACTGTACACAGAAAAACTGCGTACAGTCATGATCTTTGGTTATTGCGCCACGGGGGTGAAGTCCACAACAACGGTATACTCCGATTCTCCAATAACGCCGGCGCCTTCAAAACCGTCAATATAGACCTTTACAGGCATGGTCAAAGAGGTTGCAGTCTGTGTAAATGTCACATTGGAAAAATCAATGACCACACGGATGTTATCCTCTGTGATAAGATCAATGTCTGCTTCGTTGGCACGGACTGTGATCGGCAAAACGCTGGTTCTGGCGGTTGCTTCCAGAGTGGAAGGCACACCGGTAAAGCTGAAATGATTGCTTGAAATGCGCATCTGGCGAACACTCTTGTTCTTGATTTGCACATTGACGGTTGCTTCTTGCTCGCCGCTGAGATTTGTACAGCCTTCGGGAATGGTGATCACGCTTGTCACATCTTCCTTATTTGTCATAAGGCTGGCCAAATCCACTGCAGGGAGTTTGATGCTCTGTATGCTCTCCAGAACCTTGGGGTCTGCGGAAAGACGAACTGTCTCCGGTGTGATTTTGATCACAGTATCGGCACCGGTAGCGCCGCCGCCATCGATTACAGGTGCTTCAAGGGGAACATCTTTGTACATCAGAATGGGCAATGTTACCTCAATTTCAGAGACCATGGAGGTGATCTTCGGATCATTGATCATCTCGCCCTTTTCATCCATCAACTGATAGGTCAAGGTTGCAGTAATGGTCTGATCCACATTTTCTCGCTTCAGAATTGCCTGGGCATAGCCAACATTCTTTACAGATGCCGCCGGGCCTTCAATCAAAATCTCGGTGTGGCTTTGGACAAGACGGTCTGCCGTATAACCCTCCAGAATATCTACTTCTGTCAAGACCTTCACAGGCACAGCACGCTCATCCATGTCTTCCAGAGAGACAGTGATCTGCCTGGGAGAAACATAGTTCATAGTCAAGTTCTGAGGAGACACAGAAGCCGGCAATTTCAGATCATAAATGTCAAAGGAAAAGGGGTACTCGCCCGGATTTCGCAGGCTGCTGACATCAATGTTAAGAGCGATATCGGACTTGTTTTCTGTCAGCTTATTGAGATCAGACAGCTTGCCGTTAAATGTCAGAGAAATACCTGCCGAAACATTATTCTGCGTAATCAGAAGATCATAATCTTCACGCAGAACATCCTCGCCGATAAAGGCGACGGGAATATTGCTGAGGGTGCGTTCTCCGACCGGGTTTTCCACTGTGACCACATAGACCCAAAGGCCCACAGAGACCACCAATGCCAATAATATACTGAACCATTTTTTATTTTGCATGGCTTTGATCCTTCTTGGTCAAGAATTGTTTGGTACGAGTCCACCAGGTCTGCTGTTCTTCTTCCTTGGGCATCAGTTCATTGGTCAGCAGACGCTCCAGCGTCTGCGGTGCCAAATGCCGCTTCAGCATGCCGCCGATGGCGACAGAGATCGTGCCGGTTTCCTCCGATACGATCACAACAATGGCATCAGAAACTTCACTGGTGCCGATACCGGCACGGTGGCGGGTTCCCAAATCACTGTGCAGATGGGGATTCTCCGAAAGGGGCATGACACAGCCTGCTACGGCCACACGGCCATCACGGACAATGACAGCACCATCGTGAAGGGCTGCTTTGGGGAAGAAAATATTGCGGAGCAGCTGTTCTGATATGACAGCATCCACCGGAGTGCCGGTCTTGAAATACTCCTCAAGAGAAGTCTTCCGCTCAAAAACCAGCAGAACACCCACACGCTCTTTGGACATGATCTCGCAGGCAGAAACGGTGGCATGAATGGCGTCGCTCATCTCATTTTTGGGAGAAGTTCCGCCGACCCATTCCATCAGGCTCTTACCGCCAAAACGCTCCAATGCCCGCCGAAGTTCCGGCTGGAACATAATGACAACGGCAATAAATCCGAGAGAAAGAATGTTGCTGAGAATGAAATGGAGCACATAGAAATCCAAAACATCTGTGATCCATGTCAAAAGCAGGATTGCAACGATCGCTTTTGCAACACGGGCGGTACTGGTAGACCGCACCATATTGATCAGTTTGAACACCAAAAAAGCGACAATAAGGATATCAAGAATATCAGACAGACCAATGCTCATAAAGGCATTGATCGAATTTTGAAACAAAGAGCGCAATTCACGCAATGGCTCACACCACCATTCTGAAAGTAGCTATAAAGAAGCAAAATAATTATAGCCCAGAATCGTGAATTTAGCAAGTGCTTACAGCAATAATTTCAGGGAAGAATTTGTTTCAAATTCTCAATCAATGCAGCAATATCCGACTCTGTGTTTTCAGCAGACATACTAACCCGTACAGTCCCCTCTTTCAGTGTACCGGCAGATTTGTGAGCCAAAGGTGCGCAATGCAGTCCTGCCCGTACCGCAATGCCTGCTTCCGCCAGCTTTTGCGCAACAGTTTCACAGTCAGTTTTGTCCACCTGAAAAGATAAGACTGCGGTCTGCCTATCTGTACCTCCGTAAAAGTATTGCAGGCAACGCAATTCCTGTAATTCAGACTCTAAACACTGCAAAAGTCTCGCTTCTTTTTGTCTGACAGCATCAATTCCAACACTTTGTAGCCAGGATAAACCTGCAGAAAGACCGGCAATGCCCGGTACATTGTGCGTTCCAACCTCAGCAATGTCCGGCAAGAAGTCCGGCATATTTTCGTCGAGAGAATTACTGCCAGTACCTCCGGCAAGAAGGGGTTTTGGCAGCTGTCCACAAATCAGCAGTCCGGTTCCCTGGGGACCAAGAAGACCCTTATGCCCGGGCATTGCGATAAACGCAGCTCGAAGATCCCGCAAAGACACCGGCAGCACACCTGCAGACTGCGCCGCATCCAGCACAAACGGAATTCTTCCCTTTGCGCAGAGTTCTGCAATCTCCCTCACCGGAAGGATATACCCGAAAACATTGGAAACATGAGTACAGATCACAGCCTTTGTGTCCGGTGTGATAGCCTGCCGAAAAGCATCAAGGGTATCTTTCGGATCGAACAATTTTTTGCCTGCTGCAGCGATATTCGCCCCGATGTGACATAGGGGGCGTATCACTGCGCTGTGCTCAAACCCGGAAACGACAACCCGATCTCCGGGTTCAACCAGAGAGCGAATCGCTATATTTAAGCCGTGGGTGGCATTGGAAGTGAAGACCACCTGTTCCGGTTTTGCATCAAACAGTTCTGCTGCTTTCTTCCGACATGAAAAAGCAACCTCCGCAGCACGCAGAGCTGCCTCATGTCCGCTCCGCCCCAGACTGGCGCAGGATCGCATAGCATCCAGAACTGCCCGGTAAACCTGCGGCGGCTTGTGCATGGAGGTTGCGGCATGATCCAAGTAGATCACAGGAACACCTCCGTAACATCTCCATTCCCTGCGGAACGAAATATCTTTTTCGGAATCATGGCGGAATTTCCCAGTACAGACAGAGCACTGTAGATATCTGTCAGCCGGATTTGCACCGCATAACCGCAGCCGGTCATCGATATTCTCTTTGGCGCACGCATAAATATCGCAGAATAACCATGCCGCTGCAGAGCTGCTGCGGCTGTCTGCGCTTGTGTCATAGATTGAAAGGTAAAATAATAAGCATCCATTGCTCTACCCTCCCATCCATCGTATGTCGGTTTCGGACGAATCGATACACCCCTCCGTTTTTACAGAGGGGTGTTCCTTACTCCAGAAGACACACAGCATGACAAGAGATACCCTCTCCCCGACCGGTGAAGCCAAGATGCTCTTCCGTTGTTGCCTTAATATTCAGTTGATCTTCAGAAAGATGAAGCCGCTTGACCAATGTTTCTTTCATACGAGTAATGTACGGAGACAGCTTCGGTTTTTGGGCAATGACAGTTACATCCACATTGGAAATTTGATAGCCGCTCTGCGCAATAGCTTCACTAACACGATCCAGCAGAAGCAGGCTGTCGATGCCACGGTAGATATCATCCGTATCAGGAAAATGCTTTCCGATATCGCCGAGGGCTGCAGCGCCGAGCAAGGCGTCCATCACCGCATGGACCAGAACATCCGCATCAGAGTGTCCATCCAGTCCTTTTTCATAGGGGATTTCTACACCGCCCAGAATGAGTTTTCTTCCTTCCACCAGACGGTGGACATCGTAGCCGTGTCCGATTCTCATTCCTGCTGCCTCCTTTTCAGTACCGCATCTGCCAAAACCAGATCCATCGGCGTCGTGATCTTGATGTTTTCTTCACAGCCCTGGCTGAGATAAACGCTCATGCCCAGCGCCTCCACGGCAGAGCAGTCATCGGTAATCGGCAAACCCTTATCCATGACATTTTGCAGGGCACCACGAAGCAAATCATAATCAAACACCTGAGGAGTCTGCACAGCAAAAAGAGAAGATCGATCCGGCGTACTTTGAACAAAGTGTTCTTTCGCCACCTTGATGGTGTCCTTTACAGGAATGGCCGGCGCCGCCGCATGATACTGCTGTGCTCTTCTGACTGCCTGTTCTATGACCTCCGTTGTAACTAACGGACGGGCACCGTCATGAATTGCAGCCAGACCGATATGATCGGAAACGCAAGTCAATCCATTCATAACAGAGTCAGCTCTTGAAGCTCCGCCTTCCACCACAGCAGTCACCTTTGTAAAGCCCTTTGCTCCGCAAAGAGAGCGAATATGACCAATCAAATCCTTTCTTGTGACAACAATGATTTCGTCCACACAGGCGCACTTTTGAAAAGCCTCAACACTTCTCTCAATGACAGACTTTCCGCAGAGTTCTGAAAGAATTTTATCTTCGCCCTTCATACGGCTTGCCTGACCTGCCGCAACGATGACCGCAGCACATCGGCTGTTTTTTCTTTTACTTGCCAGATTTAACAGTTTCTTCAGCAATATCTGTCACCTCTTTACAGGTTCATAACGATATCCTTGTAGGTCTTGCCTCGAACCATAAAGTTCTTAAACTGATCGAAGGCCGCACACGCAGGAGACAGGGTCACCACATCGCCGGGAACAGCAAGTTCCTTTGCCGCCGACACAGCCTCAGAAAGATTGTCTGTGATCTTTATAGGAAGTTGATCGGGGACATAACCCGGCGCAGACAGAACTGCATCTCTGATTTTCTTTGCGGTGTGACCGCACAAAATCAGCGCCTTGACATGGGCGATGATTTCCGGCCCAAGAACATCAAAGGGAATCTGCTTGTCATAGCCGCCGGCAATCAAAATTACCTTCTGCTCAAAGGCATGAAGACCGGCAATGGTTCTGGAGGGGCTGCTGGCGATAGAATCGTTATAATACCGGACGCCTTCCAGTTCCCGCACCAGCTCGATTCGATGCTCCACACCCTTGAAATTTCTGGCAACAGCCAAAATGTCTTCGACGGATGCCAATCCATCCACAGCAGCAATGGCTGCCATATAGTTTTCCACATTGTGCAATCCCGGAATGGCAATATCATCCCGAGTCATGACTGCCTCTCCGTCTTGAAAAATGGTGTTATCGTAGAAACAGACGCCTTTTTCCAGTTTCTTTTCTCTGGAAAAACAGGAGACTTCTGCCACCGCTTTTTCGCCAAAAGAGGCTGTAATGGGATTATCCAGATTCAGCACCAGTCGATCATTTTCCTTCTGATGGAGATAAATATTGGCTTTTGCCTCAATATACTCCTCCATGTCCTTGTGGACATCCAGATGATTGGGCGCCAGATTGGTGACCACCGCAATATAAGGGGACTGTTTCATGTGCATCAGCTGGAAAGAGCTCAGTTCCACGACGGCATAGTCGTCTTTCTCCATCTGATCTGCCAGGGGAAGCAGCGGCTGACCGATGTTGCCGCCAATCCATACACGGTGGCCTGCCTGTTTTAGAATCTCTGCGATGAGCGTTGTCGTCGTTGTCTTTCCGTCGGAGCCTGTCACAGCAATGATGGGACAGGGACAGACAGAAAAGAACGCTTCCATCTCAGAGGTAATCACTGCACCGTTCTCTCTCAGAGCGCACAGGGCAGGAATATTGGGATGCATACCGGGTGTGCGGAACACCACATCCGCCTGCAGATCTTCCAGATAGCTTTGTCCCAGATGCAAAACAGCACCGGATGCTTCCAAATCCAGCACTTCCCTATCCAAATCTCCACGATCTGCTTTATCACAAGCAGTCACGGATAACCCACGATCCAGAAGCATGCGGATCAAGGGGCGGTTGCTGACACCGATACCGAGCACAGCAATACGCTTGCCTTTCAGCGCTTCAAAATAGCGATCTACCAATTGATTCATGGAGATACCTCGTTTTCTTGATCTATCCATATTATAGCCATTGTCTACGGTTTTTGCAATTCATTTGACAATAAGCCCAAAATAAAGTAAAATAACCGGGCGACCGGGTTGGACAGTCGCGTGTGCAGTGCCGAAAGGCCGTACATGAGGAAAGTCCGGGCTCCACAGGGCAAGGATAACGGGTAACGCCCGCCGAAGGCAACTTCAGGAAAAGTGCAACAGAGATATACCGCCATCTTCGGATGGTAAGGGTGGAAAGGTGCGGTAAGAGCGCACCCGATGGTGTGGAAGCATCCATCGCTGCAAACTCTATCCGGAGCAACACCGCAGAGGAAACAAGGCTTGCCCGGCTGTTTCCGATCAGGTGGCTGGATCGCAGGAGCAATCCTGCGGCTAGATAGATGACTGTCGAACACAGAACCCGGCTTATAGACCCGATCGTATAAAAAGTGCGTCAAGGCCATGTGTCTTGGCGTATTTTTTCTGTATCTGCCAATAAGCACAAAAATATCCTACGAATATCCTTATCTTTATGGAAAATAATTGTTGATTTTATCACGATGAAGCGTTAAAATGTTAATGGACTAATGTTTGAAAGGAATTTGTATATGGATCTGCTTCATCGGAAATCGACAGACCGCTTGTTTCAAGCCATTTTGTCTCTGCGGTCAATAGATGAATGTTATGAGTTTTTTGAAGATGCCTGTACCATCCGAGAGATCGAAGAAATCGCCCAGCGGTTTGAAGTTGCAGAGCTTCTTTGGGAAGGCAAAAGCTATAATGAGATCAATCAGCGTACGGGTGCCAGCACCGCCACCATTTGCCGTGTAAAAAAATGTCTGATGTATGGCAACAGCGGCTACAAGCTGACTCTGGAACGGATGAATTTCGCTGAGGAGGAACAGGATGAGCGCACTGCTTAAGCCAGAAGAAAAGGTCGTATATGCCCTGCGGGAACTGTATCAGAGCAGAGGCTATGCGCCCTTCAAAATGAGTAAATTCGAAGCCTACGAGCTTTATATGCAGAATAAGGATTTTTTGGTATCTGACGGTGTCATTACCTTCACAGAAGCCGACGGCACTTTGATGGCGCTGAAGCCGGATGTTACCCTGTCCATCGTCAAGAATTTCAGAAAAGATGCCACGCCTCTGCAGAAGGTCCATTACAGCGAAAATGTTTATCGCCGGGAAGATACCTTCCGTGAGATCATGCAGGCTGGACTGGAGTGTCTGGGTGACATCGGCTGCTATGAGCTTTGTGAAGTCATCGTTTTGGCTGCAAAGAGTCTGTCCGTCATCTCTGATCGTTATGTTCTGGATATTTCTCACCTACAGATCGTTACTGATTTGCTGGATGCAATGCCGGTCAGCTATGAACAGAGAGCACAGATTCTTCGTGCTATCGCAGATAAGAATGAGGATGCACTGGAAATCGACGGTGTTGACACTTCCCTGCTCCGAACGCTCCTGCAGACCAGTGGTCCGATGAGGACTGTTCTCCCCTGTCTTTCTGCTTTGTGCCGCACAGCAGCATCTCAGGAAGCCCTGGAACAGTTGAAAACCATTTATCTTGTTCTGCAGCAAAACGGTCTGGAAGATCATGTGCAGCTTGATTTCTCCATTGTCAATGACATGAACTATTACAACGGAATTGTATTCCGTGGTTATGTGGATGGAATTCCCTCCGGTGTCCTCGCCGGTGGTCAGTACGATAAGCTCATGACCAAGATGAACAAGAACGCAGGCGGCATCGGTTTTGCTGTATATCTGGATCAGTTGGAACGGCTAGCAGCTGAAAACAAAGAATTTGATGTCGATATCATCATGCTCTACGATGATTCTGCCGATGTAGCGGCACTTTCACTGGCGGTGAACGGCATTTCTGTCAACGGCGGCAGTATTCTTCTCCTGAAGGAGAAAACTGCAGGACTTTGCTGCCGTCAGCTGATGCAGTATAAAAACGGGAGGGTGGAACTGCTTGAAAACAATGGTTAATGTGGCTCTGCCCAAGGGCCGACTGGGTGAAAAAGTCTATGCTATGTTTGAGCAAGCCGGCTTTGACTGTCCCAGCATCAAGGAAAACAACAGAAAACTGATTTTTGAAAATCCGAATGCCGGCGTTCGCTTCTTCTGGGTGAAGCCCTCCGATGTTGCCATCTATGTGGAACGGGGCGCTGCCGATATTGGCGGTGCAGGCAAGGATATTCTTCTGGAGTATAAGCCGGATGTCTATGAATTGGTTGACCTCCACATGGGCAAATGCCGCATGGCTGTTGCTGCAAAAAGTGATTTCCGTGATAATAAGGAACGGACATTGCGTGTCGCTACGAAATTTGTCAATATTGCACGCAGCTATTACAACGCTCAGTGCCGTGACATTGATATCATCAAACTCAACGGCTCCATTGAGCTGGCACCGATTTTGGGTCTTTCTGATGTCATTGTGGATATTGTGGAAACCGGTACAACCTTAAAAGAAAATGACCTGGTCCCCTTTGAGACCATTGTTCCCATCAGCGCAAGACTCATCAGCAATAAGGTCAGCTACAAATTTAAGCATGAACAGATCTCTGCCATAGTGGCAGGACTGAAAGGTCAGGTGAAGGCAGAATGATCCGAATTTTGAAAGAAAACGAAGTGACCTTGGATGAGATTCTCTCCCGTTCTGTTCCCACTGAACAGGTCACCGATGCAGTAACAGAGATCATCAACAATGTTAAGACCAACGGAGATGCTGCCCTCTACAATTACGCAGAAAAGTTTGACAGAGTAAAACTCTCTGCTTTGGAAGTGACCGCTGAAGAACGCAATGCCGCCATGAATGAGGTTGAACCGGAATTTCTGGAAGTTCTGGAAGAAGCTGCCGATAACATTCGTCTTTTCCATCGTCAGCAAATTCGCAGCAGCTTTATCATCACCGAAAAAACCGGTGTGATCATGGGGCAAAAGATTATGCCCATCGAGAATGTCGGCATCTATGTTCCCGGCGGCACAGCTGCGTATCCCTCCACTGTCCTGATGGATTCCATTCCCGCCAAGCTGGCAGGCTGCAAGCAGATTGTGATGGTGACCCCTCCCGGAAAAGACGGAAGAATCCCGGCAGCCATTCTGGCAGCTGCCAAAATTGCCGGTGTGGATCGAGTATTCAAAATGGGCGGTGCACAGGCTGTGGCTGCTCTGGCTTACGGTACGGAGTCCGTTCCCAAGGTCGACAAAATCGTTGGTCCCGGCAACGCCTATGTGGCAGAAGCCAAGAGACAAGTCTTCGGCATGGTCTCCATCGATATGATCGCAGGCCCCAGCGAGATCCTTGTCATTGCTGACAAAACTTGCGATCCCAAGGTCGTTGCTGCTGATTTACTTTCTCAGGCAGAGCATGACAGAATGGCAAGCGCCGTTCTGGTCACCGACAGTTATGAACTGGCACTTGCTGTGCAGCAGGAACTGGAGTGCCAACTGCCTCTGCTCCCCCGTGAGGAGATCGCAAGAAGCTCGATTGAAAATAACGGCAAGATCATTGTGGCCGAAAGTCTTGACTCCGCCATTGCCATTTCCAATGCTCTGGCACCTGAGCATCTGGAGCTTTGTGTGGATGCACCCTTTGATTATCTGGATGCGATCACCCATGCCGGTTCTATTTTCCTTGGAAAAAACTGTCCCGAGGCGTTGGGCGATTATATGGCAGGTCCCAATCATACCCTACCCACCAGCGGTACTGCCCGGTTCTCCAGTCCCCTTTCTGTAGATGACTTCGTGAAGAAATCTCAGTATACATACTTTACCCGTGATGCACTGGGCAAGGTTGCAAATAAAGTCGCTGCCTTTGCCAATAAGGAAGGTCTGCAGGCCCATGCCCGCAGTGCAACCGTCCGTTTTGAGGAAGATTGATTATGAGCAAATTTTTGAACCCCCGCTATGAGCATCTGGAGGTCTACACCCCCGGTGAACAGCCTCAGGATATGGTCTATACCAAGCTGAACACCAACGAATCCCCCTTCCCTGCCGCACCGCAGGTGGTGGCCGCCATTGACAAAACGCAGGTCGAAAATCTGCGTCTGTATTCCGATCCTGACAGCAAGCCTCTGGTACAGAAGTTGGCAGATGTCTACGGTGTAAAGCCGGAGAATGTCTTTGTTTCCAACGGCTCCGACGACATTTTGAACTTTGCCTTTATGGCATTTTCAGGTCAGCCGGGAAAGGCTATGTTCCCCGATGTGACCTATGGTTTTTATCAGGTCTTTGCTGATCTCCATCAGGTCGAAGCTAAGATCATCCCTCTGGAGGAAGATTTCTCCATCAATTACACCGATTACTTAAATCAAGACTGCATGATCGTTCTTGCCAATCCCAACGCACAGGTTGGCAGGGCACTGCCGAAGGCTGTTATGGAGGAAATCATCGCTTCCAACCCCGACCATGTTGTGGTCGTAGATGAAGCCTATGTGGATTTTGGAGCAGAAAGCTGTGTCGATCTGACGAAAAAGTATGACAATCTTCTTATCGTTCAGACCTTCTCCAAATCCCGCAGTATGGCAGGTGCTCGACTGGGCTTTGCCATTGGCAGTAAGGGCTTGATAGAAGACTTGAACCGCATCAAGTATTCTACAAATCCTTACAATGTGAACCGGTTGACCATGGCTGCCGGTGTCGCTGCATTGGAGGCAGAAGACTATTACGCAGAAAACTGCAAGAAAATCATGGAGGCAAGGGCTTTTACGGAGACAGCCTTGCAGGAACTTGGTTTTACTGTTGTTCCCTCTCAGGCAAATTTTCTGTTTGCCTCCCATCCTCAGCTGGATGGCGAGATGCTGTATCTGGATCTGAAGCGCAGAGGCATTCTTGTCCGCCACTTCGGCAGCCCCCGTATGCGGCAGTATAACCGTATTACCATCGGCACACAGGAGCAAATGCAGCTGCTGATCAACACCATCAAAGAGATATTGGAGGCTTGATTATGAGAACCTATGAACTGCAAAGAAAAACTGCAGAAACAAATATTTCTCTCTCCTTGAATTTAGACGGAACCGGCACTGCCAACATTGATTCCGGCTGCGGTTTTCTGGATCATATGCTGACCCTTTTTGCCCGTCACGGCCGGTTTGATTTGACTGTTAAATGTGTCGGTGACACGCAGGTAGACGATCATCATACTGTGGAGGATATCGGTATTTGTCTTGGTGAAGCATTTGCTAAGGCGCTGGGTGACAAACGAGGAATCTGCCGCTATGGCAATATGATGCTGCCTATGGATGAAGCATTGATCCTCTCCGCAGTTGACCTCAGCGGTCGCAGTCTGCTGGCCTATGACATGGATATTCCCACAGAAAAGGTTGGCACCTTTGATACACAGCTGAACGAAGAATTCTGGCTAGCCTTTACCCGTTGTGCTGCCTGTACCCTGCACATTCGTCAGCTGGCAGGCAAAAACAGCCATCACATTATCGAAGGCACTTTTAAGTCTGTCGCCAGAAGTCTGCGCCAGGCAGTGGCTATGGATGCCTCCTGCCCCAACGAGATTCCCTCCACAAAAGGAGTTCTGTAATGGTTGCAATTATTGATTACGGTGTCGGAAACCTATTTTCCCTGAGATGTTCTCTTGAAAAGATCGGTGCCGATGTCGTTGTTACCAATGATGTTGAAACACTGAAGAAAGCAGATCACTTGATTTTACCCGGTGTTGGTGCCTTTGCTGATGCCGCAGCAAAGCTCCGGGAGAGCGGTCTTGACCGAGTTGTCATGGAAGAAGCCGCTGCCGGAAAGCCTCTGTTGGGTATTTGTCTCGGTATGCAGATGCTTTTTGAGAAGAGCCTTGAGTACGGCGAGCACCTGGGTCTCGGCCTGCTGAAGGGCAGTGTGGTCCCCATGGAAGGCGTGATCCCTGCCTCCCTTCAAATTCCGCACATCGGCTGGAACGGGCTGCATATTTCGCAGAAATCTTCCCCATTGTTCAGATACACAAAGGAAAATGACTGTGTATATTTCGTTCACTCTTATTTCGCTACAGGCTGCGAAGATAGCCTGGCCGCCACAACCGAATATGGAACAGAACTGACTGCAGCTGTGGCAAAGGGTAACATCTTCGGCTGTCAGTTCCATCCCGAAAAAAGCGGTGAAGTCGGTCTCGGCATCTTAAAGGCATTTCTGGAGGTAGGCTGATGAATATTTTTCCTGCCATTGACTTGTATGAGAGGAAAGCCGTCCGTCTCTTCAAGGGCGACTACGCACAGATGACCGTTTACAGCGACGATCCCGTGCAGGTCGCTATGGATTTCCAATCTCAAGGAGCATCCTGTCTGCATTTGGTGGATCTGGAAGGTGCAAAAACAGGTGAAACACCCAATATTGATGTGATTTCCAATATTACATCCAAGACAGATTTATTTACAGAAGTTGGCGGCGGTATCCGTTCCATGGAGACCATCCGGACTTATCTCAGCCATGGCGTTGACCGTGTGATTTTAGGCACAGCTGCCGTCAATGATCCCGACTTTTTGAAACAGGCCGTTGCAGAATTCGGATCGCACATAGCCGTTGGCATTGATATCAAGGACGGATATGTGGCCATCAAGGGCTGGACGGAACAATCTCAGTATACCTGTGATGAATTTTTCGCCAGAATGCAGGAACTGGGTATTTCCACAATTATTTGCACGGACATTTCCAGAGACGGTGCCATGAAAGGCACCAATCTGGAACTCTATCAGCACCTTTCCAAAACATATCATATGGACATCATCGCATCCGGCGGTGTATCCTCCATTGCAGATATTGAGGCGCTCCGTCAAATGAATCTGTACGGAGCTATTATCGGAAAGGCTTATTACACCGGCGCCATTGATTTGCGCCAAGCCATCGAGGTAGCAAAATGATAACAAAGCGAATCATCCCTTGCCTGGATGTAAAAGACGGACGGGTTGTCAAAGGCGTGAACTTTTTAGGTTTGGCCGATGTCTCCTCTCCGGTAAAACTGGCACAGTATTACAGTGACTGCGGTGCAGATGAACTGGTATTCTATGACATCACCGCATCTGCCGAAGGCAGAGCTCTATTTACGGATATTCTGCAGGAAGTTGCATCCCAAATCTTCATCCCGCTGACAGTCGGCGGCGGTATCAATACCATCGAAGATTTTGACCGTGTGCTGAAGTGCGGTGCGGATAAAGTCAGCGTCAATTCCGGTGCCATCCGAAACCCGGATCTGATCCGTCAGGGAGCCGAGAAATACGGCAATCAATGCGTGGTCATCTCCTGCGATATTAAGCGTGTGGACGGACAGTTCCGAGTGTTCGCCAAAGGCGGTCGTGAGGATACCGGCATGGAGGCTATTTCCTGGATCAAAAAATGCGTGGATCTGGGTGCAGGCGAAGTGGTGGTCAACTCCATTGATACCGACGGTGTCAAGAAAGGCTTTGATCTGCCTATGCTGAAAGCCGTCTGCGAGGCTGTTCATGTGCCTGTTATTGCCTCCGGCGGAGCAGGCAATATGCAGGACTTCGTGACTCTCTTTAAGGAGATACCGGATATGAGTGCCGGTCTGGCAGCATCCATTTTCCACTTTGGAGAAGTGGAGATCTGTGATCTGAAGAAATTGCTGCAAGAAAATTCCATTGGTGTGAGGTTATAATTATGATTGATCTGAATACCTTAAAATTCGACGAAAGAGGTCTGATCCCCGCCATTGTCGTGGATGCGGATACCAAGAAAGTTCTGACCCTGGCTTACATGAATAAGGAAAGTCTGGAGATTTCCATTGCCGAGAAGCGAACCTGCTTCTGGAGTCGCTCCCGTCAGGAGCTCTGGAGAAAGGGCGAAACCAGCGGCAATGTGCAGCATATTGTTTCCATCACCGCTGATTGTGACCAGGATGCTTTAACTGTCCTCGTCAAGAAGGACGGTCCTGCTTGCCACCTTGGTACCGATTCCTGCTTCAGCAATCCTGTTTGGGAAAATGAAGAACTGCATCCTTTCTCAATGGAAGCTCTGATGGATATGCTTGTTGGCAGAAAGATCGAGAAGAAGGAAGGTTCCTACACCACCTATCTCTTTGAAAAAGGTCTGGACAAGATCCTGAAAAAGGTTGGCGAGGAGTGTACAGAAGTCATCATCGGTGCCAAGTCCAACGACAAGAAAGAAACGATCTATGAGATCGCAGACCTCACCTATCATGTCATGGTCCTCATGATTGAAATGGGCATTTCTCTGGACGATATTCAGAAGGAGCTGGCATCCCGTCATGTGATCGATCACAAGGTAAAACAGGAAAAAATGGTATAAAAACCGCAAAAATACCACCACAAAAGTGGTGGGATTTTAACTTTACAATTAGCCCTTCATGCGAGCGAAGCAATCGCTGCAGTAGACGGGACGGTCGGTCTTGGGTTCGAAAGGAACCTTGGCCTCGCCGCCGCAGGCAGCGCAGGTAGCGGTGAAATACTCTCTGGGACCACGGGCTGCATTCTTGCGAGCATCGCGGCAGGTCTTGCAGCGCTGAGGCTCATTCTGGAAGCCACGCTCAGCATAGAATTCCTGCTCACCGGCAGTGAACACGAACTCAGAGCCGCATTCCTTGCAAACTAAAGTCTTGTCTTCGTACATTGATCTTACCTCTCTTTGACATAGTTCTTCCCTGAAGTATTAAAAGCATGTAGGTCAGGGGAAATATTGCGAACAGCTTTTGCTGTGAACGCCACAACGGTCGACGTTTTCTCGCGATGAGCCAAGCCTTCACTTTAAACTCCAAACAGAAACTATTTCAGAGGCAAATACATTGGTTCGTGACGAACAAACAATCGAAACACCCAAACAGACAGGGTGTGACTATTCGTATTATAACACAAGAGATAAGTTTGTCAATATTATTCAATTAAAATTTCCTAAAAAATTAATTTTTGTGGAATTTCGACGATATTACACAAATGCGCTTCGACAATATGTCCGACTCAGAAAGACAGCTGCTCACTTCCCTGCTCGGGAGCGGTCAAATGCAGATGGTCATAAGCCAACTGTGTCACGCATCGACCTCTGGGGGTTCTGGTGAGGAAACCGATTTGCATCAGATAAGGCTCATAGACATCTTCCAGTGTAACAGCCTCCTCGCCAATGGTCGCAGCAAGGGTCTCCAGACCCACAGGGCCACCACGGTAATTCTGAATGATGGATGTCAGCATTCTTCGGTCGGTAGCATCCAGGCCGAGATAGTCCACTTCCAGACAGCTCAGAGCATGATCTGCTGCCTCACGGGTAATGATACCGTCATGATAGACCTGGGCAAAGTCACGGACCCGCCGCAGCATACGGTTTGCAATACGAGGCGTACCTCTGGAACGGGAGGCAATCTCCATGGCACCTTCCGGAGCTATATCAATGCCCAGAAGGGCTGCAGAACGGGTGACGATACCTGCCAATTCTTCCTTGGTATACAGTTCCAGGCGCAGTGATACGCCAAAGCGGTCACGGAGAGGACTGGAAAGCTGTCCGGCACGGGTCGTTGCGCCGATGAGTGTAAACCGAGGCAGATCCAGACGGATAGAGTTGGCAGAAGGTCCCTTTCCTACAATGATATCTATGGCATAATCCTCCATGGCGGGGTAGAGAATCTCCTCCACAGCTCGATTGAGGCGGTGAATTTCATCGATAAAGAGAATATCACCGGCATTGAGGTTGGTCAGAAGCGCAGCCAAATCGCCTGCCTTTTCAATGGCAGGACCGGAGGTGATGCGGATATTGACGCCCATTTCATTGGCAATCACACCTGCCATGGTAGTTTTGCCCAGTCCGGGAGGTCCATAGAGCAAAACATGATCCAAGGATTCATTTCTGCGTCTGGCAGCCTCAATATAAACAGACAGATTCCCTTTGGCCTTCTCCTGACCGGTATAATCAGCAAGGGTTTTGGGACGCAGAGACACTTCCCCATCATCCATCGCTGTCAGCGATGTGGTAACAAAAGGAGCATCAAACTCCTGAGAAAAGTCAAGGCTCATACTTTCGCTCCTTTACTGCATTACCATGGCTCGCAGACCGCTGCGAACAATATCTTCCACAGACATATTCTCCACATCCAGACCTTTCAGCGCTGCACCGATCTCGCTCTGAGAATAGCCAAGAGAGGCAAGCGCAGCGGAGGCTTCCGCCACCTTGTTGCCTGCTGCAGCAGGCATTACAGTCACGCCACCAACGCTCTGTTCCGGCATCTCCCCTGCCAGCTTATCCTTCAGCTCAAGAATGATACGCTGTGCCATTTTTTTGCCAACGCCCTGCGCCATGGTTAAAGTTTTCTCATCACCCGTCATGACCGCCAGAGAAAACTGGCTGGGGGTCATAGCGGAAAGAATGGCAATGCCAACCTTGGGACCAACACCGGAAACACCGATGAGCCGTTCAAAGCAAGACAACTCCTCTTTCGTGGAGAAACCAAAAATATCAAAAGCATCCTCCCGAACATTACAGTAAGTAAACAGCTTTTGCTGCTTGCCGATCTGCAGCTGAGAGAGGGTGTATGCTGTGGTATTGCAGGCAAAGCCTACGCCTCCGCAGTCTACAACCGCCAGATTGGCTTCTATGGCGGAGATCACTCCATTGAGATAATAAAACATATCCAACTCACTCTTTCTTATCCAGTCCGTATAGCAGGCTCGTGGTGGACCGTGCATGGCACAGTGCCACAGCAATGGCATCAGCCGCATCATCGGGACGAGCTACCTTTTCCATGTGCAACAGCCGTCTGGTCATGTCCATCACCTGCTGTTTGGTTGCATTTCCGTAGCCCACAACAGCCTGTTTGATCTGCATGGGTGTATATTCACTGATTGGAAGTCCACATTGTACAGCCGAAAGCAAAATCACACCTCTGCCATGGGAAACACCGATACCGGTGGTAACATTGTGACCCCAAAACAGTTCTTCAATGGCCATGACATCCGGTTCCATCGCTTCGATCAGCCGGTTCATATCTTCGTAAATCACATTTAATCGCTCTGCGAAGGGCAGGTCCGGTGAAGTAGTGATAACACCGTACTGCAAAAGCCTCAGACTTCCCCGCTGCGCATCCACTACGCCAAAGCCAATAGTGGCATAACCGGGGTCTATACCTAAAATCCGCATACATAACCTCAGAGTTTTAATACAATTCCTGCTATGGCACCCACAGCAAGAATACATACCGGGTGCAATTTTTTGAACTTGAAGCATCCAAAAAGAAGCACCGCAAATAGAATCACACACACAGGCTGCACCATATTTGACCAGTTCAATGCTAGGACCGCATCCATATTCACCAGAACGGACTGCAATACGCCAATAACAGCTGCAGCCACCATACCAACAGAGGCGGGCCGCAAGGTGCTCATAGCTCCCTGGACATATCGGTTGTCCCGAAAACGGTTCAGCATTTTGCTGACCATCAAAATCACGAGATAAGATGGCAGAACCAGCGCCAGCGTCGTCAAAAAGCCACCGAAAACACCGCCGCTGACATTGCCTACATAGGTGGCCATATTTACACCGATCGGTCCGGGCGTAGACTCCGAAACTGCCAGCATATTGGCCAGTTCCTCTTGGGTAAACCAGCCGTATTTTTCACCTATTTGGCTTAGAAATGGCAATGTAGCCAGGCCACCACCAACGGCAAACAATCCTGTCTTAAAAAATTCAAACATAAGAAGCAAGTATTTCATTTCTTCCCTGCTCCTTTCCATGTTCGCACAACGCCAAGAATCAGTGCTGCCAAAACCACCCAAACAGGCGAGATATCAAAGAGCACCACCAGAAGCAAAGATGCGGCAAAAACGCCATTTGCCAACGCACCTTTCACACCCTTGCGATAGAGCTTCCATACAGAGGACACAACCAGTGCTGCCACAGCCACACGAATGCCGGCAAAGGCGTGCTGTACGATCATAAGTTCAGAAAAATTCTTAAGCACGGTACTGATAACGGTGATAATAATCACAGAAGGAAGCACAACTGCCAATGTAGCAACTGCACCGCCGATCGCACCTGCCAGCTTTGTACCAATAAAGGTTGCTGTATTGACCGCAATGACGCCGGGCGTGCACTGGCCGATGGCGTAATAGTCCAGAATCTCCTCTTCTGTTACCCATCCATGGCGGTCCTGCACTTCCCGCTGCAGCATGGGCAGCATAGCATAGCCACCGCCAAAAGTAAACAGACCGATCTTAAAAAAAGAAATAAACAGATCCAAAAGCAACCGCATATTAAACCTTTCCGTAAGCAACCATCCAGTAGCACATACCAAGGAATGCAAAGAGCACAACAGCAATCAGCACCCAAGCCAAAATCAACTGTCTCTTGGGTCTGGGAGTATACTTTTTCTCATCTACGGACATCTGATCATTACTGAACTGTTCCAGGTTTTCAGGAGAATGTTCCATAATTTTGCTCCTTTGTTTTATTTGAATGATTATATCACATATATGAATATTTTTACAGTTCTTTTTAGAATGTATGTTCTTAAAAAATCGAGGCATACTGGTAAAAACTGCAAGTATCGGAGGATTAAGCTTTGCTGGTAGGTCTCATAAGGTCTTTCTTTCTATATCTGATATTGATCGCAGTCATACGGCTCATGGGAAAACGACAGCTCGGTCAGATGGAAGCCTCTGAATTTGTTGTGACCATGCTGGTAGCGGATTTGGCTGCTGTTCCCATGCAGGATCTTGGAATTCCGCTATTATCCGGTTTGATCCCCATCTTGACCGTTTTGTTTCTGGAGTTATTCCTCTCTGCTCTGTCCTATTATTCCATCACCATTAGAAAGCTCTTCTGCGGTAAACCGGTCATCCTGATGGAAAATGGAAAAATCCTGCAAGAAAATTTGAAGAAGACCAGACTTACACCGGATGAACTTACAGAACTTTTAAGAGAAAAAGAGATTACTGACCTTGAGACCGTCAAGTACGCCATTCTGGAAGCAAACGGGCAACTCAGCGCCTTAGTGTATCCTGAATACCAGCCGGTCACACCGCAGGACATGAATATTCAAGTAAAAGAGCTTTCTCTGCCGATCACGATCATCAGCGGCGGAAAGTTATTGAAGGAGAATCTTCAAATTTCCGGTCGCGACGAAAAGTGGTTAGGCACACTCCTTAAAAAACACGGATGCACCGTAAACAAGGTCTACCTTTTAACCGTTGAAGCATCAGGCAAAACCTATCTGTCCATCAAGTCGGAGGCAACATGAAGTATATCTATATCAGTCTCACCTGTTTTTTCATTATGCTTGCTCTGTGTTCCTATTCATCCGTACAGGTCATCAAAGCGGTGGATGAAACGACACAAATTCTGAAAACTGCAGTTGAAGCCGACAAATCCGGAAACAAAGAGGAAGCTCTTTCTATCGTAAAAAAGGCATCTGCGGCATGGAAAGGTCACGAGTTATTCTTTGGAACGGTTTTACGACATGATGAAGTTGACGAGGTAGTCGAAGAATTTGCCAGACTGGAATCCTACGCCTCTACCGAAGACCAGGACGATTTCCGCAGTAATTGCAGAGCACTGATTGCCCGTCTTGAGCATATCCAGACGATGGAAAAACCCACCTTACAAAACATTATGTAAACAACAAGGTGCTGCTTTCGCAGCACCTTATGTATCACTTTTCCTGAAGGATCTTATTCAGCTCCTGCATGAAGCTGTTGATATCCTTGAACTGACGGTAGACAGAAGCAAAACGCACATAAGCAACCTCGTCCAGAGGCTTCAGCCGTTCCATGACCAGTTCGCCGATCAGTTCTGTGGAAACCTCACGGTCCAGAGAGTTCTGTACGATCTGCTCGATCTCATCGGCAGCTACTTCCAGTGCAGCCATGGAGACAGGCCGCTTCTCACAGGCACGAACCATGCCATTGAGAATCTTGTTGCGGTCAAAGGACTGTCTGCTCTCATCCTTCTTCACAACGATCATAGGCAGACTTTCCACTGTTTCATAAGTAGTAAAGCGCTTCTGACAGGAAAGACACTCTCTTCTCCGGCGGATGGAGGTATTGTCGTCAGAATGTCTGGAGTCAACGACCTTGCTCTCCTGATAACCGCAATAAGGACACTTCATAAGTACTGCTCCTCTCTATCAACGAATGCTTGTTGGTATTATATCACAAACAGAGGTGTTTTGTCTATATATAGTATGAAAAGGAATTTTATGAAACGGTGGAAAATTCTCAGTAGGTTATGGCTTCCGTTTTCAGAGAGCACGGTTAGTCGTGATGCAGCTGCAGCCAGCTTCTATATTTTACTATCTCTGCTTCCGGCTGCCGCATTGGGCTTGACCATCTTCGCTTTGCTTCCAATTTCCTTAACCGCTGTTCTAGAGGCATTTCTGCCGGAGCGACTGCACCCTGTCATCGAATATATTATATCTGCTATTGTTCCACATCATCCTGCTGCATTGCTTTCAATCTGGGCGATCCTTACCCTATGGTCTGCATCCAAAGGCGTTATGTCCATTTCTGATGGAATACATTCTATACGATCCACAAACAGCCACAGAAGTTTCATCCGTCGCAGGTTGAACGCAATGATATCATTTGCTGTACTTGCCATCATTTTGGTCTTGGTGTTGACAGTTCATGTGTTTGGTGGCTGGGTACTTTCTCAACTTACAGCAATCCACCCAAACAGAACGAATGTCATGAATACGCTGTACCGTCTTCGACATCTTTATTCTCTTTTCATCCTGTCTTTCCTGCTGGCCTGTTTATATTGGATACTTTCTGGGAAATCGCATTCCTTTCGACAATGTATATTCAGCGGTTTTCTTACCTCTATAGGGTGGACAGCAGCAACGGCAGTTTTCTCAGTTTATGTAAACCACATTCAATCCTATCAACGATTATACGGCGGTCTGGGATTGTTGCTTCTAAGCTGTCTTTGGCTGCAAATCTGTATCAGCATCCTTCTGTACAGTGTTATTTTGACAAGACTAATACAAGAAAAGCGCTATCATCCATTGAAAATCATCAGAAAGGCTTTTGGACAGGTATAAGTATCAGTATGTACGGTCACGACCTCCCCGGCCATTGCCGGGGAGGTATTCGTACTCAGCTTACTTTCTTGCGAAAGAAAGGCAGTCGGTGCACTGATCCACAGTGGGATTGCACTCATGAGTGCCGACCTTGATCTTGTTCAAAGAGCAGTAATTCTCCAGATCACAGTGGTGGGCACACTGGCTGACAGTACATTCAATAGACTTGTTTGCTTTGCTGTTCATTCTTTTATCCCCCTTTGTTGGATTACGGGATTAGTATGCGCTGAATAGCAAAGGACACACCTGTTTTTTTGTGGAAAAATCGACTACCGGAACGAAATTGATTCCGGCAGTCATTTTTTTCCTATGTTTCAATGGAAGCAAAGAGTTCAAAGTGATTTTTGACGGTTTTCAAAAGGCCTTCCTTCTGGAGCTTGCTCAGTTCAACTGACATAGCAGCTCTTTCAATACACAGGTAATCTGCCAGCTGCTGGCGGTCATAGGGAATATCAAAAGACAGCTTTCCCTGCCTCATGGACTCAGAGGACAGATAGGAAAGGATCTTTTCTCTGCTGCTCCTCTTGCCCATATGAGTAATCTTATTGTTCAAGTTCAGCACTCTTTGCGCCATGACGGAAACCAGATTACGAATGAGTTTATTATGATGCGGGCAGGCAGTGGCACAAGTCTGCATAAGCCGCTTCATATGCAGCAGCATAATTTCACAGTCTTCAGATGCAACGACACTGACATTCAAGACCGCCCCCGGCGTAGCTGCAAAAGGCTCTGCAAAGGATTCACCTGCTCCGATCCGACTGACAATATTGCGGTGTCCCCACAGATCTTCTTGTATCGCCAGAACACTGCCGGACAGGACCAGACCCATGGTTTCTGTACTGTCTCCTACCCGGAAAATATACTCGTCTTTGGCTTTCTTCACTACGGTTGCTTCTACGCAATGCATAACCGATCCGATTTCCTCATCGGTCATACCTTGAAAAAAAGGACTATTTCGCAGAACAAAGAGATATTTTTCCATAGATGATCCTCCCTGTCTTTTTTAATCCTTGATATTTCCATCAATTCCGATAGTAACGACCTGCCATGGAATAAACTTTCCGCTTTCCTGCAAGGCCTTCTTCGCTGCAAATTCCAGCCCACCGCAGCAGGGTACTTCCATGCGGACAATAGTGACGCTTTGAATATCGTTGTTTTGAATAATGGCTGTCAGCTTTTCACTGTAATCAATTGCATCCAGCTTGGGACAGCCTATAACCGTAACTTTACCCTGAATGAAGTCCTCATGGAACCGTGCGTACGCATAGGCGGTGCAATCTGCGGCAACAAGGAGTTTTGCTCCATCAAAGTACGGAGCCTTGATGGGTGCCAATTTAATCTGTACAGGCCAATTCTGAAGCTGCGAGACACTGGGTACAGGCTCAGTCACAGTTTCACGACGGATGGCACGGGCCATCTGACCGGGACATCCGGCAAACGGAGTCACTTTTTTCTTGCTTTCCATATTGGCCTTCACCGCAGCCTCATCATAGGGTGCAGCCTCCCGTTCCACAAAGCGAATGGCACCTGTGGGACAGGTCGGCAGGCAATCGCCTAAACCATCACAATAGTCGTCACGAAGGAGAACGGCCTTGCCATCCACCATTCCGATGGCACCCTCATGGCAGGCCTCGGCACATGCACCGCAGCCGTTGCATTTATCCCGATCGATTTCAATGATTCTACGCTTCATCCTGCTTTCCCTTTCTTTCTGTTGGCTGCAATCTCCATCATGGCATTGTACATTTCTTCACCGACACACTGCTTGGCATAAGCGCACCACTGGACACAGCTCAAGGTATCGTTATAGGCCACAAAACCGCAGTGCTCGCAGGGCATCTGTGTGTCTGTGGAGACCATCTCAATTTCATGTCCGCACTGGGGGCAAATTTTTTCAAAAATAGTGGGCGTTCTGGGTTTTCCCTGGCAACCTGACATGATCATATCAAGCACCTCCTTTTCTTTGAACCCATTATATCATATTTTTCCATTATGTATGTTTGAAATCTAACAAAAAATCCCCGGAGAATTTCCGGGGATCGATCATTTTTTCTTTTTTCTTCTGAAGAACACCAGATACTCTGCCAAAAGGCACACGGGGATCGCAGCAAAGAAATCCACAGCAGAATGCTGCTTGATGAACATGGTAGACAAGCAGATCAGGATCACAAAGATGACCACAAAAACCTTCCAGAGCGTAGAGGCAGACTCTTCACGGAGCCATGTTGACGCAATACCAAGAGAATACGCCACATGCAGAGAGGGGCAGACACCCGTATTGGTATCAAAAGTATAGAGCAGGCTGATAAACCAAGTAAAAATATTCTCCCGAGGAAATACATCCGGGCGCAAATCCTGACGGCTGGGATAAAGAATATAAATCAACATGGCAGCGACCTGCGTGATAATGATATAGGTCTGCAATCGCTTGAAATTATCTACATTATAGAGCAAGAAATAGCCAAGAGATACCACGATCAGCAGATACCAACCCACATAAGGTATCAAAAAATATTCACAAAAGGGTATCAGATCATCCAGACGGCAGTGAATGGGATGGCAGCTTTCAGCAGGAATCAGATTCTCCGTAAGAAAGTACAGAACAAAGTATCCTACCCAGCCGAAAAGCAGTTTCAAATGGGCAAATCTCGGTTCATTCAATTTAGAAAGACGAAATCCTCGATAATCGACCGTCGGTCGTTTCATTGATTTGTCACCTCGATTGGTTGATTGCTGGGATAACATTTCTTGGGTACATTGGGATATGGAATCACCGTATGTTCCGGAAGCTGCACAGCCAGCTCTGTAATGGCAGCCATGAGATATTCACAGATGCGTTCCCGTTCTTTCTGGATAGAGGCCTCACTGTTAAAGGTGATGGGCTTTCCCAGATACATGGTTTTTAGTTTGGGGGCAATGTACATGGGCACAAACTGCAGCTGCTTTCCTGTGACTTTATGGTATCGCCTTGCCACATCCACAAATCCGCCCTGAAATTCATAGACGATATGATTGTGAGAAACCTCATGTTCCGGGAAAATCACCACGCGACTTCCCTGCTCCAAAGCACTTTGGGTCTCACGGAATGTGTGCAAGATTTTCCTGTCCCGATACACACCGATGGTGTGGGCGTTATTAAACACGCAGACGGAGATTGGAGCGATCACATAGGATAGTACCCGATAAAACCAGCGTATGGCTTTTGGCTTTTTGCTCCAGAAATCTGTAAATGCATAATCCGGGACATCTTTCAGATGCATCATCTCCCCTGCGCACCATATTGCCCGGTCACCGGGAAAATGGATCTCGCAGGCAATGGGACCATGCATCTGGGCATGATTTGCCGCAATGATGCATGGTTCAGAAGGCAGATTTTCCAGACCTTCGATTTTCATCTTCGGATAAAACAGCCAGATCAGCCATCGAATCACAAGAAAACACCAATAGGAGATTCTATTTTTCATAAACACATCCTTCTTTATTTCCGCAGCTTACGGCAGTACTGGGTGCAGAGTTTATCGGTGCAGTTGGTACATTGAAGTGCTGCGTTGGATTTCTCCCAGAAGCGTTCCGGGTAAAGCAAAACGAACAGCTCCCACAATCCCCAGACCAAAATTGCCAGAAGCAATAGTGAGCGGGAGAAAAAACCTTTTACGAACAACATGGGCGTAAACATCATCAAATGATCCCAGTTGAAGATCCGGCAAGTCGTACAGCAGCGGGTCTTCATCAGCAGCCGAAACGGACACCAGACCAATACACAAATCAAATCGCAGACATAGAATGTCACACTGACCAGAAACAAAGCATCATCGCTCAAAATTGACCGATGATGAAGCCAGCCCAAGACAGCCAGCAGCAAAACCCACAGTACCATAACTTTATAGGCTGCCTGTGTGGTGGTGGTGATATAATTCCGCAGAGCCTCTCTGTTGATCTTCTCCCGAATCGGCTTAAACCGCAGCTTAAAAAGTTTCTGAGAACCCAAAGGTATAGCATGCTTGATGGGAAACAGCTGCAAAGTCATATCGATGACCCAAATCAGCCACAGCAGATGAAAAATAGAAAACTGACTAAAAAACGACATCCCATTCAGGATGTCCAATTCCTGCGGTTTCCAAATATAAATCGCCGCACAGGCAAGCAATACAACGATTCTGCCGATCAGGCGACAGATGTATGCTGTCCGCAAAGCAGAATTGCCTGTTCCCATCCTCTGCCCCTCTCTCAATCTAGAAATCTCCCTAATATTTTAAGAAAATCCACGCACATCGTCAAGGGACATATTGCCATTGAAATTAAAATTCCTGTAAATAATCTATGAACAACCTTCGTAAAAAACTCCTCTGACATTTGTCAGAGGAGTTTCTTGCAGATACTCTTATTTTGCCAGAGCAGCGGTGTCCTTGGCGATCATCAGTTCCTCGTTGGTGGGGATGACCAGAATCTTGACCTTGGAGTCGGCAGCCTGCACTTCGGCCTCGACACCACGGGTCTTGTTCTTTTCGGGATCGATCTTGGCGCCCATATATTCCAGACCTTCCACCATCTTGGCACGCAGGTCAATGGAGTTCTCACCAACACCGGCAGTGAACACGATGGCATCGCAGCCGCCCATAGCAGCAGCATAAGCACCGATGTCCTTCTTGACTTCATAGATGAACTTATCCAGAGCCAACTGGGCACGGTCGTTGCCTTCCTCTGCAGCAGCGGCCAGATCACGGAAATCGGAGGAAACACCGGAAATACCCAGCACACCGGACTTCTTGTTCAAGATGTTCATCATGGTCTTGATATCATAGCCATAACGATCCATCAGATACTCAATGATGGTGGCATCGATATCGCCGGAACGAGTGCCCATGGGAACACCGGCGAGGGGGCCAAGGCCCATGGTGGTGTCAACGACCTTGCCGTCAACACAAGCAGACAGAGAAGAACCGTTGCCCAGATGGCAGCAGATCACCTTGCTATGCTCAGGGTTACCCAGCATA
>JAZNNW010000026.1:0-24066 GCA_045580485.1 Candidatus Avilachnospira sp. | reverse complement strand
GTGCCGGGCTGGCAGAAGAACTCCAGCTCCATCTGCTCGAACTCACGGGTACGGAAGGTGAAGTTGCCGGGGGTGATCTCGTTACGGAAGGACTTGCCCACCTGGCAGACGCCGAAGGGCAGCTTGCGGCGGGTGGTTCTCTGAACATTCTGGAAGTTGACAAAGATACCCTGTGCCGTCTCGGGGCGGAGATAGACCGTGTTCTTGGCATCCTCGGTGACGCCCTGGAAGGTCTTGAACATCAGGTTGAACTGACGGATATCGGTCCAGTTGTGCTTGCCGCAGGTGGGGCAGGGGATGTTGTGCTCTTCCACAAATTCCTTCATCTCAGCCTGAGAGAAGGCATCCACGGGCTTGGGCAGGGTGAAGCCGTTTTCGGCGCACCAGTCCTCGATGACCTTATCGGCACGGAAGCGCTCCTTGCACTCCTTGCAGTCCATAAGGGGATCGGAGAAACCGCCCACATGACCGGAAGCGACCCAGGTCTGAGGGTTCATCAAAATGGCGGCGTCCAGACCCACATTGTAGGGGCTTTCCTGGACAAATTTCTTCCACCATGCTTTTTTCACATTGTTCTTCAGTTCCACACCCAGAGGGCCGTAGTCCCAGGTATTGGCCAGGCCGCCGTAGATCTCGGAGCCGGAGAAGACGAAACCGCGGCCTTTACACAGGGCAACGATTTTTTCCATGGTTTTTTCGGTATTTTTCATCATATCTTTTTCCTCCTGAGCTTGACCTCACTGGCTGTGAGGCCGCAATTTGGCATACTAACATATTATTATAGTTCAAACCGCCACAAAGTCAAGAATTTCCCTTTTGTTTTCACCCTATTTGTGGTAGAATAAGTAAAATTTTCGAATCCGTCGCCGCAGGCGACACATTCATTGTCAATTGTCCATTGTCAATTATCAATTAAACCGGAGGTTCCTATGCGTTTTATCGGCAGACTGATCTTATCTGCGGTGTTTCTGGCTCTGGCTGCCGTTCTGGCGGCAGCAGCCATGTACCTGCCTGCACCGATTTTTTCTGTATATTCGGACTTCACCCGGGATGCCGCAGCCTTTCTCTCCGGCATCACCGCCTCCTTCCCCTTTGCGGTGTGGGAGGTTCTCCTTGCCATTGTCATTTTACTGGAGCTTTACGGACTGATCCGCTGTTTTTCCACAGGGAAGTTCCTGCGGTGGCTCTCCGGATTGGTGCTGCTCATTTCCATACTGGTCTTTTTGTTTGTCGGTCTATGGGGCATCAACCATTTCGGAACACCCGTTGCCCAGCGAGTAGGACTGACCGTGACAGGGTATTCCACAGACCAGCTGGCATCCGCCACCCGCTACATGGCAAACCAGGCAAACATCTGGGCGGATCAGGTGCAGCGGGATGAAAATGGCGACCTTGCCATCGATTTTGAACCCATGGCAAAGGCGGCAAAAGAGGGCTATGATGCCATGGCGCAGACCAACGGTTTCTTCCGTCTGCCGGATACCACCGTCAAGCCGCTGCTGACCTCCAAGGCCTTCAGCTATATGGGCATCACCGGCATCTATATCGCTTACACCGGCGAAAGCTGTGTCAACACAGACACTTATTCTGCCTCCATCCCCTTTACCATGTGTCATGAGCTGGCCCACAGTCTGACCGTTGCCCCGGAGGACGAAGCCAATTTCTGCGCCTTTCTGGCCTGTCTGAACAATGATGACCCGGCCTTTCAGTATTCGGCATGGTACTCCGCTTATATCTACACCTATAACGCACTGGTGAAGGTGGATGCCACCGCCGCCTCAGAAATCAGAAGCACCCTCTCCGAGACCGTCCTCCGGGATGTCCGCAGAGCCTCTGAACACTACGACCAATACGAAGGTGAAGTGCAGGAAGTCACAGAAAAGCTCAACGACACTTACCTCAAAGCCTTCCGGGAAGAAAGCGGTGTCCAATCCTACGGCGAAGTCACCGACCTGCTGATCGCATGGTATCTGCAAAACGCATAAAAAATCGTGTCATCGAAAGATGACACGATTTTTCTTTTCTTAATAAATCCCCCAGGGGTTGACGATGGGATCATCCATACCGGGGTATTCCGTATCGGGGATACCGCCCAGAGGATCATCCGGTGCCAGAGGATCGTCGGGGAACATGGGATCTTCGGGGTTCACAGGTGCCTCCTCAGAAGGACCGACGATGAAGATGTGATCCCGCTTTTCATAGGTGCTGTAAGCCTCCACACCGGAGGAAAGCTCCTTGCCGTCCAGATCAAAGACCTTTTTGTAGGTGACGACCTTGTAGCCGGTGTAGGGGGTACACTTCTCCTCCCGGAAACCGGGTTCCTTGGTCTCGTCCACTTCCTCCACTTCTTCCCAGGGGGTAGTGGCAAGGATGCTGTAAGACATCTCCACTTTCTTTTCCAGAGGCTTTTCGCCCCAGAAGGTGATGTTGCAGCTGCCGTCATCGATATTGGCCTGAATCTTGATGGGATAATCCAGAGTATTCTTGAACTTATAGTCCAGACTGCCCCAGTAAATAGTGGCATCCATGCCCATATCCACATAGGTAACCACGAACATATGCTCTGTCCGTTCCACCTGCTCCAGATCCATGTGCAAAGTGGCATAATAGATGGTGGAAGCCACCTGGCAAACGCCGCCGCCCAGTTCCGGGATGGACTCACCACCGGAGTAGACCGTAGCAGGCAGATAGCCCTTTTCCGCCGTCCGTTCGCCCACAATGTCGTTGAAGGAGAACACCTGTCCCGGTGCAATGATCCTGCCGTTGATGGCCTCACAGGCCAGTTTCAGATTGTTGGTACGGTTGGCATTGATCACATAGACCGAGGACTTGCTGTACAGCTTGGTACCGAAGAACTCGGAATCGATATCAGCCTTGGTCACCTCCGGCACCAGCTCACCCATTTTGATGATGAGCTTACTGCCGGGCACAGCGGCTTCAATGCGCTTGGCTTCTTCCTCGATATCGAAGCCGTAGCCGATGACTTCCTCGGTAATGATACCGGCTTCTTCGTCATAGACGGCATCTTCAGCAGGTGTGCCGTATTCCTCCATAAGTCCTTCCAGATCCACAGGCTCACAGGGCACTTCGTCATACTCCCACTTGAGGGGCGTAAAGCTCCGGTCCATAAAGGCCTGATACACTGCCTCATAGAGCTTGTCGGCATCCAGTGTCCGGTCGGGGGCGCCGACCTCCACCACAATGGTCTCTGCCCGCTCATTGACCGTCACCTTGTGGGGCTTGGGGTCACTTTCCACCTCAGCCGCCACGGCATCGATCATCTGGCGGATGTAGTCTGTATCCAGATCCAGAATGGTCTGCAGATCCACATAGTGTTCCCGTTTCCCGGCACCCAGGAAAGTTGCCACAGCAGAGAAGGGATTGCCGCTTCTGCCGTAGGACATGGCCTCTTCAATGGCTTCTTCGGGATCGAGAGCCACATTGGTCTGCTCCGGCTGGAAGGACAGCGTTCTGTCCGGCAGCTGGACATTGAGGACAGAGGAGGCATAGGATTCCGCCACTGCCTGCTCCACCTTTTCCATGGCGGCAGTCCGATCCATGCCGCCCACATTGATACCGGCCAGATAAACATTGGGGTAGATGGTATCGCCGGCTTTCAGCACCAGTCCCCAAACAAACATACCGATCAAAATCGCCAGCACCACGCTGCCTGCAATGATGCCCGCCAGCATACCTCTGCCAAGACCCTTTTGGGGTTCTTCCACAGGGGGCTGAGGCTTGGGTGCGGGAGGCGGCGTCACAGGCGGCTGTGCCGCAGGCACCTTCGGCAGGACCATGGTGGCGTCTTCCGTTTCCCGGAAGGGCAGATCCACAATGGGCTTGCGAGGCTGCTCAAATTTACCTTTCTTAATGGTAATCGCTCCTATCTATATGCGGAAAACCGCAGAAAAAATCTATGATTGTATTATTATATAAGACATTCCCCTTTTTTTCAACAGGAAAGCCCTGTAAAATCACGGAAATCCACCAACACATTTGCGAAAAAAGATGCAAAACCGTTAAAACTGTGATACAATAACCACAATGATAAAATGAGGAGCGTATACCCATGAAAGACAACCTGCTTCCCACCGGTCAAATCGTCAACACCCACGGCCTTCGCGGTCATGTGAAAGTCATGCCCTGGGCAGACGATCCCGATGATCTTCTGGATTTTGACCGTTTTTTCATTGACGGCAAAGAATATGAAGTGGAGCACGCCTCCCGGCAGAAGAACATGGTCCTTCTGAAGCTGGCAGGGGTGGATTCCATTGAAGATGCAGCCCTGCTTCGAAACAAAGAGATCGCCATCAGCCGTGACGACATCGAGCTGGAGGAGGGTGTGGTGTTTATCGCCGACCTGATCGGTGTGCCGGTGCTGGCAGAGGGCGTGGAGATCGGCAAGATCACAGAAGTTCTGACCCCTCCCGGCAACGATGTCTATGTGGTCAAGGGTCAGCATGAATATATGATTCCCGCCGTCAAGGAATTTATCGAGGAACTGAACCCGGACGCAGGCTTCGTGAAGGTACGGCTCATTGAAGGGATGCAGACCGATGCGGATTGATATTATGACCCTGTTCCCCGATACTGTCGGGGATATGATGAACGAGAGTATTCTGGGCAGAGCCCAGGAGCGGGATCTGATTCGCATTGAGGCATGGCAGATCCGGGACTACACCACCAACAAGCAGAACCAGGTAGATGACTACCCCTACGGCGGCGGTCACGGTGCTGTCCTCCAGGCTGACCCTCTCTATAACTGCTGGAAAGCCATCTGCGATGAAGTGGGCGCTCCCGTCCATACGATCTTCATGTCCCCCTGCGGCAGGACCTTTACCCAGTCTGATGCCATCCGCCTGCGGGATGAACATGAAAACATCATTCTGGTCTGCGGTCACTACGAAGGCATCGACCAGCGGTTCATCGATGAATGTGTAGATGAGGAAATTTCCATAGGCGATTTCGTCCTCACCGGCGGTGAGATTCCCGCCATGGCGGTGGCAGATGCGGTCTGCCGTCTTGTCCCCGGTGTGTTGGGCGATGAGGAATGCTTCACCGATGAAAGCCACTGGGCAGGCACATTGGAATACCCCCAGTATTCCCGTCCCGAAATCTGGCACGGTCTGTCTGTACCGAAAATTCTCCTCTCCGGCAACCATCAGCTGGTGGACCGTTGGCGGAGAAAGCAGTCCCTCTACCGCACCTATGAACGCAGACCGGATATGTACCGAAAGCTTCGCTTTGAGACCAAACAGGAGAAAAAACTCCTGAAAGAGATGGAGGAAGAATATGGACAGCCTCTCGACCCTCAAAAACTGGATCAGGGAAAGTAAATCCATCGTCTTTTTCGGCGGCGCCGGTGTCAGCACAGAATCGGGCATTCCCGACTTCCGCAGTGTAGACGGTCTGTATCACCAAAAATTTGACTATCCCCCGGAAACCATCCTCAGCCACAGCTTTTTCTTCTCTCACACAGAGGATTTTTACAAGTTTTACCGAGAAAAAATGCTGGTGACGGATATTGCACCCAACCGGGCCCATCTGGCACTTGCCAAACTGGAGCAGCAGGGAAAGCTCTCTGCCGTGGTGACCCAGAACATCGACGGTCTGCATCAGAAAGCCGGAAGCCAGCAGGTTTTTGAGCTGCACGGCTCCGTCCACCGGAACTACTGCCAGTGCTACAAAAAATTCTTTTCCGCCGAAGATCTGCAAAAAACCGTCGGCATCCCCCACTGCACCTGCGGCGGTCTCATCAAGCCCGATGTGGTGCTCTACGAGGAAACCCTCAACGATGCCTGTGTGGAAGGCGCTGTTGCCGCCATCTCTCAGGCAGATCTGCTGATCGTAGGCGGCACCAGCCTGACAGTGTACCCGGCAGCCGGTCTGATCCGCTATTACCGGGGCAGCCGATTGGTACTCATCAACCGGGATGAAACACCCTATGACAGCTATGTCAATCTGGTTTTCCGGGAGAGCATCGGAAAAGTGCTGTCAGAAGCGGTTTTATAAATTGATTTGGAGATTTGATTATGTACGAACTCATTACGCAGAAGACCCTGCAGGAATATGAAGCCTTTGTCCAGTCCCATCCCAAGGGCAACTTCGCCCAGAGTTATCTCTGGAGCAAGCAGAAGCCCATGTGGGTGTGGAAAGCCATCGCCGTCCGTGGCGAGGACGGCAGCATCAAAGGCACCATGGCGGTGATGATCCGCAAGATGCCTCTGGTGGGACGCACCCTCATGTATGCCTGCCGGGGTCCCGTCTGCGATCTGGATGACCGGGAAACCTTCGGTCAGCTGCTGGAGGGCGCAAAAGCATTGGCGAAGGAATACAATTCCTATGCCATCAAAATTGATCCCGATGTGCCCTCCTCCAACACCGAGTTTGCCGAAATGCTCCGCAGCTTCGGCTTTCAGGGCAAGGAAGGCGGCAAAAATTTTGAAGCCATCCAACCCCGGTATGTCTTCCGTCTCAATGTGGAGGGCAAAACCGAGGAAGAAGTCCAGGCAGACTTCCACCAGAAGTGGCGGTATAACATCCGTGTGGCTGTGAAAAAGGGTGTGGAAGTGAAGATCTGCGGCAAGGAGATGGTTCCTGCCTTTGCCGATCTCATGCTGACCACCGGTGTCCGTGACGGCTTCGTTACCCGTCAGCCGGAATATTTCGCCGCCATGTTGGATAATCTGGGCGACCACTGCCGTCTGTACATGGCCTTCCATGAAGGTCAGCCCATTGCAGGCACTTTGGCCATCCACTACGGCGACAAGGTCTGGTACCTCTACGGTGCCTCCTCCAATGAACACCGCAACCTGATGCCCAACTATCTGCTCCAGTGGGAGATGATCCGTTGGGCCATCGAGACCGGCTGCCGCATCTACGACTTCCGGGGCGTCTCCGGCGATGTCAGTGAGGACAACCCCCTCTACGGCCTCTACCGCTTCAAAAAGGGCTTCGGCGGCGACTTCACGGAATTTGTGGGAGAAATGGATCTGGTATTGAATAAAGCCGTCTATGTGTTTATGGAAAAATCCACCAATATCTTCCGGGATGCCCGTAAGGTGCTGTATCTCATCAAAAACAGAAACAAAAAATAAAAGGCTCCCCTTGAGGGGAGCTGGCAAAAATCGAAGATTTTTGACTGAGAGGTGTCTCATGAAAGCATACATTGTCGAAAAAGAAGCGATTTTGCACAACCTGTCCGTTCTGACCAAAAAGGCCGGAGATGTACCCCTTTGGGCCGTGCTCAAGGGCAACGGCTACGGCTTGGGTCTTGTGCCTATGGCAGAGCTGTGTATGGAAGCCGGTGTCCACCACTTTGCCGTGACGGAGCTGGACGAAGTGGAAGCTCTGCGGCAGTTAGCACCCCAGGCGCAGATTCTCCTTCTGCGCCCCACCACCGATGAAAATGAGCTTTCCCGTCTGCTGGCAGCCGACGGCATTGCCACCGTCGGTTCTGTGCAGGACGCCGCTGCGCTCAATGCCCTTGCCATTCAAAAGGATGTGATCGCCCCTGTCCATGTGAAGATCGACACGGGCATGGGTCGCTACGGCTTCTTACCGGAAGAGCTGCAGGACATTCTCTCCGTTTACCGCCGTCATGACCATCTGGCAGTTTCCGGCATCTATACCCACTTCCCCTGCGCCTTCTGCAGCGGAAAAGCCACCTACCGGCAGTACGAAGTCTTCCGCCAGACCATCGTTTCCATTGCCGAGGCAGGCATCGAACCCGGTGCCGCCCACTGCTGTAATTCCAACGCCTTTATGCGTTACAGCGATCTGAAAATGGAAGGTGTCCGTGTAGGTTCCGCATTGCTTGGACGGGTGACAGCCAAAAAGAACCTCCGCCGGGTCGGTCGCTGTGAGGCCACCGTGGAGCAGGTTCGCTGGCTGCCCAAGGGTCATGCCACCGGCTACGGCTCTGCATGGCAGGCCAAGCGTCCCACCCAGATCGCCGTCATCCCTGTGGGCTGGTACCACGGCTTCAGTGCCCAATACGGCAATGATATTTTCCGTTTCCGTGACTGCCTGCGGCAGGTTTTCAGCGCTTTGAAGCACATGATCTTCCCGAAAAAGCTCTATGTTTCCATTAACGGAAAAGCCTGCCCGGTTCTGGGCCATGTGGGCATGCTCCACACAGTCTGCGATGTGACCAAAGTCACCTGTCAGCCCGGTGATATAGCCACACTGGACATCAATCCCCTCCAGCTCCATGGCATGGAGATAAAATTCCAGTAATATCTATCGACAATCTTTTCTTCATAGTTTATAATGAAATCATCTGAAAGAAGGAGTTGACCGCCAATGGAACTGACATGGTTCGTATGGGTAGGCGTCATGATCGCCTTTGGAATCCTTGAGGTCGCCACTGTAAACATGGTGTCCCTTTGGTTCGTGGGCGGTGCGGCAGCGGCACTGATCGCCCAGCTGCTGGGCGGCAATGTATGGGTGCAGATCATCGTATTTTTCGTGGTCTCCATCGTTCTGCTTGCCTGCCTGCGACCCTTTACCCGAAAATATGTCACACCCAACAAAACCGCCACCAATGCCGATATGGCTTTGGGGCAGCAGGCCTATCTGACGGAGACTGTGGATAATCTCCGTGGCACAGGCAGCTTGAAGCTGGATGGAAAAGAATGGTCTGTCCGCTCTGCAAACGGTGAGGTACTGCCGGAAGGCACACTGGTCACCGTAGTCAAACTGGAAGGTGTCAAGCTCTATGTAGAGCCTGCCCAAGTTACCGCCGATGTGTAAGAAAGGAGATTTTTTATGGGTCCTGTTATTGTCGTTTTCGTCGTTATCGTGCTGGTACTCATTGCCATCATCCGCAACATTCATGTGGTCCAGCAGTCCAAAGCCTATGTCATTGAGCGCATGGGCGCTTTCTCCACCGTCTGGGAAGTGGGTCTGCACTTCAAGATTCCCTTCATTGAAAAGGTGGTCAAAAAGGTCAGCCTGAAGGAGCAGGTTCTGGACTATCCCCCGCAGCCTGTCATCACCAAGGATAATGTCACCATGCAGATCGATACGGTGGTGTACTTCCAGGTCACCGATCCCAAGCTGTACACCTATGGTGTGGAATACCCCATGGTGGCCATGGAGACCCTGACCGCCACCACCCTGCGTAACATCATCGGTGACCTGGAACTGGATGAAACCCTCACCAGCCGTGATGTGATCAACACCAAGATGCGTGCCATTCTGGACGAAGTCCCCGATCCCTGGGGCATTAAGGTCAACCGCGTGGAGCTGAAGAACATTCTGCCTCCCGCTGACATCCAGAGCTCCATGGAAAAGCAGATGAAGGCCGAGCGTGACCGCCGTCAGGCCATCCTGCAGGCAGAAGGCACCAAGCACTCTGCCATTCTGGTGGCAGAGGGTGAAAAGGAGAGTGCCATTCTCCGTGCCGATGCAGAGAAGCAGGCAGCCATCCTCCGTGCACAGGGCGAAGCCGAGGCCATTCTGGCTGTCCAGAAGGCACTGGCAGATTCCATGAAGCTGCTGAATGAAGCCTGCCCCAACGATCAGGTCATCAAGCTGAAGGCGCTGGAAGCCATGCAGAAGGTCGCCGACGGTCAGGCCACCAAGATCATCATTCCCAGTGAGATTCAGGGTCTTGCCGGTCTTGCCGCAGGTCTTACCGAAACCGCAAAGAACTAAATTCTAAAAAAATGCCGCCGAACCAACCGGTTCGGCGGTTTTTTATGTTGGCAATGGCTCCCAAAAGTGCTATAATACATCTATTATAGAGAAGTATACCCATAAGAGGGGAGGATGGGCTTTGAATAAAAAAGTTTCCCGATTGCTGGAGCCGGGTATGTGGCTGTATTTCGTCATGCTGTTTTCCTTTGCCGGCATCAGTATTGCCCTGAAGCAGTATTATGTGGCAGGTCTGGAGCTTGCAGTGACGGTCCTGCTCCTGGTCTATAACCGGGTCGCCAGCGGCAAGCGGAAAAAGGCGCTGATGGCCTATGTCCAGAGCACCACCGATTCTCTCGGCACTGCCTTCAAGACCGGTTCCCCCTTCCCCATGGCAGTCATTAAAATGAGCGACAGCGAGATCGTCTGGGCAAACCCCTCTTTCTATAAAGTTTCCGGTCTCCGGGATTCGTTCCTCCATCAGAAGATGGAAGATGTGGTCCCCAATTTCTCCACCCGCTGGCTCTCCGAGGGTCACAATGAATGTCCCCAGGATGTGGTCATCGACAGCCGCCGCTACAAGGTCTTCGGCAATCTGATCCGCTCTGAGGATGAACATGCCTCTCTGCTGCTGGCAAACCTCTATCTGGTGGACATGACCGAAATGTTCCATGTCCGGGATGAGTATGTTCGTTCCCGCCCCATTGTGGCAGTGATTCTGGTGGATAACTACGATGAACTGACCAACAACCTGCCGGACAGTGCCATCTCCAGTTTGGATGCCAAGATCAACGACCGCATCGGCGCATGGTGCGGCGACTGCAACGGTCTTTTGCGAAAGTATGAGCGCAACCGCTATCTGTTCGTCTTTGAATCCAAGAACCTGTCCCGGCTGCAGGAGGGAAAATTCTCTATTCTGGATGAGATCCGTGCCATCACCAACCCCTCCGGTGTTGCCGCCACATTGTCCATCGGCTTCGGCAAAGACGGCACCAGCTTTGAAGAAAACTTCACCTTCGCCTCTTTGTCCATCGAAATGGCCCTTTCCAGAGGCGGCGACCAGGTGGTTATCAAAGACCGCTATAACTTCAACTTCTTCGGCGGACGCACCAAGGAAATGGAGCGGCGCACCAAGGTCAAAGCCCGTGTCATCGCCAATTCTCTGACAGAGCTGATCAACCAGTCCAGCCATGTGTTCATCATGGGTCATAAAATGGCGGATCTGGACGCATTGGGTGCCGCCATGGGTCTTGTGACCATCTGCCGCAAGCAGAACAAGCCCGTCCATGTGGTGCTGGATCTGAAAAACAACGCCGTCGGTCCTCTGTTGGAGCTGCTGGCAGAGCAGCCGGAATATGACGGACTGTTCCTCTCCGGCGAAGACGCCCTGCTGCAAGCAGACAATAAGAGCCTTCTGATGGTGGTGGATACCAACCGCCCCGATCAGGTGGAAAACCGAGCCCTGCTGGAGAGCATCTCCCGTGTGGCAGTCATCGACCATCACCGCCGTGCCGCCGATTATATCGAGCAGGTGGTTTTGAACCTCCACGAGCCCTTCGCCTCCTCTGCTTCAGAGCTGGTCTGTGAAATTCTCCAGTACGCCGTGGAGCCCAAGGACATCCGTCCCATGGAGGCCAGAGCCCTCCTTGCCGGCATCGTGCTGGATACCAAAAACTTCTCCGTCCGCACCGGTTCCAGAACCTTTGAAGCCGCAGCCTTCCTGCGGAGAGCCGGCGCCGATACGGTGGATGTGAAAAAGCTGTTCCAGAACGATCTGGACAGCACCGTTTCCCGCTATCAGATCGTCCAGGCCGCACGGCTCTACCGCAATGAGATCGCCATTGCCGCACTGGATCACACCGTCACCCGTCCTCTGGCAGCCCAGGCTGCCGATGAACTGCTGAACATCCGGGGCATCACCGCCTCCTTCGTTCTGTTTCCCGATGACAACCGCACCATCATCTCCGCCCGTTCCATCGGCGAAGCCAATGTGCAGGTGATTCTGGAAGCCCTCGGCGGCGGCGGCAACGCTGCCACGGCAGGCGCCCAGATCGAGGGGAAGTCCGTCCGGGATGTTCTGGCAGAACTGGTGGCAAGTATCGATAAATTCTACGGAAATTAAGGAGTAAATATTATGAAAGTTATTCTTCTTCAAGATGTGAAAGGCCAGGGCAAAAAAGGCCAGCTGGTCGATGTATCCGACGGCTACGCCCGCAACTTCCTTCTGCCCAAAAAGCTGGCACAGGAAGCCACTGCCGACAATGTCAACACCATGAAAATGAACGATAAGGCCCTGCAGGAAAAGCGCCAGAAGGAGCGGGAGGCCGCTCTGGCTCTTTCCAAGGTCCTGAAGGAAATGACCCTCACCGTCATGGCCAAGGGCGGCGGCGCAGGCCGTCTGTTCGGCTCCGTGACCAATGCGGAAATCGCCGATGCTCTTGCCAAGCAGCACAAAATCGAACTGGACAAGCGGAAAATTGTCCTGAAGGACGCCATCAAGAATGTGGGCACCTACACCGTCACCTGCAAGCTGGGCTATGAGATCAACGCCGACCTGACCGTCGAGATCAAAGAGCTGTAATTTCACCATCCCGGAGGTTCGACCATGGAAGAACTGTTATCCCGTCAGCTTCCCCATTCTCTGGAAGCCGAGCAATCCGTTCTGGGCTCTATGCTCATTGACAGCCGCTGTGTCGCGGAGGTCATCGGCATTCTGCGCCCCGACGATTTTTTCCTGCAACAGAATAAAGAGATCTACGAAACGGTCTATACCATGTTCAACTTCTCCGAGACCATTGATCCGGTGACGGTGCTGGAAAAGCTGAAGCAGAAGGGACTGGGCGGTGACAAGACTGCCTCCTACCTGATGCAGCTCATGGAGATCACCCCCACCGCCGCCAATGTGGCACAGTATGCCAACATCGTCAAAGATAAATCCATGATGCGGGGTCTGGCTCTGGCAGCCGAAGATATCCGGGAGACCGTCTATGACGGCACCGGCACCCCTTCGGAGATCATGGAAAATGCTGAGAAGAAGATCTATGCCCTCCGCAATGGTGCTGCCGGCAACAATCTGGAGCACATCGGCACCATTATGGTAGGTGTCTTTGACCGTCTGGACGAGCTGTCCCGCTCTGATAACGATTTCCCCGGTCTCAGCACCGGTCTGCGGGATCTGGACAAGAAGATCAACGGTCTGAATAAGTCCGACCTGATGATCTTGGCCGCCCGTCCTGCCATGGGTAAGACCTCTCTGGCTTTGAACATTGCCCTTGCCGTGGCAAAAAAGAGCGGCAAGACCGTGGCCATTTTCTCTTTGGAAATGTCCAAGGAGCAGCTTGCCACCAGACTGCTTTCCAATGAGAGCTTTGTAGACAACACCAAGCTGACTACCGGCAAGCTCTCCGAGGAGGACTGGAACAAGATCGGCGTGGCCTCTGCCGCTTTGAGCCAGACGGATATCCGTGTGGACGACAATCCCTCCATTTCCGTTGCGGAAATGAATGCTAAATGCCGCCGTCTGGACAATCTGGGCTTGGTGGTCATCGACTATCTGCAGCTGATGACCTCTGCCGGTATGGGGCAGACCACCAACAATGCCAACCGTGTGCAGGTGGTCAGCGATATTTCCCGTGCCCTGAAGATCATGGCAAAGGAACTGAATGTCCCCGTCATCTGCCTCAGCCAGCTTTCCCGTGCCAACGAAAGCCGCACGGACAAGCGCCCCATGCTATCCGATCTGCGTGAATCCGGCGCCATCGAACAGGACGCCGATGAAGTCATGTTCATCCACCGGGAGGACTATTACAATCCTGATACGGATAAGAAGAACATTGCTGAACTGATCGTGGCAAAGAACCGTCACGGTGAAGTGGGAACGGTGGAGACCCAGTGGCTGCCTCAGTTCACCACCTTTGCTGACCGGGAGTGGAGACACAGTGATCCGTAAACTGTCCGAGGCTCTGAAAGCCCTTTGCAGCCCCGACAACCGGGTGGTCTGCGCCCTTTCCGGCGGTGCCGATTCCGTGGCGCTGCTCCATGGACTGCTGCAACTGAAGGAAGAATTTTCCATCACCGTAGCCGCCGCCCATTTTAATCATTGCTTAAGAGGGGAAGAATCCGACCGGGAAGAAGCCTTTGTCCGTGACCTATGCGCCCGATGGGATGTGGAATTGGTCGTGGGACGGGGTAACCCCAGAACCCTCACCGGAAAGAGTTTGGAGGAAGCCGCCCGGGAGCTTCGCTACGGTTTCCTGCGCCGGCAGAATGGTCTCATTGCCACCGCCCACCATGCCGATGATCAGGCAGAGACGGTACTTCTGAACCTGCTGCGAGGCACCGGTCTCAAGGGACTGTGCGCCATGGAGCCGAAACAGGGACAGCTGATCCGCCCTCTGCTGGAAGTCACCAAGGCAGAGATTTTGACCTATGTGGAAACCCACGGTCTTCCCTACTGCACCGACAGCAGCAATCTTTCTGACGATGCCCTTCGAAACCGTCTGCGGCATCATGTGATGCCCCTTTTGCAGGCGGAAAACCCCAATCTGACCGACACCCTCAGCCGCATGACCAAACTTCTGCGGCAGGAGGAAGCCTACCTGCAAAAGCAGGTGGACGGGCTGCTTGCCGAAGCTGCCCGGGAGGAGAGCTACGACTGCCCCACCTTACTTGCGGCAGACCCGGTCCTGCGCCGCCGTGCCATCCGTCAGCTTTTGCCCAATGCCAAGCCTGCTATGGTCCATGTGGAGGCTGTGGAACAGCTGCTATCCCGACTGGATGGCTCAGCCTATGTGGAGCTGCCCGGCGGTTATGTGGCGCAGCGGACTTATGACCGACTGACCTTTGAAACCGCTGAAAACAAAATCGTTTTTACACCTTTCACTTTGAAAGCCCATGAGACCGTCTCCATCCCGGAATTGGGAATGACCGTCTCCCTCACAGGTCCAAGTATACTGGCTGTACCTGTGGATAATCGAACCACCTTCGCCCTACATTTTGATACCGCCCCTGTGGTGGAAGTGCGCCCCCGGCAGACGGGAGACACCATTTCCCTTGCTGGCGGTGGGAAAACCTTAAAAAAATGGATGATTGACCGAAAAATCCCGGCAAAAAAACGGGATTTTCTGCCGGTTTTTGCCGATAAAAAAGGCGTTTTTGCCGTTTTCGGACTGGGTGCAGCGACTGACCACACTGCCAAGGTCGGAGAACAGGCCTGGATATTGCAGATCATAACAGAGGAGAGAGAACTATGATCCATCCAACAGACATGATGCAGGATATTGAAAAAGTTTTGGTATCTGAGGCCGATCTGAAAGTCGGTATTCAGGAAATGGCCAAAAAGATCAGTGACGATTACCGTGGCAAATGCCCCATTCTGGTGGGTATTCTGAAGGGTGTGGTGCCCTTCTATGCCGCCATGACCCAGTCTATGGACATTCCCATGCAGCAGGACTTCATGAGTGTTTCCTCCTATGAAGGCGGCACCTGCTCTACGGGCAAGCTGACCTTCCGTAAGGATCTGGACCATGACATCAAAGGCCGTCATGTGCTGATTTTGGAGGACATTCTGGACTCCGGACGGACTTTGAAGCAGATCGTGGAGCTGCTCCGTCAGCGGGAACCTGCCTCCATCAAGATCTGCACCATGCTGGATAAGCCCTCCGGACGGAAAGAGGAGTTGGAGGCGGACTATGTCTGCTTCACCATTCCCGACGGCTTCGTGGTGGGCATGGGTCTGGATTATCAGGACTACTACCGCAATCTCCCCTTCGTGGGCATCCTGAAAGAGGAAGTCTACACAAAATAACCCTAAGGAGCGAACCCTTTGAAACAACACAAAAGCCCTCTGAACATCCTTCCCCTTTTGCTCATCGTACTGCTGCTGGTCAGTTTCTTCTGGAATCCCCTGTCCGGCAGTGAGCAGCCCCTTTCCTACGCACAGGTTTTGGCTTTGTTTGAAGCCGAGGATGTCCGTATTTTCTCTCTTTCTGCCGATGGCAATCTGGCACTGCAGCTCCACTCCGGAGAGGAAAACGAGATCGTCTCCGCAAAGATCGGCAGCGTAGAACAGTTCCACACCGACCTGGATGAAACCATCCGGCGTCAGCACGAAGCCGGTATTCTGGAGGATTATCACTATCCCCCTGCCGAGGAGAAGATCTCCTGGGTGTCCATCATCACCATGGTGCTGCTGGGCGTGGGTCTGATCGTCATGATCGTCACCCTCATCGGTCGGGCAGGCGGCGGACAGAACCCCATGGGCAAGTTCACCAAGGCCAATGCCCGTCTGGGAGACGACCAGAAGGTCACCTTCTCTGATGTAGCCGGTGCTGATGAAGAAAAAGCAGAACTGCAGGAAGTGGTGGACTTCCTGAAAGATCCCGATAAATTCACCCGTCTGGGTGCCAGAATCCCCAAGGGTATTTTGCTGGTAGGCCCTCCCGGCACCGGTAAGACCCTCCTTGCCAAGGCCGTAGCCGGCGAAGCCGGTGTGCCCTTCCTGTCCATCTCCGGTTCCGATTTTGTGGAACTGTATGTAGGCGTGGGCGCAGGCCGTGTCCGTGACCTGTTCGATCAGGCCAAAAAGACCGCCCCTGCCATTGTCTTCATCGACGAGATCGATGCTGTGGGTCGGCGCAGAGGCGCCGGTCTGGGCGGCGGTCACGATGAAAGAGAACAGACCCTCAACCAGCTGCTGGTGGAAATGGACGGTTTCGGTAAAAACCAGGGTGTCATCGTCCTGGCAGCCACCAACCGGCAGGACATTCTCGACCCTGCCCTGCTCCGTCCCGGTCGTTTTGACCGGCAGATCTATGTGGGCGCACCGGACTGGCACGGCCGTGAGGAGATTTTGAAGATTCATGCCCGCCAGAAGCCCCTGGCGGAGGATGTGGATCTGCCCAAGCTGGCAAAAGCCACCGGTGGCTTCACCGGTGCCGATCTGGAAAACCTCATGAACGAAGCCGCCCTGCTGGCAGCCCGTCAGGACAGCCCGGTCATTACCAATACCCATCTGCAGGACGCCATGATGAAGGTCATTGCAGGTCCTGAGAAGCGCAGCCGAGTGGTCAGTGAACGGGAGCGAAAGCTGACTGCCATTCACGAGGCCGGTCACGCTGTGGCCATGTACCACCTGCCCACCCATGATCCTGTTCATCATATCACCATCATTCCCAGAGGCACTGCCGGCGGCATGACCGTGTTCCTGCCGGAGGATGACCGCAGCTTCCACTCCCGCAACGAGATGTATGAGTCGATCGTCTCCCTCCTCGGCGGCAGAGTTGCAGAGCAGCTGTGTCTGGGAGATATCTCCACCGGCGCATCCAATGATATTCAAAGAGCCACGGAGATCGCCCGGGATATGGTCAGCAAATATGGCATGAGCGATGCCCTCGGCACCGTTGCTTACGGCAGCGACGGCGAGGTGTTCATCGGCCGTGACTATGAGAAATCCAAGTCCTATTCCGAACAGGTGGCAGGCACCATCGATGCCGAAGTGAAAGCACTCATCGACCAGGCCTATGCCCACTGCACGAAGATCCTGCAGGACAACAAGACAAAGCTGGCGCAGGTCGCCTCCTACCTGCTGGAGCATGAGAACATGACCAGAGAAGAATTTGAATCCGTGATGAAAGAGGAGACTGCTTAATGGATGTAAAAACCGTTCTCGCCGCCTGTGACCACACCCTTTTGACCCAGTCCGCCACATGGTCGGAGATCAAAGCCATCTGCGATGACGGCATGACCTACGGCACTGCCTCTGTGTGCATCCCGGCCTCCTTTGTGAAGCAGGCCAAGGACTATGTGGGCAGCAAGCTTGCCATCTGCACGGTCATCGGCTTCCCCAACGGTTATTCGACCTCCGCCGCCAAGTGCTTTGAGACCGCCGATGCCGTGGCAAACGGTGCCGATGAGATCGATATGGACATCAACCTCGGCTGGCTGAAGGACAGGAAATACGATGACCTTTTGAATGAGATCAAGGCCGTCAAGGAAGCCTGGGGCGGCAAGCCCCTGAAAGTCATCATTGAGACCTGCCTGCTGACTGATGAGGAAAAGATCAAGATGTGCGAAATCGTCTCCCAGTCTGGAGCCGATTACATCAAGACCTCCACCGGCTTCTCCACTGCCGGTGCCACCTTCGCCGATGTGAAGCTGTTTGCAGATCATGTGGCAGATCATGTGAAGATCAAAGCCGCCGGCGGCATCGCCTCTATGGCAGATGCAGAGGAATTCCTCAAGCTGGGTGCATCCCGTCTGGGCACCAGCCGCATTGTAAAAATCGTCAAGCAAAAATAGAAAGAGAGCATCCAAAGGATGCTCTCTTTTTTTACATCAAAGGTGACAGCATACGCAGTACCGCGGCCACCAACCGCTCCGCCAGGGCGGTTTTGCGGCATTTCCTCCATGTCATTTCCTCACAGACCGGGAAGGTCTTTTGGAAATCCTCGCTGATCTCACCAACGCAGGCAGTGTCGAACAAAAACACCGCATTTTCAAAATGGAGATACAGACTGCGGAAATCCAGATTGACCGTTCCTGCCACGGCATAGCGGTCATCCACCAAATAGATCTTGGAGTGGATAAAGCCGGGGCTGTACTCATAGATCCGAACACCGGCTTCGGTCAAAAGCTCATAATGGGCACGGGTCACCGCATGGACATACCACTTATCCGGCACATGAGGCGTGATGATCCGCACATCCAGACCGGCCTTTGCAGCTGTCAGCAAAGCATTGGTGATCTTATCGTCCAAAATCAGATAGGGTGTCATGATGTAGATGGAGCGCACCGCCCGCTGGAACAGGCTCAGGAGGGTGGCTTCCGCAATGTCCTCCTCATCCAGAGGCGTATCGGAGAAGGGCTGGACAAAGCCCTCGCCTCCTGCCAGCCGGTAGGGATATTCGGGACGGAAGGCGGCAACATCTTCCTTTTCTCCCGTCTGACTGTCCCACATGGCAAGGAACATGACCGTCATGGCCCAAACGCCTTCGCCCCGGAGCAAAATGGCACTGTCCTTCCAATGTCCGAACCGCTCCACCCGATTGATGTACTCATCAGCCAGATTGATGCCGCCGGTGAAGCCCACCTTGCCATCCACGATCATCAGCTTCCGATGGTTGCGGTTGTTGAGCCTGCCGGAGAGAATGGGGATAAAGGGATTGAACACTTTGGTCTGGATGCCGAAGCTGCGGAGCTGCTTATGGTAGTTCCCGGGCAGCTTCTTGATGCAGCCGAAGTCATCATACATGACCCGGACATCCACGCCCTGTGCCGCTTTTTCCTTTAGAATCTTCAAGATTCCGTCCCACATTTCCCCTTGTTCAATGATAAAATACTCCAAAAAGATGTATTTTTCTGCTTTCTTCAATTCTTCCAGCATCCGGGGATAGACATGGTCTCCAAGGGAAAAATATTCTGTTTCCGTATTGTCGTAAACGGGATAGCCGGAGACATTGTAAAGCAGCTGCGCCGTGGCTGCCGCAGGGTCACTGATCTCTTTGAGTGCCTCATAGGTAACTGCCTCCTGCCACAGATTGTTACGGACTGCATCCTGCATCTTCTGCATCCGCAGTCGGACAGGTCTGCTGAGCCGCCGACCGCCGAAGGCCAGATAGATACAGATTCCCGCCACGGGAAAGAGCAAGATCAGAATGATCCAAGCGATTTTATAGGAAGAATTGGTGCGGTCATAGAGGATATAGACCACCGATGCCAGAGACAGCACCGCCAGAAATACCCGGATCCACTGCCGATACTCCGACAGCCACTGGACCATGGAAACCATCAGCGCCAGCTGCAGCAAAATGGACAGCGCCACCGTGGTCACTCTCTGGAACAGAAAGCCAAAGATCTTTTTCATATCCGCACCTCCCTTCGGTATAATGTTATGATACCATATTTTCCCTTATGTTCAAGCACTTCACAGAAATTTAACGAACATATGGTTGAGTATCGGTTTTGGCCATGATATAATACAATCAAATGTTTGCAAAAGGAGTATTTCCATGCAGGAAACCATTTCCATTCAGGGTGCAAGAGAGAATAATCTGAAGAATATCTCTCTGGAACTGCCCCGTGACAAGCTGGTGGTTCTGACGGGTCTTTCCGGTTCCGGCAAGTCCTCACTGGCCTTTGACACCATCTATGCAGAGGGTCAGCGGCGGTATGTGGAGAGTCTCAGTTCCTACGCCCGGATGTTCCTCGGTCAGATGGATAAGCCCGATGTGGACCAGATCGACGGTCTGTCCCCTGCCATTTCCATCGACCAGAAGACCACTTCCAAGAATCCCCGTTCCACTGTTGGTACAGTGACGGAAATTTACGATTATCTGCGCCTTTTGTGGGCAAGAGTCGGTACGCCTCACTGCCCCAAGTGCGGAAAAGAGATCAAACGGCAGACTGTGGATCAGATCGTAGATCAGATCATGGAACTGCCGGAGGGCAGCCGTTTTCAGCTGCTGGCACCGGTCATCCGGGGCAAGAAGGGCGAACACACCAAGGTCTTTGAAGATGCCCGAAAGGGCGGCTTTGTCCGTGTCCGTGTAGATGGCAATGTCTATGATCTGACGGAAGAAATTACGCTGGAAAAGAACAAAAAACACCACATCGAGATCGTGGTGGACCGCTTGGTTCGGAAGGATGACATGGCACGGCGGCTGACGGATTCCATCGAAACTGCCTGCAAGCTCTCCGATGGACTGGTGCTGCTCCACAAGATCGCCGACGATTCCATCACCCTGTTCTCCCAGAACTACGCCTGTGATGACTGCGGCATCTCCATGCCGGAGCTGTCCCCCCGGATGTTCTCCTTCAACAATCCCTATGGTGCCTGTCCCATCTGCACAGGCCTTGGTATGCAGTTGGTGGCCGATGAAGAACTGGTGATCCCCGACCCCACAAAATCTCTGGCGGAGGGTGCTGTTCAGGTCAGCGGTTGGAGCAATCCCAAGACCGACAGCATCTGCGGCATGTACTATACCGCCATGGCAGAAAAATACGGCTTCGATTTGACCACCCCGTGGAAGGATCTTTCGGATAAGGCAAAGGATGTGATTCTCAACGGCACCGGCACAGAGCCTCTGGAACTGCACTATGACCGTGGCAACGGCTACGGCGTTCTGAAACAGCCCTTTGAGGGCATTTTGCCCAATGTGTCCCGTCGCTACGAAGAGACGCAGTCCGACTGGTCGAAAAAGGAACTGGAGGAGTGTATGGCCTCCAGACCCTGCCCCCACTGCCATGGACAGCGGCTTTCCGATGTGAGCCGTGCTGTCACCGTTGGCGGTCTGTCCATCTGGGAATTTTGCGAAAAAAATGTCAACGATGCCCTGGATTTCATTTCTTCTTTGAAATTGGATGGCGCACAGGCCAAAATCGCCGATCAGGTCTTGCGTGAGATCAAAGCCCGTCTGGGCTTTTTGCAGAGTGTGGGCCTGCCCTATCTGACCCTTTCCCGGGCTGCCGCCACCCTCTCCGGTGGTGAAGCCCAGCGAATCCGTCTGGCGACCCAGATCGGTTCCAGCCTCATGGGCGTTCTGTATATTCTCGATGAACCTTCCATCGGTCTGCATCAGAAGGACAATGATAAGCTCATTGCCACGCTGAAGCGGCTTCGGGATCTGGGCAACACCCTTCTGGTGGTGGAGCACGATGAGGATACCATGCGTGCCGCCGACCATATCGTGGATATCGGTCCCGGTGCCGGTGTCCATGGCGGTGAAGTGGTAGCAGCCGGTTCTCTGGAGGACATCATTGCAGAGCCCAGAAGCATCACCGGTCAGTATCTCTCCGGTTTCAAGAAGATTCCCATTCCCGGCAGCAGACGCCCCGGCAGCGGAAAAGTTCTGAAGGTTTGCGGCGCAAAAGAAAACAATCTAAAAAATGTGGATGTGGAAGTGCCCCTCGGTACCTTCACCTGCGTCACCGGTGTCTCCGGCTCCGGCAAGTCCTCATTGGTCAATGAGATCATTTATAAGACTTTGGCCGCCAAGCTGAACCGGGCTCGTATCCGTCACGGCGACTATGATCGTATGGAGGGCTTGGAATATCTGGATAAGGTGGTAGGCATCGACCAAAGCCCCATCGGTCGGACGCCCCGTTCCAATCCTGCCACCTACACCGGTCTGTTCAACGACATCCGGGACCTGTTCGCCGCCACCGCCGAAGCAAAAGCCCGTGGCTACGGTCCGGGACGGTTCTCCTTCAATGTGAAGGGCGGACGCTGCGAAGCCTGCAGCGGCGACGGTCTGGTGAAGATCGAAATGCACTTCCTGCCGGATGTGTATGTGCCCTGTGATGTGTGCCACGGCAAGCGGTACAATCGGGAAACCCTGGAAGTAACCTACAAGGGCAAATCCATTGCAGATGTGCTGGAAATGACCGCCGATGAAGCCCTGATTTTCTTTGAAAATCAGCCGAAGCTGCGGAATAAGGTGCAGACTTTGGTGGATGTGGGTCTTGGCTATGTGAAGCTGGGTCAAAGCTCCACCACCCTCTCCGGCGGCGAGGCCCAGCGTGTGAAGCTGGCAACGGAGCTGAGCCGCAGAGCCACAGGTCGGACGGTCTATATTCTGGATGAACCCACCACCGGTCTGCACATGGCAGATGTCCACAAGCTGATCGATGTCCTGCAGGCGCTGGTCAACACCGGCAACACCGTTCTGGTCATCGAACACAATCTGGATGTCATCAAGGTGGCAGATCACATCATCGATCTGGGTCCCGAAGGCGGCGACGGCGGCGGCACCATTGTAGCCTGCGGCACGCCGGAGGAAATTGCCGAAAACCCTGTCAGTTATACCGGCGAATACCTGAAACGGGCACTAAAAGCGTAATTTTACAATATTTTCATGTATTATTTATCCTCCTGTGGTATCATAGCCACAGGAGGATTTCCTTATGAAAAAGAGTTTGCGCCGTTGGGCGACAGCCATTTTTATCGGCGTAGTCGCCGCCGTATACTGTAATTTTGCCATTGAAACCGATGAATGGATCGTCACCTCTGACCGTCTGCCGGAATCCTTTGACGGTCTGCGCATCGCCCTGCTGACAGATATCCACGGAGGACAGCTTGGTCCCGACAGCAGCACTCTGCTGGCAGAAGTCAGAAAGACCGCCCCGGACTATATTGCCCTTTCCGGCGATCTGGTGGATGAGGATTCCGACCTCTCCATGCTGGAACCCCTGCTGAAAGGGCTCACCGACATCGCCCCTACTTTCTATGTCTCCGGCAACCATGAATGGCGGATGGATGACCCGGAAGCAGTCTTTACGAAAATTGCCCAACAGGTGACCGTTCTGCGGAATGACTATCTGCTGCTGGAAAAAGAGGGGGAAACCATGGTCCTTGCGGGTGTAGAAGACCCCAACGGCTATGCAGATATGGAAACACCGGAAGATTTTATTTCCCGCATCCGGGACGAAGTCCCCGGCGACCCTTATATCGCCCTGCTCTATCACCGCAATGACATTCTCACCCAGTGGGCAGAGCTGAAAACCGATTTGGTGCTCTCCGGTCACGGACACGGCGGTGTCATCCGTCTGCCCTTTATCGGCGGACTTCTGGGTACAGACCGAACCTTTTTCCCGGACAACGATGAGGGACTGTATGCCCTCGACCGCACCACCATGGCTGTTTCCAGAGGGCTGGGCGGTGTGCGGTTGTGGAACCGTCCCCACCTGCCTGTGGTCGTGCTGAAGAAAGGGTAAACGATTTGTGAACTTCTGCCCCAAACCCTTGTATTTCAGCGGCTTTTCAGTATAATAAACTTATTCTGAAGGTTAGGTGATGAAATGTTCCGCAGAATTGGTGATTGGTTCCGAAACTTCATGCTGGGTCGCTATGGCTCCGATAAACTGAATGTGACACTGCTGGGCTTCGGCATCGTAGTCATGATTTTCAGCTCTGTACTGGGCAGACATTATCCCGGTTGGAGCAGTGCTTTGACGGTCTTGAGCTATGTTTCGCTGTTCTGGTGCATTTTTCGGATGTATTCCAGAAACATTGAAGCCAGACGGCGGGAAAACACCACCTTTGTCAACTTCTTTGGTCACTTGAAAGACAGGGATCACCGTTATTTCCACTGCCCCCAGTGCCGCCAGACTGTCCGTGTTCCCCGTGGACGGGGCAAGATCAATATCCGCTGCCCTCGCTGCAACCGGCAGTTCATTAAGAAAACATAAAGAAGAAAGCTCCCCTTGAGGGGAGCTGTCAGCAAAGCTGACTGAGAGGTGTGTAATCCGCCATTGGCGGATTACCGCCCCCGGCGTCCAATACTTTTGTTATGCCACAAAAGTATTGGATGAAAAAGGCACATGGGGGGAGCGCGTTGTCCGGATTTTGTGATCGTTTCTGCCTATATAGTCGATTCGGTTTACATCACAAAATAGCCACTCTCCCCCCATGGCCCCCCTCCCGGCTTCGCA
>JAZNNW010000025.1:0-24161 GCA_045580485.1 Candidatus Avilachnospira sp. | reverse complement strand
TGTCGACATCATCCGAGGTCAGTTCTCGATACTGACTTTCGTCTATCAACTTTGTCTGATGCTCGGGAGCGACACTTACAAGAATTTCGTTGCTCATAGTTTCCACGGTTTCAAATTCCGGTCGTTCACTTAACATTTCACCGAGCAGTCTGTGATCGAATAACGGATTGGACTGTGGGTCGGGCAGATCTGACAATTGGAGGTAGTAACTACCATCCACCTGGTTTTTCAATATACGCTGAGTTGCTTCCTCGGCGTGTCCATACATTTCCTTTGCGAAATCAGCAAGAGACTGATATTGTCCCAGGATCATCAATTGACGAGCGTTGGGAAGGAATGCGGTATATCGCGCATAGCTGCTTCCTTGTGCATCAACAAGGACTCCATCATCTCCACCCTCGGGAAGCACCAAGAGGCAATGTCTAACTTTGTCTTCCGTGTATCCCATCTCGCTTCGTAGCTCAACAAGGAAATCCTGATCATCAAGCAAATGTCCTATAAAATAATCGAATTGACCGTTGGGCAATTCGACCACTCTTGAAATTTCGCAGTTTTCTACTGCATCATAATCAGATTCTTTCCTCTGAAATGCTGCTCTCAATTTCATGTTTTTTCACCTCACATAGAAAGAACAGGTCCAGAGCCTTCGCTCTGAACCTGTTCGGTGTTTTGATTCATAACCTGCGACATCTTCAAGACCTCGCATTCCTTAAATTGCATATCCCCTCGGAAGCCAACTTTCAGCCGGGAGAATTCCTTACCCTCTGCTTTTACCTCGGGGGAAGCATATGATGGCAACACCTGATTCCATTGATACCATTTGTCGATCCTCTCCCTGGGCGTTAGCTTCAGAACTACATAGTCATCGGGTTCAAACTTGGGATAACGCTTGATCCTTCCATCCACATCCACGAAGGGCTTTCCTTCACAGAGAACAGTCATTTCCATATACCTGTTCATATCGGGGATAGAACGGCAGAACCAACATTCAGTATCTCCGAACCTGCGGATAGTCTGATCTGCGAGAATACTGTCGAGATTCTTTTTCTTCGTAAGGTGATATACTTCAGAGGGAATACCAACTTTTTCATATCCCATATTTGCACACCTCACATTTCCATCTTGTGTTCCTCGGGGGAATGATAGATGTCGCTATTCATAACATTTGCCCCAAGCATATCAAGCATATTTTCTGCTTGCTGTCCCTGGGAGCAGCAGTCGGGGGCATTAGCTGCATATACAGCCTGTTCCACCAAGTCCTCGGCTGTAATCATATCAACGGTTTCAGCAACTTTTTCTTCGTGTTCTTCCTGTGGAGTCGGTATTTTTTTAGTTTTACTCATTTTCACAGCCTTCCTTTCACATGGTCTGTTCCATTACGGGAGACTCGTTTTGGCCTTCGATGTAATCGGAGTATTGTTTCTCCCACTTTTCTGCGCTCCTAAACATAGACTTGTAGGTTTCAAGACGGCTCATTTCATCGAAGGGATCATCGCCAAGATCTAAAATCTGACAGAGCCCATTGATAGCCTTCTTAATTTGGGAGCAGTAATGCATCGCTTTTTCAGCGTGTTCGATATTGTTTTCCATATACTTTCACCTCACATTTGCTGTGTCATTTCGACTTCCTCATCTTCACGCGCATACGGGCAGTAGTTCGTGTAAAACATCATGTCGAATTCATCTTCACCAACCTGGAATTCTGACACGATATCACCGTTGCTATATAAGCACTCGCATACCTTGTCAAGCATTTCCGCATCTGCCGCCAGGTTGACACCATAATTCTTTGTGACAAGTGAAAACGGTATATGCCAATTGCCGGTGGTCGTATTCTCTGTGCCTACATGAATAAGGTACTCCGCAATGGTTTGCGCATAGCAGTCCTTATCAAAGTATGGGACCAGGGAGAGGAAACCGCTTTGTCGAATTTCCTCGTCCGTCATACCCATATACGAAGACAGCGTATCATACAACTGCGCACCTTTCTGATCCTCTCCGATCCAAGCGATGAGCCGCCCAATTAGGTTGTTTTTTCTTTCTTCTGCTACTTCGTTCCTGATAGAATCAAGGCGCCAATAGTTTTTATCTACATAGCCAATGATCGCCCTGTCCAGGTGATCATTCGTTGCCTTTGGTATCTCATAACCCTCGGCAAGAGTAAAATCATCAAGACGATTAACCAAGCCATCATCATCTACACGATAGATTTCGCAGTAAAAGCCATTACACAGATCCGCTGCATTTCTGCTGAAATTATGGCGTTGCAAATCTATTGCAGGAACGGTCGTAATATTAAAATTACGGTATATCATTCTGTCGCATCCTCCTGTTCAAGATATGTGATATAGGGTATCTTCAACCAATGTGTCCATCCACCGTTGGCGAGTTCGGAGCGTATGACACCGGATGTTGTTCCGTATGCTTCTACAACCTTACCGTCACCGATGTACACACCTATATGACCTTCCTTCCAAACGGCAAGTCCTGGTATCTCGGGAATGGTGTCGATTGTCCCTTTCTCTGTTGCGTTTTCATACATAGTATCTGCACCGATATCGGGCATCCCATTTGATACGAGAATTGTCATTTGACTGGCCGTATCATACCAGGAGTATCCCTTAATCAGTCCGACACAGTCTGCGGTTCTCTTGCCGAGCCAATTTTCACGAATAAAATCCTCCTTTCCACCAACCTCATCGGGGTACTGGATGATTTTACTTTCCAGAAAATCGGGACTCAAAACTGTACCGTAGGTTCCCCACACATAACCCCAACCCTTGTCGGCTGCAAACTCAGACCATTTGACCAAGTCTAAATTGTTCTTGGTCGAAGGGTCAACATAGTTGGAGGTATTGATATAGGCGTTGCGCGTACTTGCCATCGCATTTTGAAAATCTTCGACCTGGATAGATGTTCCAAACTTTGCGTTAACAGCATCGATCAGTTCGCTATCGGTTTGTTCTTCTTCAAAGCAACTAACAAGATCGTCAGCGAAGCCGTCCTCGCCGACATGCTCAGACAATCCAAATATGAATAGCGCCTGAGCTTCATCGATGCGTGTTTGATCAAAACCGGCATCTGTCATTGCGGATTCAACGGATTCCCAGATTTCCACAAGCTGTATTTGCCTTTCTTGATATATCTCGTCAAGCCGTCCTGTGTCGATCTCGATCCCACCATTAAAAATCGCAAGTAGCGCACCTATCGGAAGTAGGATAATTACGAGTATGATGCCCACAATCAATCCCACGACCTTGAGTGCTTTCTTGTCCGTAAGGATATAGGTTGCAACTTTTTTAAGTGCTGCACCAACCGCAGGAGCTGCCATTATCGACCACCAGCCTTGCCGAAGAGCGCCGACTTATAATCGGGTGCGATAACCTGTAAAAGATACCTTTCATTTCCGCATCGGTATAGGCAAGTTCCTCGCTCGGGATACTTGATGAGTTCAAATTCACTCGGCTCAACCTGTAATGCATCCATATATTCCTTGGGGTTGATCTGACCTGCATTGAACAGGAATTGATGGGTCGGGATACTGAACAGGGGCTTCGTAAACTCACGAATAGAAGGGATCAAAAAATCCTCGATATTCTGTGATGCCAGAATAATCGAGGAGTCCTTCTTTCGCACTCGCTTCATTGCGTTGCGGATATATTCGATTGCAGTCATATTTGTGAGGAACAAATACAACTCATCGATGGATGCTGCCGTGCTTCCTTTGCCGAGCAACTGATTACTCATAAAGGACAGGATGTTGAACAGCATCGCATCCTTCAGTCGCTTGTTTGTATCCATGAGACCTTTGACTCCGAACACCAAGAATGCATCATCGGTGATGTTGGTGTATCCGTTAAAATAACGACTTTCCGCACCTACGCACATGGAATTGATTCCGAGACATACCTCCTGGAGCGTTTGCTCTGTATAGAGGTATTTTCTCTGTTTGTCATAGGTCATGAATTCTTCCTCACATAACTTGTAGAAGTCTTCCATGATAGGATAGTCTGTCGGCTTCATCTTGGCGTAGTCGGTGGTGTCCGTGATCCCAAATCGCGCATACAGTTTCGCAAGCAGTATTTCGATGGTGTCTATCTGTGCATCCGTGAAGTCCTTATAGCTTCGGAAGAAGTCTTTAAGGAACGCAATATGCTGAGACAGCCGTGTCTGCTTTTTGAATGCCTCGGGAGTGGTCGCATCGATTTCATCGTTTCCGTCTGACCATGCTTTGGGTTCAAGAGGATTGATGGTGTATTCACCAGAAAGGAAATCAATATAACATCCACCAAGATTGGCACAGAGGTCAATATACTCGCTTTCGGGATCGAGGCAGATGATACTTTTGCCGGACTCACGAATATTAGTGAGGATCAGCTTTAGGAGATAGGACTTGCCCTGTCCCGAGTTACCAAGGATCAGAATGTTGCTTGTAGTCTTATCCTCGGCTCGGCGATCAAAGTCCACCAGGATATTCGTACCAAACTTATCTCTCCCGATGTACAGACCCTCGGGATCGGTTTTGCCGGAAAAGTTAAAAGGATAGAGATTCGCTACACTTGATGCCGGCAACACTCGCTCGAACTGCGCACCGAACTGATTAAAGCCCACGGGCAGAACAGAGAGGAAGCCTTCCTTTTGCCGCAAGGTCAGCCTGTCAACGGTGATTTTGGATCGTGTCAATTCCATTGCAATTTCACTTTGCAATTCTTTGAGCGCTTCCATTTGCTTTGCTTTCAGTTCAATGAATACTGAGCAATGAAGCAGGGGTTCTCTGTTCTTGCGAAGATTGGCAAGGAGTTCAATTACATCATGGAGATTTCCTTCCGCTTCGATTGTTTCATTCATGTCGTTACCACCGCTTTTTAGGGTGTTTCGGCGTGTTGCATTCTGAATGATTTTCCTCTGTTCCATCGACTCCACCAGTCTGTGGTAGATACGAAGAGTTACGCCATTTCGATCCGCAAGCTGCGAAAGGATCGCTTGTTCCTCGGTAGAGGGTGGATATTCTCGAATTGCCCACACGCTACGATAACTATCACCGACAATATAATGGTCGCTGAAAAATTTGATGGTGCTGGGCAGGATGCAATCGAAGAAGTCCTTAGTACGGATTTCCTCAACCTGCTCCGGTGTCAACACCTTGGGTTTTCTTTTAGACATTAGCCTGTGGCCTCCTTTGCGATTATTAATAGACGACCGCTTTTTGCACTTCCATAACAGGTGGAGAGTATAAGCGTGTTGTCTTCAGAACTGATATTATTGTAGATTTCATCGTAGATGTCAGTTCGGATCACATCCACGACCGTGTAATAACGAATGCCTGTTGCCGTCTGAAACTCTATTGTAGGATGAGAGCTTCTGAAGTCAACATCAAGGTACTTTTTTAGGTCAGAGAATTGTGTGCCATTCTTCATGTTATGTCCATAAATAATGGCAGTCCCACAGTTCACGGAACATCGGGCATCAAGGAACGGGACACCGGATTGGCTGTACTCACCCTCAAAGTTTTTGCGTAAATACTTCTGCGGATTACTTGGGGTGTGCATTACAGGGTAATTTATATTTGTACCCTCAATACATAGCCAACCGATGCACTCGGCATTTTTCTCGAAGAGAGGATCGAGATTTCGGCCTTGTGCTTCGGGTGCGGTTTCTTGTGGTTCAGTTTCATCGTCCGTTCCTGATATCACGCCACCTGTTTCTTCTTTGGGCTTCTCCGTGTTGGTAGGTTCTATGATTTCGAGGAGTTCGTCAAACTCCTTCTTTTCTCTCTGCTGTATGGATATCTCTTTCCATATCATATACGCTGATACAGTAAGTAGCGCCGACAGCAGAAGAATAAGAAATATATTAAGCTTCCTCATCGTCCTCATCTACCTCGAAGAACTGTTCGCCGTCAATATCGGGCATTTGCTCACCATTGAGACTTGCATCGAAATACAAGGCCAGGAAGCGTTTTATGTCTTCCTTCCGCATTCTTCTGACCTCAAAGCCTTGCTCCGAGATTACCTTCTCTACACGGTTGGCCATTTGAAATACCTGCTCGGCTTTCTTTGCTTTACATCGTGCGATGAACAAGAACTGTCGAGCAGTAGCCATCTCTACCTGTATCTGATCCAAGAATTCGATATCCTTTTTCAGCATCTTCTTGACCTTGGGATTCTGTTCCTCATCCAGTCGCATATGAAGGTATGCCTTGTTATCATCGAAGCACTCGGAAGAGTCGGTACAGGCAATTTCAATATCCGGTAGTGCGGAAAGCACCATCATTAAGTGCCTAACCTTGATTTCGATATTGGTATGCGAAAGCACCGAGATATTTGTCGGTGCAACAAGATAGAAGAGCAGCTCGGCCTTGTTGGTTTTCAGTCCGTATTTTGTAAAGGTTTTTACGCCAATGAGATCTTGCACCGAACTGCCTTTTCTTTTTTTCTGCTTTTCTTTTGCCATTTGGCTCACCTCCACTCAAAGTATTGCTGTGTAGATATTAAGAATTTCACAGCGTATTTCATATAGTCCAGCACGGTTGTATCATCCATGCGTATGGTCAGAAACGCATAGCACAGCGTTACGACCGCAGGAACAAAAAATTGCACATACACCAGTATTACAACCGAAAGGAGGGCTGCTATACCGATAATGCAGAAATCTCGCAGTCCCCACAGCCACAAGTTTGCTGTAGCCTTGAGGTTCTGCGGATAGATATACTGTGTCATTTACATCCCTCCAAATTCTATTTCTCCTGTTTCGATTTCCTGGGTTCTCTGTTGCCCGAACACCATATCGCAATGTACAACATTCAACACGAGCCCATTATTTTGCAAATGGTTCAGTATTCGCGCTGTTTCCCACGGTGTGTCTGCAACATCCTTCATTTCGTCAACGACAATCCTTCGGATACCTCGGGACTTGCAGTATTCCACCATACTCCTTAATTCACCACCGCTTCTGCTCATGGGCGCATTGATGGAGGTGCTGCCATCTACTGTATATCCATTCTCCTGGCAGTACTGCTTGAGTCGATTGAATTTTGCTGATGACGGTCTTGTATCACATCCGCTTCGGTTGCAATACAGATATGCCTTTTCTTCTTGGTGGGCGAGATCACAAACGAACTCTGTTGGTGTCTGTCCGAATTCTTCTTTTATTTTCTCTGCGATCAATTCCTTAATTAACGCAGACTCTGCCATTGTAGGCGTGTAGAAGAAACTCTCGCTACTGTTATCCTTGCTGATAACGCATTCGACCGTAAGGAAGTCGCTTAATGGGTTATAAATGCCGTACATATTTACCCATTCGCCGGCTTCTGAGTCGAGCTGCAGATTGAACTTCTCATTCACATCGAAGAGGGTTTCGAGATAGGCCACGATTTGCTGTTTATTGTCGCTGTCGAGCTGAATATCCCGATCCACGGCCAGGTCTTCTCGTTCAAATTCCTTGTCTTTCTTCATGCTGCCACCGTCCTTACTTTGCCCTTGCGATGGAGCGTGTGAGATTGACTGCCGTAGTTGTTGCATGCACAACGGACATCATATTGACTCTTACGCTCGAGTCGAGACCGAATTGCTGTGCAATACGAGGCACTTCGTTGGCAGCAAGCATAATGCCGAGGCCAAGAAGCATATTGCCGGGGAAAGTCATCAAGCCAAGGTATAGTAATGTTGTCTGCATAAATGCAGTCAAGCATATAGCAATGACCTGCTTCATCCATTGCACAAATCCATCGTGATAACCTCGGGGGACAGAAAACATATACAATGATCCTACTGCCATCTGCACAAGCAAAATTCCTCCGCGCTTGATATTCTGAAAGAAAATCTTGACAACGCAATATCCAAATGCAATTAGGCAAAGAAGGGTAAACAACCCCAACTGCGAAGACAGATTGCCTGCAAAGAAACTTCCTACGAGTACGCCCTGTGCTGTGATTGACAAATCAAAGGACTGTGTTGATCCAGCATAAGCGGCAATTTCCGATGCAAATGTGTTTTGCAAACTAATGCAAAACTTGTATAATTCAATCGGTACTACCCCTATCAGAGAACAGGCAAAGAAGCCTTTTAATATGTTGATAGCACATGATTTGATATCTGCTCTACCGTTTTGGTATTCAATTGCAACATCAAATATTGCGACTACCACACCTGCAACAAACAATGCCCATCCAAACAAGGTAAACAGTTCGACTGTGGCTTGTACCCACGAAAGATTAAAGATATCTGCACCCATGTTTCCCATTAGTGCAAAGAAATCTGCAACTGCCGTATATACAGTTTCATACAGCCATTGCATCATTGTATTCCAAATCTGACCTAAAAGGACTTCACCGATCCACTCAAAACCGTCTTGTATTGCACCTACAACCGAATCGATTAAATCGCCGATCCAGTCAAACATTCTTTATCACCTCCAGAAATTACGAAAGCAGGGACGGCTTGCGCCGTCCCTTGGGATTGGTTTCTCTTACTGAAATTGCATTTCATTTACGGACATGTCCTGTTGCTGATACATACTCACATATTCGAGGGCAGTATCAGCAATCTTTGCTTTGTCGGAAACGGATACAGGAATGTACCAGTAGGCGGTTTTATCACTTTGCTGCCACATATAGGGATGGACATTGTTTCCGCAGTTATCCTTTCGCAGACCGATGATGTCACCGAACTTCATTGTTTCCTTATCCACCACACCATCGGTGCGATTGATAACGGAGACCTGAATGGCATCGTAGTGGTCGGCAATATAGGTGGAGACAAACTGCATCTTGACGCGCAGATTATCATCCAAAATACCAACCATCGTCCTTCCGACAAACTTTGGGTCTTGAATGACACCTGTATGCTCAAACATCATTCGCATTTCCTTTTCAAAGAAATTCATCCCATTCACCTCCGCTTAAAGGATTGTCCAGATATACAGAGGTGCAGTAAGGGTGAAAATCAAACAGGCGAACAGGATCGCAGGAGCTGCGAACTCGAACTGTCCGTGTTTGCGGTAGTCGAAGTATGCCGTACCCAGCTTCACGAAGAACAGGATGGCCAGGATCATATCTACCACGGGGAACACAACATTGTTAACCACGGTCTGCACCTGGGTCTTTGCCGTGTTCCAGGTCTGCTCAATGGCACCGGCAACATCTCCGGCTGCAAAAGCAGTCATGGAGAATGACATTGTCAGCATAATGACTGCCATCACACAGATTAGGATTCTAACGGTTTTCTTTTTCATTGTAATCATCCTCCAATCACTTTTCTGATGTCTTTTTCATTGATTTTCTTTATACGAATGTTGAGATTCTTGCAGAAGTTGATCTCTGTGTGCATTCCCTCGGTAACTTCGTCCCCGAATACCCAAAGCTCATCACAGAACCACAACATACCAAGCCCTGCGACTATACCGATTTCTCTCTCTTTCTCAATATCGTCATCGAGGCAGAGTGCATAAAAATGTGGCACGACCGGGGCCGTGCCACACATTAATGCGAATCGGGTGTATCGCTTGACTTTTTCAAGGTTACCCTTGACATCGCCACCCAAAGGTGCGCAGATATACACCTTTTTCATCATGCTTAATCCTCATCGTCCTTCTTTCGCTTGATGCCGATGATGATCGTAGCAACCAAACCGCCAAGGGCAATTGCACCGAGGCCAATCCAGAAGCCAAGGTTAGAGTTATCACCGGTCTGAGGAATGTCGGGGGCAGGGATTTTCTCGTTGGTTACACATGCTTTGATGATCTGACCGTCTTCGGTAATCTCAAACGGATGCTCATCGGTATTGGCTACATATCCTTCGAGAGGATCAAATTCAGAATAGGAGTATTTTCCGTAACGGAGGGTAAACTTAGCAATTCCGTTCTCATCGGTATATCCTTCGATTACAGTATTGCCTTCCTCATCCTTGATACGGAAACCGACACCGGCAAGAGGCTTGCCATCTGCAATGTCGGTTTTTGTCAGTTCGAGTTCTCCAACGATAGGCTTGTTTGCGAAGCCAACGCCAGCCTTATTTTCGACCGTAATGGTTTCACCATCGTTGCGAATTTCGAAATAATGATAGGTATCGTCCTTTACGAAACCTACAGGGGCAGTTTCTTCATACAAGAAGTAACCACCAAAACGGACACCTTCAGCCAAATAAACACCAAGCTCGGTTTCGCTAAGAGCGACCACGAAGGTATCAACTTCTGCGTTAAATTCACCGTTGTTGTCGGTGTCAGCATAGACATGGAATACAGCACCGGTCAGTTTATTCTCGGGATATTCCTCGTCCACCTTGGTGGTAGTAACATTACCCTTGATAGGCTGATTGGTAAATCCAACGCCGGCCTCGTTTCCTACGACAACGGTTTCTCCGTCATTTCTGATTTCGAAATAGTAATAGCCATCATCCTTGAGGAAGCCTTCGGGAGCAACCTTTTCGTACAGGAAGTAACCGTTATAGCGGAGGTTATCCATTGTATAGACTCCGTTTTCGCCTTCGGTCATTTCACCTACAAGCAGGTCGATCTCTGCATCGAATTCCTGATTGCCATCCACATCCACGAAGATTTCGAAGATGGCGCCGCCGAGCGTATTCTCGGGATACTCCTTATCGACCTTGGTGGTCTTGACTGTACCGGTAATGAATTCATTTTCGATAGTAATCTCCACGACCTGCTCATGCTCGGAAACGGTAACCGCATAGCTGTTTTCGTTCAATACGAAAGCCGGTGCTGCCTTGATCTCGCGCACGATCCATCTGCCGAAAGGTACATTCTCAAAGTGGAAGACACCAATCTCATTGGACTCGCAGGTAAGAATTGCGGTTTCCTCCGTAAACTCAGTTTCGTTCTCCGCAAATAAGCCAAAGAGTGCGCCACAGATGGCAAAGCCATCCTCATCAAGCTTCTTGCCCACAATGCTGCCACGGATCATCTCATTTTCGATGGCATTGCCGTCATTAATTTTCTTTCTGACGGTGTCGGTGTCCTGGCCTTCATAATCGAAGGTCACCTCATAGATGAGGTCGGAGAGGATATAGTGGCTGTCGGTTGCGTATTCCTTCACATATACCTTTGCGCCTACGGGTAGATCGGTTTTAAAGGAAATCTTACCGTCTGTATCACAGGCTTCAATCTCAATAAGCGCATCCTTGGGGATAGTCTTACCGTCTTCGGCAGTCAGATCCTCGGCTGCATAGAGCGCAAACTGGACACGGGAGATTTCATCGCCATTACCGATATTGAATACATCGTCCTTCTCGAGAGACTTAGACAGGTCAATCGTGACCTTCTGTCGCTCGTTATAGAACGATGTGGAGGTTGTGGTGACTTTTACATTTTCACCTGCATAGGTCAGTTCTACATCCACAGGCTTCGTGTTCAGCACCATGCCGTGGGGAGCAGTAACTTCCTTAACGGTAAACTTGCCAAGATAGAGAGGTTCGGTTGTTGCCCTGCCATCTGCATCCGTGGTAACGGTCGCAACAACCTGTCCCTTGGTATAACGGATTGTGCCGTCCAGGGTTACGATATCCTCGGCTGCGGTAATTTCATATACTGCACCTGCCAAGCCTTTCACTTCATACACGGGCTGGTAGATGCCTTCGTTTTCACGGACGGAGGAGAATACCTCACCGGTCTTTTCAATGGTGATCGTGCCTTTCTGTGCGATATTTGACTTGACTACGGTTACAATATCGGTCGAGCCGTCCACCTTGAATGCTACAGGATCGCTGTCGAGTACATAACCATAGCAGGTGTTCTGCTCAATGATTTCATAATTTCCGTAAGGAAGCGGAGCAGGGAGCATCAACTTGCCGGTGCTATCGGTGTAGTACACCTCAATATCCACGGGAGTGGGATAGTTTACACGCTGAATAACATATTCGCCAGTGTCAGTATTACGAACCTTAAAGCCGATTCCGGCAGCAGGGATGATGTTGCCTGTTTCGATGTCTTTCTTGACAATTTCGATTTCCGCTTCGAAAGTGGCGTTGTTAATGAGATAGCGGTAGGTTTCGCCATCTGCGTTAATATTCACATCAAATGCCGGCATCATTTCTTTGCCTTCCCAACCATCGATCTGCTCTACGACATAAGTGCCGTAGGGAAGCCATGCGGTTTCAGCAAAGCCGAACTCATCGCAGAAAAGAATTGCTCTTTCTTTTTCTTCTGCGTTGTCGTAAGATCCTGCGCTCTTGAGGTAAACAGCAAATACTGCACCTTCCTCGGGGGTTTCGATTTTGGTGCTACCATCATCACAATGCTTGATAATGGCGATTTTGCCACGAACGATTGCTTCGTATACATCCACATACTCGGTGTTCAGTTCTACAGTATACTCGTAGGCGGAACAGTCGATATAGTATCTCGTATCATCAAGCAAATAGCCTTCGCTCGGGGTGATCTCCTGTAAATACCAATTGTCACCGCAGACATAGTAATCGGTCAAGAAATAACCGTTTTTGTCTGTCGTGTAGGTATCTACAAGGACTCCGTTGTTATAGAGGCCATAGACCGCACCTTCCAGGGTTGCATCACCCTGGGTTACACCATAAGGCCAACCGTATTCATTGACCATCTGATCGGAGTCGACTGCGAGAGACATCGGGACAGCAGAAACAGGCACGAGCCCACCGCTTTCCTCGTCCTCGGGATCGCCCCAGAACAGATATCCATCCACCTTAAAGACATCAACACGGAATTTCTTGAGGATATTCTCGAATGTCTTGTTGGTCACTTCATTCCATGCGATATCCGCAGTCTGCTTTGCAGGGACAACATAGCGAATGTTAGTGTTGACTTCCTCGAGAGTGTATCCTTCACCGATCAATACGCCGTAGAACATCGCAATACCATTTTCATCTGTATATGCATATTCATCGACTTTTGCGCCGGAGAGAGAAGTGCCGTACAGGTGGAACTTCATTCCTTCTACCAGGCCGTCTTCGGCTGTCTTGGTAACCTTGAGATCGCCACGCTTCAATTCGTTATAGAAGTAATTGTTGGTTACCTCATTCCATTCGATTGCAGCAGTCTGATTCTCGGGGACAATGTATCTCTCGGCCGTATTGACTTCCTCGAGTACATAGGGTGCATGTCCGCTAATGAGTACATCCTCAAATGTCGCTACACCGTTTGCATTGGTTACAGCGTACTGCTCTACGGGAAGTCCCGAGAGAGAAGTGCCGGACAACTTAAACTGCACTCCCTCCACCAGTCCGTCTTCAGAATCCTTCGTAACCTGCAAAGAACCACGCTTGAGAACATTGTTGAATGTTACAGTCGCAGTCTGACCGCTAACAATCGTTACCGTTCTAACTTCTTGCGGCTCATACTCATCAGCCACAATTTCAGTTACGGTGTAACTGCCGGGCTTGAGGTTGTCGATTTTAATCTCACCATTGGCATCGGTAATAACGGTTTTGTCAACACCGTTTCCTTTAATGGTGAAACTAACACCTGCCACTTCACCGTCCTCGGAGTTCTTCACGATTTTGGCAGATCCGGGGATCAATTCGTTGACTGCTTCAATTGTGATGGTGGCATTAGGCGTTTCCGAATTCAGAGTCTTCGTCCATGTGGTCGTACCATAGGCTCTGTAATTGGTCGGAAATACCGTTTCTGTAATGGTATAAGTGCCATAAGGGATTCTGTCCTCGCTCTTGGCGTAGCCATTACTGTCGGTGGGGCCGATTACAAACTTTTCGTTTGTTTCACTATTGGTCGCAGTAAAATACGCGCCGGCAAGAGCCTTGCCATCGGTATCTTCCTTATAGACCTCGATACTACCGTCATTCTCGAAGATGTCATCGGGAAGGTGGAAGTATGCGTTGGGATAAGAGGACTTATCACCGGCCTGTCCCATCCAGTCTACTCGAGTAATTTCGGGGCCACGATCATTTCCTACATGGATGATGAAATCAATTCCATTATAGGTGCCGGAGTAAATTGCCACATGGGTGTGGGAGTTTTCAGAAGTGCCAAAAATGATGATGTCGCCAGGAGCAAGTTTGCTTCTGTCAACATTGGATGCACTCGTACCAATCTTCTCGATCTTGCCTTCGTCTGCCAAACCATTGAGGGCTTTTTGCCATGTCACAACTGCCTGGGAGTTCCATCCGGTCGCCTTAATCGCATCCGTGATAAACTGCGTATCTACACCCTCGATGTTGGGTAAGTAATTGCAGATGTAGTAGGTCACAAAGGAGGCACAGCAGAGACCGTAATCCTGGTATCTTGCAATGTTAGGCGCAAGACCGGTCACGGTAGAAGCATCTGCAACGGTTTCAAAACCGGAAGTAGATGTGCCATAGTTAATCCCCGACAGAATTTCGGTGGGAACACGAGAACCGTAATGGCCATACTGATACAGAGTGCCGTCAGCGATCTGCTTATCCACATCGTATCCGGTATATGCCAATGCGCGGAGGATGGAGTGATCCACCATTTCCTCGGGGAGATCACTTGCGACTGCGGCAAATGCACTCATGGGCATCGCCATTACCACCATTACCACCGCAAGAACCATTGCCAATACTTTTGACCACTTATTCTTAACAAAACTCATAGATCATTCGTCCTTTCATGATTGAAATAAAATCAGCCCCCGTCCGTGTGGACGAGGGCATTCTTGCGGTAGATTATTTTTAATCACCATAGTTTTTACTGCTCATACAGATGCAACAGTACCATTTTCCATCGGATTCGTTATAGTGGACTCCCACAGCCATGTAGCTGTATTCTGAGTCGCCAACATACGCCCAATGCTTACTGCTTTTCTTGAAGCCACTTGCGATTCTTTGAGCCATTTGATCGGCTGTACCGAACCAGTCGCCCTTACCGATAGCTTCTCGATTATAGCCACGATAATAGCTTTCACTTGCATCCCCACCGAACAAGGTCATATCAATGTACTCGCCGTACTGTAAGACCGTACAGGGGTTGGGGTTGCTGTTGTGGGAGAAGTCACTTACAAGCTGCCTTGCACGATACCTTGCCACCTCTGTTAGTCCTGGGAGGATAGTCGCAGAGGATGATCCTTGATCTGCTCGGTACTGATTGATATACTGAGCCACCAATCTCTCGATGTCATATGTCGATGGTTGTTCCACGGGCTTTGTTTCCTCGGGTTGCGGTTGAGGCTTTGTTTCCTCTGACTGCTCAGTTTTCATCTCCGTTTCGGGTACTGTTGACGCATCTGTTTCCTCTACTGGATCAGTTGTTGTGACTTTGGGAGGAGAGGATTCTTCGGTTTCCTTTGGAGGATCGTTTTGTTCAATATCCTCTGTTGATGGATGCGTTGCCGAAGGCTTGGTTTCATCTTTTTCTTTTTCCGATGTAACCACATCCTCTGTCACAGTTGTTGTAGAGGGGGTGGAGTTTTCTGTAGGTTTTTCGGAGTGAACGGTATCGTTGCCATCGCTATCATCTTCATTGCCCGATGTTGCACTTACCAATTCACTCATAACCGTTTCGCCAGACTCCAATGTCGGTTGTGTTACAGGCTGATTGCTACACGCAATAAATGTCATGCACAGCATAATCGCCATAAGAATTGCGATTGCTCGTTTCATCATAAATATCACCTCAAACAACACAATACCGAAACACTTTCAAAAGTCCAGCGAATTATTGATTATTTAACAAAAACGCCTACATTGTCTGCTCAAAGGCAGGTTCCTCGTCTTCATCGAGGTCTTCTCCGGCAGCCTGATCCTCACCCTGTGTCTGCTCGAGCTTCTGCTCATAGGCATCAAGGACATAACCATTGAGAGCTTCTCGCGCTTCCTTGGTGATGGGATGGAAATCATCATAGAACTTGTTATCCGATCCCTTATGTCCGGGGTAGAGAACCTGCAAGCCCTTATCGCCGCCGTCATAAACCTTGAGACCATGGATAGCGAAGTGATTGCCAATGGTTACACTTGCATTTGCCTTGATCTTGTTGTTAGGGTCAGTAGACATGCGGTCGATCTTTGCGGTAATAAAAGGAATGCGATACTGCGTTCCTTTATTCTCCGTAGCAGGAACGGTCTGTTCCACCTGCTTTTCGGTCGCCTTGGGTGCTTTTGCACCAGTAGTTTTCTTTGTTGCCATTTTTCTTTACCTCATTTCATCAGATTTTTATCTTTCCGGCAGCCTGCTTGCCGGTCGCAATACAATCATATTTTGCATCACCTTACCGTTTACTCCATTTTTATATCCGCTTGCTCCACGGGTTCTTGATATTGCTTCAGCTTTTCTTGCGCCCACTCGGGGATGCAATCTTCACGGATTACTCCAATAAAATCGGCTCTACGGAAATGGGCATATTCGTCATCCTTGAGAAAATGCCCAGCCACTTGTGTGCCGATTTTCTTTGGATCACAACCGAATCCGCTTGTAGCATAGAAGAGTTGAAACTCGGGCGTTTTATACTGATCTTTCAAACTCGAAGGCTTTAGCACGATGAGCTTGTCCTCATAATCCCCCTCATCAGTACAATGGGTCCGGTCAAATAATCCAAGTGCTTGCCATTCCTTTTGGACTCGGTCGACAAACATATTTACCAGGCCTGGATGCGCTTCCACGGAATAATGCCACAAATTATCATCCTCGGGCATATAGAAACCTTCTGCCCATTTCTTGTTTTCGGGGCTGAACCTTCCGTCATCTGCGTGCTGCTGAATTGTGTTTGCAAGAACCCATTGGACTCTGTTCCATCCGTATTCAGCGATGATGCCCTGAGCTGAGTCGGTATTAAGCCGATTATCCTGGTAGTTGTCATTAATGGCCTTTTCGATTGCTCTTGCGCAGGTACAGTTTTCCTTGTAGCTTTCGCGCCATTGGTCAAGTTCATCGTACCTTTTTGCGTAATCCTGAGACCACCGATATACGACTTTATGTGTTGCCATTGATTTTTGCACCTTCTCTCTGCGCCCACAACAGATTCAAATGGATCGTTGCTTTTCGCTGTTGTTCGGGAGTGAGGCTGTCGAGGAAGTCCTCAATGGAGAGGTCATCGACCTCGTCAAAGCACTCGGGAGTGCAACCACCGCAAAGCTTTTCCTTTTTAAGGATGATGGTATTTGCATCTTTTTCCTCAAAGGAGAGGATATCGTTATAACCGATATTGTTGCGGATTCTGATCTCATAGGGGATAGTAATTCGTCCTCGCTTACCGAGGACACGCACAATCTTTCTCATTGTTACAGTCACACTCCTTTACTCATCAAGGGTACATACACCGCAATGCCAGCAGAAGTGCGGACACTCGGCACATTCCTCGGGGACATCGATATCTTCGTCATCAAAGTCCTCATCGTCATCCTCGAATTCATCCTCGAGGGCTTCTTCATCAAGGATTCTAACCTTGATTTTGCCGTCATCGTAATACGCTTCGAACAGGGTATCTTCATCGATCCCGAGCGCATCCAACAGATCTTCCGGCAAGGTAATCGCAAATTCTGCTTTGTATTCCATTTCGTTTCTCCTTTTAGTAATCATATTGAAAGTCAAATAGAGTAAGCTGCCGGGTCTGTTCCAACAGATACTTGTTGTTCAGTTCTGCCTGATCGAGCAGATTGAAGTTGCCAATCAGCAGTTCTTCGAACATCTCGCCGGGCTTGGTGCTTTGCGCCATGTTGTGGAGTCGCTTCTGCACATAGGTGTCAAATCCATACTTGTTCGCAAGATCAACGATGTAGGGATCATTGTTATAAGTGATGATGAATTTGCATTCACCCTTATACTTTTCGTGGACTCCGTTCATGAACTCAAACAGCATGGCGTGTTCATCGCTACCGAAACTCGCCTTCTGATAATAGTTTTCCGTACCCTTGTACGGGGGATCGAGCAAAATGAATGTATCCTTACCTGCAGCATAGGCGATGCAATCCTTATAATCACGATGCATAATGACTGCATTCCGCAATCTGCTACAGGCGGCTACGAGTCTGCCGAACCTTTTAGTCATATCCTTCTTTGCTATGGCAAAGGTTTTGCCTGTGGACGAGAAGCTGAATATCTGATTTTCAAAGAAGGCTACAGCTTTTTCGATGTCCGACCAATCGGCATTTTCGATAATAACGGAGGTTTCCGTGAGATCATCGAGAATATTGGGGACATCCGCAAGCATAGCCTTATTCGCTTTGAAAAGCTGCTCGGAATTGAAGGACAAGTATAGCCGTCCTATCAGATATGCCAACTTTTCACTACGCTGCAACACTCGGAAGAACTTCACCAGGTCGCCATTATAGTCGTTGATGATTTCTCTTTCCGATGGTCTTTTTCGTAGGAACACCTCCGCACTTCCCATACATGCTTCCACATATGTTTTATGGGGAGGCATAAAGGCATCTATTGTTGTATAGATGCATCCTTTGCTTCCAGTCCAAGGGAGTGGGCTTACCGAGCCGGACAATGTAACCAACCTCCTTTCGTGGGGAGGCAGTTGCGTATAAAACAAAAACAGGCCGTTTTTGTGCATACACACGCAAACGGCCTCAAAGTCATTTATTTGTGATCTCGCCCTTTTGTTCCTTGGCGAGTTGTGCCTTCAGCTTCCTTATCTGTGCTTCGTAGTCGTTGACACGGTTGAGCTGAAAACCACAAAGAAGTATGATGCCGAGGCATCCACCGAGCAGTAGCCCGATGAGAAAGAATAGGAATTCACTCATAATTATATACCCTCCATTTTCATTCCCTGACCGAGCGCTTCGTCCATTTCTTCTTGGGTTCGTACATAGTAGTCATCCCCACTGTGCCAGAAGGACACATACAAATCTCCTTCGTCCGTAGGGATTGGCTGCTGTTCAAAGTGTTCTCCGAATCCATCGCTGTTTTGGCCGACAATACCATCTCTCAGAATCTCGATTTCCTCGGGAGTGAATGCGACTGATGATCGACAGTCAATTCTTCCATATAAGGTGCCACCGATATCCTCGACAGACCACACGGCTGATACAATTTTTTCATTGACCGATGGGTGGTCTGTTATATAGTCGCCCAATTCTTCATCGGGGGACTGCTCTCTTTCGAGAACATCTTCGATTTCGTACTGGGCAGCCCTAATTGCCCACTCGCCAACATCATTCATATCACCATATTCTCTATCATGAATCTTTGCAGAAAGGGGGCAATAGAATGTGGTCACGATGGGGCCGAGGGCTTCCTTTATCTCCTTGATGGTGTTGTACAGGTGACCTGTGCCTTCAAGCTGATCATGGAGGATATATTCCTCGAGCTGCTCTTTTACATCGTCCGAGGCGATGTCTATTGCGCCTACGGCGGTGTGAACATCATCGAGAGTATCTCTTTCGTGAAACAGTCGAATCACATGATTGCCGAAGTCATTATCCGCATAAAGCTTCACCTGAATCTCGGCATCCTCATCATCCGTGAGTGGGATTCTGTGGGGGCCTTTACGAATACCAATCTGACCGAGCTGCTTAAACAAGTCGAACTGGTCAATCGGAAATTCAATGATGGCTGTCTGATCATTCGCTGTGATAATTGCATTAAGCACGATTCATCACTCCTTTACGATGCCAAGATCGGCATTTATTTCATATATCTTTTGCCCAATAGCAGTAATGACAGGTACGCTCACTGCGTTACCTGCCATTTTATAAAGGTGACCATCCTTCAGTCCGGTCGCCTGTGCTTTATTGAATTGTTCTTCAGTAAATCCCTGGAGCAACCAACACTCCACAGGCATCAACTTTCGGATTCTTCCTTTATGGTATATACCATGTTTATCTTGGGCTGTAATGGTAAACATGGGTTCGTCCGGCTCTTTAAGTCGCCGTCCTTGCTGCCGTACCTTTTCTCGGTCGGGAGTAAGCATAGCCCTGGGAGGTTCGTCCTCGATCAGCACAGCAGAGTGTTCACCTCTGTGGTTGCTGACACCCGAGTCTTGCCTTGCCGTAATACACCGTGCTACTTCAGTAATCTTAGGATTTACATTCATATCGATGAAGTATAATCCCGTCTTACCGCCCCAACCACCGGCGCTTGCACATTGGGTACATGCTACACCGTCTGTTTCGTAGACTCTTTGTCCCTGTGCGCCGGGGATAAGCTGCTTAAGATTTTTCGCATAGCTGCTTCCGAGAGGAAATACTTTTCCGGCACATCGTGCATCAAGATATCCGACAATGTACAGCCTTCTTCGCTGTTGTGGGACTCCGAAGTATTTGCTGTTAAGCACCATCCATTCGAGATGATACCCCATTTCAACAAGCGAGGAGAAGATGGTAGTAAGCGTCCTGCCGCCGTCATGCGATAACAAACCGGGGACATTCTCCAAGAGTAAAAATGAAGGCCGTTTCTCTGCAATGATTCGGGCAATTTCAAAGAACACAGTACCTCTTGTATCTTGGAATCCGAGCCTTCGCCCTGCAACAGAGAAACTTTGACAAGGAAATCCGGCACAGAGCAACTCAAAGTCGGGCAGTTGTTTTGGGTCAATTTCTCGCAGGTCGCCATAGTTCAAACCTCCTTCTTCTCCGTAGATGGCTTTATATGCCTTTGCAGCATTAGGATCAATTTCAGCGTGTCCAACACACTCATAATGACCTGTCGCCATCAAGCCAGAATGGAAACCTCCGATACCCGAACATAAATCAATAAATTGGATAGCCATACGGCATCCGACCTATCTGTCTTCCAGTCCACCTCGCTCTCTACATAGTCTGATTCTGCATAGACTGCTCTTGAGCCTGATCTCTCAATTCCTGATCGATTTCCTCTTGAGTCAGTCTGCGGAAGGAGTCCTCGGGGCAAAGTGCAAGGGTTCTACCGTTATCCCACCGCATATGGATATTTGCTCCATCATCCACATGATCTACTGTACCACGCATTCCATCATCAACAGGATGGTATGGATCGTTCATGTGCAGGAGCATCACCCGAGTGCCGGGCGGATACGATTCTTTGTATTCCTCTGCCTGTCTATGCAAGCGTTCCCAATCGTTCATTTACTGTACCTCCATATTGAATAGTTCTTCGGGAGACCAGTTGATGGTGAAATCCACACTTTCAATGTTGTCGCAACGGGAAAGGAATGTGTCATCCATTTCTATTCTCTTCATGAAGTAAGCAACTTCCTCGGGTGTGGCTCGATGTGTTTCTTCCTCTCCGTACAGGTAGGCTTCTGCATGAATTGCGACTTCCGTTTCTTCATCAATGTCCTCCATAAATCTGTCGAAGGCAGTCCAGCCTTCAAGGTCGTCATACTCCCTTGGGATACCACCCACAAAGAATTTGACTTCCTGGTCGTTTGCGGTCGCTCTAACCGAAGAAAATAACAAAGCCATATTTATCACCAACTCCTTTCTACTGCATTGTCATTTCGGGGGTAGGGCTGTCCTCACCGAGCATCGATGTGAGAATTGTTCTTCGGGCAATGGCTGCTTCGTATTTTTCATAATCCTCTTTCGAGACTTTTTCGCCATAGTCCATGGCAAGTTCTGTGCCTTCGATGATCGGTGCAAGTTCTTCAAGCTCGGTACGAATTTCCTGTTCAGAAGGACACACCTCAATGCCTGACTGCTTGAACATAGAGAGGCTATAATACTCTCTTGCCCAATTGGGATGCAGCTTCAAAAATTCCTCATTGGAGGCATTGATGCCGAGGTTCGGATTGCCGTATTGGTCTTCCGTGTCATACACCATTTCGATGCTTCCGTCTTCCATAAGGATTTTCATACCTGCCTTGATTTCCTTGCCATTCTTATCAAAATACTGCATGGGACATTTCTCCTTTCCGATTTATTTACTCATCCTCATGGTTGGAGGAGGGAGTACAAAACAAAAAAGAGGTTGCGCGTAAAATGTAAGCGCAACCTCCCAAGACATAAACATTTAACAATTAGAAAAACGAAAAAAGGGGCAGATCCTACGAAATAAATCGCAAAATCTGCCCCTAAAAGCCCAGGTATTTAGTTCAAGTCCTCCCCAAAGGTCGTTTTTGGGAAATGATATCTTTTGAATTCCACCTTGAAAAATGTCACGAAAAAACCCAGAAACCGTTGTGGTTTCTGGGTTTTCCGAACCGATATCTTTTTCGGTTCGCAATGTTGGTTGCGGAGGCAGGACTCGAACCTACGACCTCCGGGTTATGAGCCCGACGAGCTTCCAACTGCTCTACTCCGCGATATTCAGTTCGCCGAATGCTTAAATATTGTATCACGCATATCATTCTTTGTCAAGGGCAAATTTCACAGCAATATGATACGTCTTTCCTTATTATACATCAATAGTCGGCTGAATATACCAAAATGATACATTTTTCTTCATGATTTCACGCAATTTTCAGGAAGTTTTTTTATCCACAAAAATTGTCAAAAATTTATTTTCTTCGACAGAATACGACAAAATTCGCATCTACTATAGTGTACAATTTGTTGTACAGTTTCTATGATACCATATCATCACAGAAAAATCTTAAATAACAAACATTTCCATTGACAAGTACCCCTTCAAGTACTAAAATAAATGTATAGCATTTATTGGACATTTCATTGGTACCTTTTTGTTAAAATTTCAATTATAAACACAGAGTGAAGAATCCCTCCGCTCTGCCTCGAAGGAGCTTGTCTATGGAAAATCTGTACGAAAGCATCGAAGCCCTTTGCGCTCAACGCGGAATCCGTCCCGGTCGTCTTTGCAACGATCTTGGTCTCAGCCGAGGATTGATCACAGATCTGAAAATGGGGCGAAAAAAAAGTGTTAGCGCCGAAACTGCGCAGAAAATCGCTGCATACTTTGGTATCTCTGTCGGCCAACTTCTTGGGCACGAAGATGGTGGCGATATACTGCAGCAGGCTGATGTTGCTTTCTACGGTGATTTTAAAGAGCTGAATGAAGAAGAAAAGAAAGCTGTCCGGGATATGGTTCGGTTAATGAGAGAAAGGCGGACAGCCCAGAGGGACTGACTGTGTTTGAAATAGCAGATTTTTATGAATATTGTAAAGCAAATCAAGTAGATGTGATCCCTTACGACGGATGCCCCAAGCCTGGAGCTACCATCCGGTACCAGGGTAATTATGCCATTTTTCTGGACTTCACAAAAATACACTCTACCAGGCTTCTGCGAAGCGTCTGCTGCCACGAATTAGGCCACGCTGCAACTGGGGCATTACATAAAGTTGACAGCCCCTACGAGCTTGTAGAGCGCAGCGAATACCGTGCCAGGCGTTGGACTGTCGAAAATTATCTGACAGAAGAAGATTTTCGCTGCGCCTTTGCTGATGGCTGCACCGAATTATGGCAGCTCGCAGAATACTTTGATATGCCGGAAAAGGATGTTGCTTGGGCGCTGGATTTTTGGAAAAATGCTAAAGGTATTGATTTTAGTGTAGAATCACATTAGGAAACCTATAATCGAAAGAATCACACTATAAAGGCCGCGTCCATATGGATGCGGCCTTAATCTTCACGGTATGCTCCTACAAGAAGCAACAGGATCATTGACGGCAGAAGAATACCTTTTGTTAATCGCTACTAAAATTATTGTAAAACGATGCATAATCGCCTTGATAATAAAACGAAATACCGTTTTCATTTTCTCCCTTGCGCTTCAATCCAAGATGTTCCAAAACAGACTGCGATTTATCATTCTTTTTATCTGCATAAGCCTCAACAGTCAGTATGCTTCCGGGCAATTGATTTATCAACCATTTACATAGGTATGAAAACAGACCTACCCCCTGAAACTTAGGCTTAATCTGAACATCCTCCATCAGCAAAGACTGTGTGCTACTATTCATAAAGTATCTAAAATATCCTACAAGTTCATTTTCAGCATACATTAAAACTGTTTTGCGAGATTCCATCTGTATCGCGTGTGAAATATGTGACAGCCAAATGTGAAAATCTGCATCATACGAATTACCTGTCGGCGCAATTGAATTCATATTGGAGTATAAAATGTCAAACAATTCAGGGAGTAATTCTTCAGTTTTATGCTTATCCATATACTTGAAGCAAAAATGATCCATACCCTTCCCTCCTGAAATCTAATAAGCAAAGAAAAGCCCCAACCGATTGGTTGGAGGCTTTGTGTTCGCGTTACTTATTTTCCCAGGCAGTCGCCCGCCAAGTATCGTCAGCGCATGTGAGCTTAACTTCTGTGTTCGGGATGGGAACAGGTGGACCCTCACCGCAATCAACACGAACTATATATCTGCCGC
>JAZNNW010000024.1:0-15878 GCA_045580485.1 Candidatus Avilachnospira sp. | reverse complement strand
AAGTACTCGTCGAACTCGAAGGGAGGCGTGATCCAGTTCTTGGCGCCAACCACAACGGGAGGAGCATCCAGATAGTCGAAGCACAGAGTGGTGATGTTCTGAGCAATGTCGTTCAGGAAGCTGCCACGAGCGCAGGCATCGGATGCCAGCAGGACACGGCCGGTCTTCTTGACGGACTCGATGATCTCGGTGTAATCCAGAGGAACCAGAGAAGGCAGGTTGATGAGGTCGGCCTCCATGCCGTACTTCTCGGACAGTTCCTTGGCTGCGTCAACAGCGCGGTACAGAGTAGCACCGATGGTCAGGATGGTCAGATCCTTACCGTCGCGAACCTTGTTGACAGCGCCGGGAGCCCATTCGTATTCCTCAGCAGGCACGCCGCCCTTGTGGAACTCTTCGCCCTTGTCGTAGATTCTCTGAGACTCCAGAATGATGCAGGGATCGGTGCCGTTCAGAGCGGACTGCATGATACCCTTTGCCTCGTAAGGAGTTGCGGGGAAGTAGACCTTCAGACCGGGGATATGAGCGACCAGAGCGGCCCAGTCCTGAGAGTGCTGTGCACCGTACTTGGCGCCGACGGACATACGCAGAACCATGGGCATCTTCAGGATGCCGGCGGACATGGACTGCCACTTGGACATCTGGTTGAAGACTTCGTCGCCTGCACGGCCCAGGAAGTCCATGTACATCAGCTCGACCACAGCGCGGCCGCCGCACATGCAGTAACCGACAGCGGTACCGACGATAGCAGCCTCGGAGATGGGAGAGTTGAACAGACGGCTGTAAGGAATGACATCAGTCAGACCGCGGTAGACAGCGAATGCGCCGCCCCAGTCACGGACATCTTCGCCGTAGGAGACCAGGGTGGGATCTTCGTAGTACTTGTTGAACAGGGGCTCGAAGATGGCGTCACGGATGTTGTACAGCTTCATCTTGGAGACGGGCTTGCCGCTGGCATCGAATGCGAAACGCTCCTTCTTTTCCAGATCGGTGTAACGCTTGCAGTCTTCCTTGGGGCCGGTGGTGCGAGCCTGCACGCCGGGCTCCATGGAGCGGACAGTCTGGTTGGAGAACATCAGCTTTTCGACATAGTCGGGCTGAGCCTCGAAGTCCACATAGGGGCTGATCTCCACATCGGAAGCAGCGCGGCAGATCATGGTCATACGCTCGGAGGTTTCCTTCAGGATCTCTTCGAACTTGCTGTCGGGAGCGACACCGGCATCCACCAGAGCCTTGCGATAGGTGATGATGGGATCGTACTCACGCCATGCCTCGATCTCTTCCTTGGTACGGTATGCGTTCTGGTCGGAAGTGGAGTGACCCAGCAGACGGTTGGTCACGACATCCAGCAGGACGGGACCTTCGCCCTTTTCGAGGATTTCCTTCTTGCGGCGATATGCATCGATAACAGCCAGAGGATTCCAACCGTCGACACGCTCAGCATGCATCTGACTGGGAGTGATACCGGCGCCGATACGGGCCAGCATGTCATAAGCCATGGTCTCGCCACGGGTCTGACCGCCCATGCCGTAGGAGTTATTGAACACATTGAAGATGACAGGCAGACCGCCCTTGCGGCCTTCTTCCCACAGGGTGCGCATCTGATCCATGGCGGAGAAGTTGAATGCTTCCCAAACAGGACCGCAGCCCAGAGATGCGTCGCCGATGTTGCAGACGACCATACCCTTCTTGTCATTGTTCTTCTTGTACAGAGCAGCGCCTGCTGCGATGGTGCCGGAACCGCCGACCAGAGCGTTGTTGGGATAAACGCCAAAGGGCAGGAAGAAGGCGTGCATGGAGCCGCCCATGCCGTGATGGAAGCCGTTTTCACGGGCAAAGATCTCAGCCAGAGCACCGTACAGAACGAAGCGGATAGCCAGTTCCTTCACATTGTCGGTCTTGCCGAACTTCTCAACAGCGCGCAGAGTCTTGCCGCCCAGGAAGTTTTCCATGACATCCATCAGCTCAGCATCGGACATCTTCTCGATGCAGCTCAGGGACTTAGCCAGGATCTCGGAGTGGGAACGGTGAGAGCCGAAGATGATGTCATCCTTGTCCATCAGATAGGCTTCGCCAACGCAGGAAGCTTCCTGACCCAGGGACAGGTGAGCAGGACCGGGATAGGTGGTGTCGATGCCGTTGTAGCTGGCCTGAGTCTTGATCAGGTTCAGCATGTACTCGAACTCACGCAGGATGGTGATGTCTCGATAGATGCGGACCAGGTCTTCATCGGAATAGTTCTTGCGCTCTTCCTCAATGGTCTTGTTGTAAGCGCAAACGGGGATGTCTTCAAAGTGGATCGCACCGGCAGCACGGGTTTCTACGGGATCCACATACAGGGACTTAGGCATAGTGTTTGACTTCCTTTCTTTATGTTGATTTTGTTTTTAGATCATAAAAAGGCCTTCACGAATGACCTCGCAAACAGAGGGATGGGGGAACACCAGCTTCTTCAGCTGGCTCAGAGGCAGCTCGGTCTCCAGCATGAGAGCAGCGCCGTAGATGATCTCGGAGGCATAGCTGCCGATCATCTGCACACCAACTAGGCAGTTGCGGTCCAGATCATAGACCAGCTTGCAGAAGCCGTCGCCACGCATGTTTTCAGCCACATAACGGCCGGAAACCATCATGGGAGTCTTGACGACCTTGACATTCATGCCCTTCTTCTCGGCAGATTCCTTGGTCTCGCCAACGGCAGCCACTTCGGGAGTGGTGTAGATGACGGAAGGAATGGCCTCGTAGCGCATTTCATCCTTGATGCCCAGCATGTGATTCACAGCAACTTCAGCTTCACGGTAGGCGGTATGAGCCAGCATCAGCTTGCCGTTGCAGTCGCCCACTGCGTAGACACCGGTCACATTGGTGCACATATGACGGTCAGTAACCACTGCACCGCGCTCGGTCTGGACACCCAGAGCTTCCAGGTTCAGACCCTGCACATTGGCACGGCGGCCGGCAGACAGCAGAACCTTATCGCAAGGCAGAGTGTGGACACCCTGTGCATCTTCATAAGTGACAGAGTCCTTACCAACCTCCAGAACCTTGGCGGAGAGTTTGAACTCCATACCTTCCTTCTGGTAGGTCTTCATGAGGCTGTCGCAAATTTCCTGATCCGTAGGACCGGCGATCTTGGGCATCATTTCCACCACAGTGACCTTGACACCCACAGTGGCGAAGTAGCACGCCATTTCCAGACCGATGACACCGCCGCCCATGCAGACGATGGACTTGGGCAGTTCCTTCATATCCAGAATCTCACGGTTGGTAGCCACAAAGCCAGCTTCCAGACCTTCCTTGAGACCGGGAATGGGAGGAACAGCAGCCACAGAGCCGGTGGCAATAACCAGGCGGTCACAGGTCAGCAGCTCATCGCCGGCATAGACCTCAAAACCGTTGGCGCAGCGGCCCTTGACCTTGGCTTCGGCCATATAGACCTTGATGCCATGAGACTTCATAGTGGCACTGACACCAGAGACCAGAGTCTTGACCACCTTATCTTTCCGCTCGACCACCTTAGCGTGGTCAAAGCGGACATCATTGGTAAACACACCGTAATCGGCACCGTGCTTGGCAGAGGAATACTGCTTGGCACAGTACAGCAGGCTCTTGGTAGGCACGCAGCCTTCATTGAGGCAGGTACCACCCATCCAGCGCTTTTCGATCACAGCAGCTTTCAGGCCGCCCTGGGCGGCACGCTCGGCGCACAGATAGCCGCCGGGGCCGCCGCCAAGGACGATAACATCAAATTTTTCCATAAGTTACCTCTTACTTTGCCAGCAGAGTCAGGAAGTTCTCCAGGTTCTTGCAGAGTTCCTGCATGAAGCGGGCGGCGGGAGCGCCGTCGACCACACGATGGTCGAAGGTCAGGGACAGGCCCATAGCGGGATAGGTCTCGATCTGACCGTTGTTGACGCCCTTGATCTTGGTCTCGATGTTGCAGACACCGAGGATGCCGGTCTGAGGAGGATTGACAACGGGAGTGAAAGCTTCGCAGCCGAAGGAACCGATGTTGGAGACGGTGAAGGTACCGCCAGCCATCTTGTCGGGACCCAGCTTGCCGTCACGAGCGTCGGAGGCCAGAGCCTTAGCGGCCATGGACAGCTCCAGCAGGGACATCTTGTCTGCACCGTGGATAACGGGAACCAACAGACCCTTTTCGGTGTCGCAGGCGAAGCCCAGGTTCACGGTCTTGAACTGACGAACCACATTCTCCTCCAGCATATTGGCATTGAGGTTGGGGTGGTTCAGGATGGTACGGGTGATAGCGAACATGACCATGTCGTTGAGGGAGATCTTGGACATGGGGCCTTCCATACCCTTGAGCATCTTGCGGTAGCTCTGGATCTGGGTGGCATCGAAGGAGAACTGCACAGACAGCTGAGCCATGGAGCTGAGGGACTTCATCATGGACTTGGCAGTTGCCTTACGCACAGCGTTGAACTTGACATCCTCGTACTCGGCGGCAGCAGCGGCAGGTGCAGCGGCGGCGGCAGGTGCGGGAGCAGCGGCAGGTGCAGGAGCGGCAGCGGGTTCGGCAACTTCGGCCTTCTTCAGCTTGCCCTCTTCCATGAGCTTGCGGACATCGCGCTCGATGATACGGCCGTTGGGGCCGGTACCCTTGGCGCCGCAGAGGTCCACATTGGCCTTGGCAGCCAGAGCCTTGGCTCTGGGAGAGATGGGACCGTCGCAGGTGCCTTCTGCATCGGCAGCAGCAGCGGCAGGAGCAGCAGCAACAGCCACGACATCAGGCATACCACTGACGCCCTTCAGGCACTCAAACTCGTCGCCGGCCTTACCGACAGCGCAGACATTGATGAGGCACTCGACTTCGTCACCGGCCTCGTAGAACTTAGCCAGCAGCGTGCCGGCAGCAGTGGAAGTGCACTCGAATTCGGCCTTGTCGGTCTCGTAGGAGAACAGAACATCGCCAACGGCGACCTGATCGCCAACATTCTTGACCCACTCGCCCATGATGCAGCTCTCGACAGTGATGCCTTCCTTGGGCATGATGACGGGCTGAGCAATGGGACCTGCAGCAACAGCAGCAGCTGCAGGTGCTGCGGCAGCAGCAGCGGCGGGAGCTTCAACAGCTTCGGGAGCACCGCCGATGCCCTTCAGGCACTCAAAGTCCTGACCGGGGTTGCCGACAGCACAGACATTGATGAGGCAGGGCACTTCGTCGCCTTCCTCGTAGAACTTAGCCAGCAGCGTACCGGCAGCGGTGGAGGTGCACTCAAACTCGGCCTTATCGGTCTCGTAGGAGAACAGAACATCACCCACATTGACGGTATCGCCCACATTGACCTTCCACTCGCCCATGATGCAGCTCTCGACAGTGATGCCTTCCTTGGGCACCAGAACGCCCTGAGCGGCATTGGCGGGAGCAGCAGCTGCCACAGGTGCAGCAGCGGGAGCAGCGGCAGGAGCTTCGCCGGCAGCGGGAGCCTCGGAGCCGCCCACACCCTTCAGGGCGGAGACATCTTCACCGGGGTTGCCGATGGCGCAGACATTGATCAGAACGGGAACTTCGTCGCCGTCCTCATAGAACTTTTCCAGCAGAGTACCAGCTGCGGTGGAAACGCACTCGAACTCGGCCTTGTCAGTCTCATAGGTGAACAGAACATCGCCAACATTGACGGAATCGCCAACATTGACCTTCCACTCGCCGATGATACAGGATTCAACAGTGATGCCTTCCTTGGGCATCAGGACACCTTGTGCCATGGTTGATACACTCCTTTTTAATCTGAAATAGCCTGGGGGGAAATAATTTCCCCCAGGCAGAATTTACATCTTAGCCCTTGCAGGACAGCAGATACTTTTCAGCTTCAGCGCTCCACAGACCGTTGTTCTTCTTGCAGATTGCATCCAGTTCCTTGAACATGGGATCGGTCTCGCCCAGCTTCTCGAAGTCAGCGATAGCAGTCATGGGCATTTCGATCTGGGTGTAGACCAGCTTCTTGCCGCCGCGGATGTTGGGCAGGTTCAGAGTGGTATCCACAACGGAGTCCAGACCGCCGACATGGGTGACCATGGCAGCAGGATTGATCTTGCCGGAGGTCATCATGGCGATGGCTTCTCTCATATCATCGCTGTTCCCGCCGGAGGTGCCGACCAGATGGGTGTAGAGGTAGTGGACATTGTAGAAGTTGAACTCAGCCTTGAAGTTAGAGTTGGTGGGGCCTGCAAAGAAGTTCAGGCAGCCGTCGAAGCCCAGAATGGCATCAGCCTGCTCAACAACAGGACGGACGGGTGCGAAGCAGATGACATCGTTGTAGCCGGTGCCGCCGGTCAGGTCACGGAGGACCTTAACGGGATCGTCAACCTTGGCGGTGTTGACATAGTGCAGCTCAATGCCCATTTCCTTTGCATGCTCCACGGTGTAGATGCTGGCAGCACGCTCCAGACGCTCATCGTCGATATCGGTGACGACCAGCAGGCCGGGCTTGCGGTCGCAGTGCAGAGCGTAGTCAATAGCGCCCAGACCCATGGGACCGACGGAGGCAAGCAATGCCATCTTGCCGCCTTCCACGATGCCCATATCGTGCTCGTAGGAACCGGCCTTGGTGTGGTACATGGCATGGAAAGTGCCAATGATGCAGCTCATAGGCTCAGCCAGAGAGCCGTAGAAATATGTATCAGAGTCGTACTTCAGCAGGTTGTCGGTCAGCAGAGTCTCGATAGGCACATTGCCGTACTGAGCATCGCCGCCGCAGAACTGATAGGAATAGCCGGGAGCCAGCTGAGAGCCCTTGTAGAAGTGAGCGGGCTGGATGGCGAAGCCGTCGCCGACCTTATACTTATGCTTCCAGTTTTCGCCCACAGCGTTGATGACACCGCAGAACTCATGGCCCACGATGGTGGGGTTCTGAGCAACATCATCGGGAACACGCTTGTGGTCTTCGCCTTCCACAGCAGCCTTGTAGGAGCTCATGCAGATACTGTCGGAAATGATCTTGACCTGGACATCGTCAGGACCGACCTCAGGCAGGTTGATCTCTTCCAGGCGCAGGTCCATTTTACCATGGATACGGACAGCTTTCGTCTTCATAGTGATTGTCATCCTTTCTTATTCTCCCAAAACAGGGTTTGTTTTGGGCTTGTTTATGTAGTTTTATGTTGGTTTGTATTTGTTTCCCTTTGTATTGTACGCAAAATCTCCTTCAATGTCAATACAATTCCAAACAAAATTCACATTTTTCATGCCAAAAATCAAGGCTTACACCTGTTCATTTTGCTATATGTCAGGAAAGTCTCCTCTTCAGCCAAAAACCGCAGGCACTGCCTGCGGTTTTTGGCCGTTCTTTTATCCGATCAGATAGCCGTAATTCCGCAGCACTGTGAGGATAAAGACCTCCAGTTCTGCAGGCAGATCGTTGTTTTCTGCAAGGTCATATTCGGCAACCTTGCCGCCATGACGAACCAGAACCTTCTGTCCGCCCAGAGGCAGGAAACCGGTGTTGGCAGGAGACTCGTCAAAGCCCTCTCTGTCGTGGAACAGAGTGAACTTCTCCTTGTAGGGTGCAGAGTCGTAGGGGCAGAACACCAGACAGTTGCCGCACTCGTTGCACATGGCATCCACATGGAGAATCTGATGACGGCCGTCGGGCAGTTCAATGACCACATTGGCCCGGTTGGGACATACATCAGCGCAGCACTGGCAGACCACATTGCAGGTCAGGCAGCGATCACCCTCGCACTTGGAGGACAGGCACAGGATGCCCTTCTTGGCAATAGCGGCTTCTCTGGAAGGCAGTGCTTGCTTGGGAATACGGGCTTCCTTGTATTCGCCCAACACAGCTGCTGCAAAGGCAGCGGCATCGGCAATACCCTCCACCACAGTAGCAGGCCCGCGGAAGCAGTCGCCCGCTGTCCAGACGCCTTCCACATTGGTCTTGAGATCCGGCAGTCCCTTGGCATCCAGTTCCACTCCGTTGGCAACAAAGACAGTCTCATCCACCTTTTCACCCACAGCAGAAATGACCAAATCGCACTCGATCTCCACAGTCTCCCCTGTTTCCACAGGCTTTCTGCGTCCGGAGGCATCGGGATCACCCAGAACCATCTTCTTGCAAAGGAGCTTGCTATTCTCCTGCTTTACAGGAGACACCAGTTCCAGGAACTTGACACCGTCGGCAATGGCCAGTTCCAATTCCTCTGCATCGGCGGGCATATACTTCTTGGTACGGCGATAGACCAGAGTGGAGGATTTTGCGCCTGCACGGAGTGCCGCTCTGGCAGCATCCATGGCGGTGTTGCCGCCGCCAATGACCGCCACATGACCCAGCTCCAGATTCTTTTTACCCTTGATATCTTTCAGCCAGCCGATGACCGGCTTCACATTGCCGGAGATTTCCAGCTTGCCGGGTTTCCATGCACCCACAGCGAAGAGAATATGGGTATAACCCTGGGCTTTCAGTTCTGCCACAGCAGGGGCAGCGGTGTTCAGCCGAATATCCACGCCCAGCTTTTCCAGCATGGCTGCATCCTTGTCGATGGCTTCATGGGAAATACGGAATTCGGGAATGACCTGACGGACGATACCGCCAAGGCGGTCAGACTGCTCAAACAAGGTCACTTCCACACCGGCTCTTGCCAGGAAGTGGGCAGCTGCCATACCGGTGGGACCGCCGCCGACGATGGCTGCCTTGACACCTTCTTTTCTCGGCGCCGGAATGAGCTTGGGCAGGAGCTTATCAAAGCCCCGTTCTGCAGCCACCAGCTTGGTGGCACGGATCTGCACGGAACGGTCATAGAAGTTTCTGGTGCACTTATCCATGCAGTGATGGGCACAGATGGTACCGGTAATAAAGGGCAGCGGATTCTTTTCCAGAATGACCCACAAAGCTTTTTCGTAGTCACCCTGGCGGCACAGTTCGATGTATTCGGGGATATCCTGTCCGATGGGACAGCCACCCTTACAGGGAGCGGTGTTGCAGTCCAGCAGAGGTACCTTTTCATAGAGTTTCCGTCTGGGCAGCGGCTTGATGGCCTTCTGATGGAGAGGATCTCTGCGTGCTGCCAGAGACAGGGCTGCAACAGCCTCCGTATCCACAGCCGTAAAGGGTGCGAAGGGCAGCTGCTCCAGCTTCTCGCCGATCTGCTTGAACCGCTGATAACCGCCGGGCTTCAGCTCCGTGGTAGCCATGGTGATGGGCCAGATGTTGCAGGCAAAAATGCGGTCAATATTGAAGAAATCTGCACCGCCGGAATAACTGAGCCGCAGCTTGCCGTCAAACTCCTTACCGATCCGGTTAGCCATCTCAATGGTCAGGGGGAACAGAGACTTGCCTGCCATGTACATTTCCTCGGAGGGCAGTTCGTTCTGCTTCACATCCACCGGGAAGGTGTTGGACAGTTTGAGACCGAATTCCAAGTCCTTGGATTGAGCCAGAGCCAGCAGTCTGCGGAACATGGGAATGGCATCGGCATACTGCAGATCATCATTGAAATGGAACTCGCCGAACTGGATATAGTCGTAACCCATGCCATCCAGAATATCTCTGGCGGACTGATAACCCAGAATGGTGGGATTGCACTTGACAAAGGTATGGACATTCTTTTCCTTAATGAGATAGGACGCAATGGCTTCGATCTCCGAAGGCGGGCAGCCATGGAGGGTAGAAACCGTGATGGAGTTGGACACATGGGGTGTGATGGTATCGATATAGTCGCTGTATTCGGGGTACAGCTTATGGAGCACCGAGATGCACTCTTTCCAAATGGGTCGGTCGGAAGCATCCTTCATGCCCTCGATAAAGGTATCGATTTTCTCACCCTGGATACCTGCCAGATCGTAGCCAACGGACATATTGAACACAAAGCCGTTGGGGTCACCCAGACCGTAGACCTTTGCCAACATCTTACAGGCACACCATGCCTTCACATATTCCTCGTAGGCCTGCGGCACATAAAGCTCTGTGGACCATTCACAGTTGTAGCATTCATCCTCTGCCAGAATACAGGGGCGGTTGACACAGGCAGCCAGATCGGCACCGTCCATCTTCTGAACGGTTTTCAATTCAAAGAATCTGGCACCGGCAAAGTAACCGGCAATGATATTCTGTGCCAGCTGAGTATTGGGACCGGCGGCAGGTCCGAAAGGCGTTTCGATATATTCAGAACCGAAAATGGGCAGTTTCTTCTCCCCTGCCACATAGGGGCGATGGACGCCAAACACGGATCCTTCTTTTTTATATTCCGTGGCAATCCATGTCATCAGTTGTTCAAAGGGAATGGGAATCATCAGTTCACTCATTGTTTTTACCTCCCTCAAAGTTTTCCGCAGGGGTTAATAGGTGCAGTTGTTGAGACCGCCCCACAGCTTCTTGGCTTCTTCCAGAATATGGGCATTGACCGCTTCTTCATCCACGCCCACCAGTTCCCGATCCAGCATCAGCAGCTTGCCGTTGCCGATGGTGGTCTGGCACTGACGGCCGGTCATGCCGAAGATCATGTGACCGTCGATATTGGCATCGGAGAAAGGCGTGAAGGGCTTGTAGTCCATGACGATAATATCGGCAGCTGCGCCGGGCTTCAGGACCCCCAGTTCGTCCGGGAAGTATCTGGCACCGATTTTGGCATTGTTCTTAAAGAGCATATCAGTGACCTCGCACCAGCCCACATTGGGCAGGCAGGCATTGGAACGCTGAGAGCAGAGTGCAACCTTGAGGCTCTCCAGCATATCGTTGGTATAGGCATCGGTGCCCATGCCAAGAAGAATACCGTTTTTATAAAGTGCCAGTACCGGGCAGATGCCAACGGCATTGCCCATGTTGGATTCGGGATTGTTGACCACCATGGTATTGGTCTGCTTGATAATATCGATCTCCGCAGAGTTTACATGGATGCAGTGACCGAGGATGGTCTTTTCACCCAGGATGCCGTGGTCCTGCAGCCGCTGAACAGGTCTGCGGCCGTAGTTCTGCAGGCTGTCGTAGACATCGTTCATGCCTTCGGACACATGGATATGGAAGCCGGTGCGTCCGTTGTTGGCCTCCACCATCCGCTCGAAGGTTTTATCGGAAATGGTGAACAGAGCGTGACCGCCGAACATGGCCTTCAGCATAGGATTCTGCTCTTTTTCGCAGTATGTAATGAAGTCGGCGTTTTCCCGGATGCCTTGCAGGCATTTTTCCTCGCCGTCACGATCGGAGACCTCATAGCACAGGCAGCTTCTGACACCGAACCGCTTTGCAGAATCGGCAATGGCAAACAGAGAGCCGGGAATCTCGCAATAAGAAGCATGATGGTCAAAGATGGTGGTGACACCCTGCTTGATGCAGTCTATGTACAGGGCATCGGCAGAGGCCATGGTTCCCTCCAGAGTCAGCTTCCGGTCAATGGCCCACCAGGTGCCGTCCAGCACTTCATAAAAATTGGTCGGGTTATTGCCCACGATACTCAGGCCTCTGGCCAGAGCGGAATAGATATGGGTGTGGGCATTGATAAAGGCAGGCATGATGACGCCGCCTTTGGCATCGATGATTTTGGCATCGGGATACTGGGCACGGAGTTTGGTCTCCTCGCCCACTGCAACAATTTTGGTACCTTCATAGGCAACTGCACCCTTTTCAAAATAAGGCGCAGCAGGATCACGGGTGATGAGGCGTCCGTTGGTGATGATTTGCATGTTATTCCCTCCTTCATGGGTGTCACTCGGATAAACAAAAAATGCACCAAATCCCCATGAGATTCAGTACACTCGAAGCAAAGCCGAGTGATAGTTGCAGCCCGTGTGCGAAACACTTCGTTACAGCTACCATTCTTAAATTACACTTTCATTCTACTTCATAGAACCGAAAAAATCAAGCAAAAATTCACAAGACCTAAAAAATATTTTTCATATTCCTTGTGCGGTTTGCCCATAGAAAAAGCCTGTTTGAACATTGTGGCTTTTTGTGATATCATATCTCCACGACCAATTTGGAGGTACATATGAACGAAAGAGAAATTTCTGAAATTCGCCGGCGCTTCCGTGCCGACAAAAGTAATATATCCCAAGTGCGAGGCTGCTATGTCAGCGATAAGGGCGAGATCCTCACCCAGTTCACCCAGTCTGTCAATCTGATGCTGGAAGATGAAAAAGAAAAGGTGCTGGCTGTGCTGAAAAAAGCGCTTTCCGGCGGTCTGGGAAAGAATTTGACCGATGTGGTCTTCCCTACCAAAAGTGTCATGGAAGGTGAAGAACACAAACTGCTCATGAAGCTGCGGGATTCTGCTCTGAATGATGAGGCCGCCGCCGAAGAGTTTTTCAATAAAGTCATTCAGACGGTGCAGATGGACACCAATTACCTGATTTTGCTGGCAAGCGATGCCTACGATGTTCCCTTTAAGGGCAAGGACGGCAGTGACTTTGCCGACGGTTCCGATCAGGTCTATCGCTATATTCTCTGTGCCATCTGCCCAGTAAAGCTGAGCAAATCTGCCCTCAGCTTCCATTCTCAGGATCAGGAATTCCACAATAGCAAGACCGACTGGATCGTTTCTGCGCCGGAACTGGGCTTCCTCTTCCCTGCCTTTGATGACCGTGCCACCAATCTCTACGGTGCGCTGACCTATACCAGAGACACCGGCGACAATCACGAGGAATTTGTCAAAGCCGTTTTCGGCACCCAGGCTCCTATGGCAGCCAAGCATCAGCAGCAGGAGTTTCAGGCACTGCTGGGTAATACCCTCGCTGAAGATTGCAGCATTCAAGTGGTGCAGGCCGTTCACGCCCAGTTCAGCGATATGATTCAGGAGCATAAGGAGAGCCGTGACAAAGAGCCTCTGTTGGTGTCCAAGCCTGAAATGAACCACATGCTCCAGACCTGTGGTATTTCCGAAGAAAAGGTCAAGGCTTTCAACGATGAGTTCGATGAAGTTTTCGGAGAGCACGCAGACCTCAGCCCGAAGAATCTGGTCAATCCGAGACAGTTCCATGTGATCACTCCGGATGTGAAGATACAGGTTGCACCGGAAAAACGGGATCTGATAGAGACCAGAGTGTTGGGCGGTGTCAAATACATCCTTATCCGTGCCGAAGAAGGTGTGGAAGTCAACGGGGTTCCCGTCAATATCGAAATGCCGTAAAAAAAGATGCCTCTCACGAGGCATCTTTTTTATGTAAGACTCTTATATTTTGTCAGCCATTTTCCGCTGTAGAAGCGGATGGCAAACAATACCGCACGGAACAACCAATCGCAGAACATGGCAAGCCAAACGCCCATGACACCCATTTCCAGCACTTTGCCGAACACCACACTCAATCCCACACGGAAGACCCACATAGAAAATACCGAAAGTATCATGGTGTACCGCACATCACTGGCTGCACGGAAAGCATTGGGCAGTGTAAATGCCAAGGGCCAAATGGTAGATATGCACAGGCTGTGACAAAATATGATCTGCACAGCAAGGGTAATTCCCTCTCCGGAAAGATTGTACAAACCGGCCAGATTCTTGGCAAACAGGCACATGAATGCTGACACCAATATAATCATCCCATAATCAATTCCAAGGAGCACTTTTGTATAACGCTTTGCCTGTTCTTTCTCGCCTGCTCCCACGCACCTGCCAACCACGACCACCATGGCCAAACTGATTGCCTGTCCGGGAACATACTGCAAGGATGCCAAAGAGCTGGCAGCCGCATTAGCTGCAATCTGCACTGTTCCAAAACCAGAAACAATGCTTTGGGTCAGGACTTTACCAAACTGGAACATACCGTTTTCAACACCATTGGGAATACCGATCCAGCAGATCCGCTTGATCAAATTCCACTTGGGTCGGATTTTCAGCACTCCTGTGATGCGAAGATTGGCCTTGGGACTGCGAATCCGCAGGAGTATAAACCCTGCTCCCACGATCCTTGCAAACAAGGTGGCAATGGCAGCACCGGTGGCTCCCATTTGGAACATAAAAATCAAAAGTGCATTTCCTACTACATTGATCCCGTTCATCATCAAGGATGTGGTCATGGAAATCTTGGAGTTTCCTGCTGCACGGAAGATGGCTGCGCAGGCATTATAGATACCTAAAAAAGGATAGGACAACGCAGTAAACAGGAAATAGATCTGGGCATTTGCCATAACCTCTGCATCAATACTGCCATAGATCCAGTTCAGAAGAGGCTTTCGGAGACCGACCGCGATCAGAGTCAAAAAGACAGCAGCTGCCGTAACCACCAAAATGAGCTGTTTGGCAGCTTCCTGTGCCGTTTCCTTTACGGCTTTACCCAAAAGCTGGGAGATCACGATGGCACCGCCGCCTGCCAGCGCAGAAAATACATAAATCAGGAGAAGATTGAGCGAATCGACCAGTGATACACCGGAAACCGCCGCTTCACCGGCACTTGCCACCATAACCGTATCCAGCATGCCTACCGTCACGGCAAGAGCCTGCTCAATGAGAAGTGGAACTATGATTTTCCGTAAATCTTGTTTTGAGAACAGCAAAGAACTCACCTTCCAACTCTGTCATTCCCCAGTATTATAGAGTTTTCCAATGAATACTGTTAGGTCATTTCATAATACAACTTGTTCAAAAGATAGATTTATGGTAGAATATGTGATGGTGATATTATGGATCTCTTAGTTGGCACAACGAAATACCAATCCCCCAGACCAAGGCATCGGCATAATCTCCATGAAATTATCCTATATCTGCAGGACACCGGTTCCCTTTGGACATCTGCCGGTTCATTTCCCGTCTGCGGCGGTACCATTGCCGTGATACCGCCCGGCGTGGAGCATCATACTACTCCCTCCGGAAACTTAAACAGCATTTACATTCAGGGCGACTTTAATCACATTCTTCGTTTTGGTCATCCCATGGTCCTGACCGATAACGAGTACGGCGACGGTACAAATCTCGCAAAAATGATACTGAGAAACCGACACGAAAACAGGGAGTACGCATCTGTTTTATGCGACAGTTTTCTGCATTATATTTCCAAAAATCTGAGATTTGATGACGGGATCAGTCTGGCCGTCAAAAAAGTTGTTCAGCACATTACCGAACACTTTCACGATCACACGCTGGATCTGAATACCGTTCTCAATCAAAGTGGTTATGCAGAGGATTACATTCGCGCGCAGTTCAAAAAACAAATCGGTGTCACCCCCACTGCTTTTCTGGCACAGCTTCGGATTCGCCATGCCCGTTACCTCATCGATATCTATCAGAACACAGTGTCTCTCTCGGAAATCGCCGCACAGTGCGGTTATACGGACTATGTCGTTTTTTCTAAACGGTTCAAAAGTACCTTGGGAGTATCCCCCAGAGAATACAGAGCCACTATCTGAACAGAAAGGAAATTATTATGGAAAAATATTTTAAGAGTATCATCGATCAGGATCATGCCCCCATCGTTATTTGCGACCTTGCTTCCACGATCATTTATATGAACCCTGCCTCCATCAAACGATATCACAGGGATTTAACAGGTACAAACCTGAAGCTATGCCACAACAATGATTCCAACGCTAAAATCGACCGTGTGTTAGAGTGGTTCTCTGCAAGCCCCGATCACAATGTTGTCTATACCTCCCGTAACGACAGAGAAAACAAAGATGTTTACATGGTTGCGCTTAGAGACGAAGCAGATACCTTGATCGGCTACTACGAAAAGCATGAATACCGCAGCAACGAAACCGGAAGTTTTTATGATATGACACCGTAAGCGGCACAAAAATGTAGACACCTCTTGCGAGGTGTCTGGTGCCGGTGTCCTGTTGCGGTGCCCGGCGGCAGCTTCACCTTGTTTGCTGCCTGCCGACCGCTGCCACTCGCTCAGCTCCCTTTATCCGCCACCGGCGGCGGGCGCATCGCTCCCCGAACTCGAACTTCGTTCGAGTTCTTCCTGCCACCGGTGCAAAAAATATGGACACCTCGAA
>JAZNNW010000023.1:0-6209 GCA_045580485.1 Candidatus Avilachnospira sp. | reverse complement strand
ACATAAGCGCCGAATACGAGGATGTAAAATGCGCCAAGAACCAAGATGCTGCGGTCAACTTTCCAGATATGTTTTCTTTTGATCCACTGCGTTAGACCCAGAATTGCAAAGCCCAGGGCAATGAAACTCGCCACGACACCTGCCCAATCGGTGATGTTGTAAAGGGTCATGCTGACTCCAAACAGATTATGGACAGCCTTGTTGATACGTGCGTATGCAACGGAAGAACCGTTAGGGCCAATCGGCTGTACATCAATAAACGTCAGTGACCATGTAAAGAGGACAAAGAAAACAAGAAGAATGCCTCCGAGAATAAATTGTGAGATTGCTTTTCTTTTCATTTGCGAATCTGCTCCTTTGATAGATTTGCGGCTGCAAGCCTGTAATTATTCTATCGAAAGGGGCAGAAATAGTGTAGAATCGTGCTGTCACATGGGCGATACTTTGCGTGTCATTGAGGTTTTTTCAACAAAAGAATGCCCTTCATGGCAAACAGGAAGAAAAACAGCACTGCCGGGTAAGGATGCCCGCACAAAATCAGAAGAATGATTGCGCTGATATGTGCAGCGGTTCCGACCATGTTGGCAGCGGTGTTCATTTTGGTGTTTTCGCTTCCGGCAAGCACCATCCGAGCAATTCCGCAAATCACCATGATGACCGGAGCAATCCAAAACACAATACCTTGCCATCCACCAAGCTGATACAATGGCACGGAGTGGAAAAGCCCATTTTCCTCAACCTTGTACAGCGGTAAAAGCAAGCCGAGCAATGCTGACAGATCGATGATTCCATCAATGTAGGATGCAAAACGCTTAATGTTTTCCTTATTTTCGCTTTCTGCAATTACAACAATTTCCTCAGTGGATAGAAGCTGGTCCAGCGTAACGTGAAACAGATTTGCGATCAGTTTCAATGACTCCATGCTGGGTGTTCCCCGACCTGTCTCCCATTTTGAAACTGCAGTACGGGATACAAAGAGCTGCTCTGCAAGCTGCTCCTGTGTCAAATTATGTTCTTTTCGTAATTTTTGTATTTTCTCTGATAATTCCATTGTGTTTCCCTCATGCATCATTTTTCTCTGTTTATCTGAATTCCCTCATGTATAGCTGCTACTGTACCCATAGCACATACTACGCTTGCACCGCACTCCACCGGCAAAAGTGGAAGCGAAAACGGAAACAGGAAGAACAATATTCCTGTGATTCTATTCGCAGAGGTATGCTTTGCGACAAATGTGTTTTGCCGCCAAAAACCAGATATGATATTTGTGAGTTTAAGTAATACAATAGCACCAATCCATAACCATAACCAGATTGGAATTTTCACGGCAGGAAGCAGTTTATATAAAGTTGCTCCAACAAAGCAGACATCGGCAACAGTATCAAGTTTCTCGCCAAATTTACTCTCCAATTTGAATTTGCGTGCTACAACGCCATCAAGTACATCAGTTATGCCTGCCATGATATATAGGATATAGAATGCAGACGAAAACGCCCGTGTAAACAGCAAAACTATGCTACATATGATTCTGATACTGGTTATTATATTTGCCATACCTATCCTCTCAAATGTAAAACCGCTGCTATTTTCACCCCTACAAAGGACGGAAGTTGCAGCGGTTTTTTGCTTTTATCAGTACCACCACGGCAGTTCCAACCACACATTATCCAAAGCGAGAGCTTCCGTGGATCTCGCTCTGCTCTCAGACAGATGGAAGTGCTTGGCGGTTTCATTCAGCGGATGCTCCATATCATCCTCGAAACCGAAGCGATACCAGAGGTATGTCCGTTCCCGTCGGTCAATCCGCTGCAGAGCGGTGTGGATTTCTTCGTGGGTTTCTTTAGCAATATATATCTGCTCCGGGTTCTTTGCTCTGGAGTCAGCGATAAATTCATGCTTGCCTTTGTTTTCGCCTTTTACAACTTCATCCAAACGGATGATGCTTCCCAGATTCTTCGCTTCAAAAGTGGGGTTCCATCTGCGGATGTAGTCCACCATAGCGTTGCGGATTGCCGGTGCTGCATAGGTCAGAAACTTGTTGCCGGTGTCCGGTTTATAACCGGCGATACAGTCCAACAAGCCCAATGACCCTTCCTGCACCAGATCGTTGATCTCAATGCCAAGAGCGGCGTTCAGCTCCTGCTGTGCGCTCCACATTTCATAGGCAGTTCTTTTTATGAAGCGAAGATTGTTCTCTACAAGAGCATTTCTCGCTTCTGTATCGCCGTCCAGGGCGGCAATACAGAGCTGCTCATTACTCAGGCTTATCATTTGGTGCTACCATGCTCTGCATCAGACCAACCAGAGCCTTATTGAAACTATCCAGTGCTTCCTGATCGACACAATCAGCATTGGCAATCGTTCCGGTGATAGCATCTGCAAGTTCTTCCGGCATGATGGAGGGATTGGGCGTATCCTGTCCTTTGGTTACTGTAGCAAACAGTTCCGCAGTAATTTCCTTGCTGAGCGCTTTTTGTGCATCCAGTTCGCTGCCGACTTCCTTCTTTACCTCTCTTACCGCAGTCATAAAGGTATTTTGGATGTTTGTAAGATCTGCCTGATAAACCGGGACTTTATACGAATTGGCTTCTCTGGCTGCCATCACAGCAGCAGTGGTTTTGTTCTGCCCCAAAAGCATGGAAGTGACGGAAGCGATCATCTGATTGTGGGCCGCATAACCTCCCGCCGTTGTATCATCGAGGTATCCTGCAATCATATATGTAACTGTTGCGAAGCGGGGATTCTCCAACAAGCGGCTCACAATATCAGCCTTGACCTTTCCGGTGTAAAGATTTTTGGCAGCTTCCACAGACAAGCCCAACTCGGAAATATCATAATTCTTCTTGTCGGGGATCTCGGTCGTTCCCAAGATAAAATCTGTAGACACATTGAACGCCTTGGCAATGCGGATTACGCTTTCTTCGCTCAATTTTTCTGTTGTACCGTTGAGAAAGCGTCCGAGGGTGCTTTCATGCACACCAATGGCAAGTGCCAATTTCTTCTGTGTTACTTTGTTCGCTTTCATCAAATCGACAATTCGGGTACGAACGTCAGCCGGTAAATAGGTGTTGGACATTAGCTGCCCTCCTCTCCGTTGATATGATGTTTGATATATTTTCCGCTTTTGATGCGGGCATCTGTGGGCTTGGTAGCATCTTCGGGTATAATCCAGCGACTTCCTGCCCGCTGTGCGCCCGGTATGCGGTTTTCGTTGCAGAGGATACCAACCCTACGGGGAGATATGCCCCATTTTTCCGCTACTTCAAATGTGGATAGGTATCTCATATCCGCAGTACCTCCCATAATCATAGTAAGCATATTATATTCTATTTGCGGAACAATATCAATGTATATCCTGTGAACATTGCATCTAAAAGCATAACAGCCACACACCGTTGTGCATGGCTGCTGTGTAATAAATTATTATATTCCGTATATGACCATACCCACTGCAGCCGAAATGATAATTAGCAGGATCGGGGACAGTTTTTTCTTTGTAAAATGCTTATATCCAAACATCGAAGCAACTAAGAGTGCAGTAATGATGATCGCCTGTATGTTTGCTTTGATTGCTGTACTTGTTCCGAAGCAGTTTCCCAAAACCATGTAAATGCCGGTAGCCAATACAATACCAATCACGCAAGGTTTCAGACCACGCAGAACAGCTTGAGCGTATTTGTTCTTCAATGCGGTTTTCAGTAACGCTGTTACCAGCAGGATAATCAGGAACGAAGGAAGCACAACCGCCAATCTTCCAATCACAGCACCAAGAAATGCCGCTTGGCTGCTTCCTACATAGGTTGCCAGATTCACCATCATGGGTCCCGGTGTACTTTCGCTGACAGCAATCATGTAGGTCAATGTTTCATCACTGAGCCAGCCATAAGAAAGCACAACATCACGAATCAGAGGAATTGCACCGTAAGCTCCACCAAAGGCAAAGCAACCGACTTTCAAAAAGCCGAGAAACAAATCCAGATAAATCATTTTCCTGCACCACCTTTCTGTTCAGGTGCGCCATTCAAAACAAAAACAGTCAGACTGACAGCAGCTGCAATCAGCATTAAGCTGATAGAAGAAAAGTTCCATGCGAAAATATTGATGCACAGCATGACCACGCAAGAGCAGAGCATAATCGCTCTGGGCAATTTCTTCTTGTGCATTTTCTTAATCATGGTAATTGCAGCATCTAAAATTAAGATACCCACTGCAATTTTGATGCCCTTAAATGCGTTGGCAATGATGGTCAGTTCCAAAAAATTATCCAGAAACATGGAAATCAGATAGATAACCACAAAGGATGGAACGATCATACCCAGTGTTGCTGCCAATGCACCAATAAAACCGGCTTTCTTATATCCGGTAAAGGTTGCACAGTTGATGGCAATGGGGCCGGGAGTAGATTCTGCAATGACCGTCACATTCATCATTTCATCGTGAGTGATCCATTGTTTTCTTTCCACACAGTTATTTTCTATCATGGAAATCATGGCGTAACCCCCGCCAAAGGTAAACAAGCCAATCTTGGCAAAAGTAAGGAATAAATCAAGCAAGATATTCATTTGGACTCACCCTCCTTCCTGTATTCGCATTGGCAGACCGTCATATCACGGTCTACGGTGAGGGATGCAGTTCGCATCAATTCAAACTGTTCGGCAAGGTAATCCACGGCCTCCTGCTGGGGTAGATAGTGGGTATGATAACCGTACTTCTCGCCATAGACCAATCCGGCATCTTTCATCACTTTCATGTGCTGTGAAATTGCAGATTCTGAGATACCAAACTTTTTAGAAAGAGAGCGCACACAATGTTTTCTTTCCAAAAGAGCTTGATATATTTTCAAACGCATTGGTTCACCCAATGCTTTCAACATACGATCAAGTTCCATGTTGTTGCTCCTTTTGTTTTAGTATTTACTTAATTATAACGCCGCATTTGATTAAGTCAATACTTATTCAGTTGAAAATCTCACTATCATTCGCATCCAACAATCGCCGCCCCTGAAATTGCATTTTTGCAATTTTCGGGGGCGGCTTTTTTACTTTCTTGCACGAGTGCCTGATTTTTCAATCGAAAGCGATTTTTTGCGTATATTCGGGTGAGACGAAAAGAAAATCGTCAAAAACTCAAAGGAGGTACGCAAATGACCATGTACGAAACCATCAAGGCGGTTGTTCCTGTAAAGCAAGCCGCCGAACACTACGGGCTGAAAGTCAGCCGCAACGGTATGGCTTGCTGCCCGTTCCACCATGACCGGCATCCAAGCATGAAGCTGAATGAGGACTATTTCTTCTGCTTCGGCTGCGGGGCCAAGGGGGATGTGATCGACCTTGTGGCAAGGCTGCTTGATCTCAGCGGCTACGAGGCGGCGCAAAGGCTGGCGGCGGACTTCGGTATCAGCACCGAGCCTGGACAGGATGCAACGGCATCCTGTAAGCCCAAACGCTCCCACATCCGACAGTTCCGTGAGGATGAAATGCTCTGTTTCCGTGTGCTGACGGACTATCTGCATCTTCTGGAAGATTGGAAAGTGCGGTATGCACCCAAGACACCGGACGAGCCTTGCGATGACCGGTTCGTGGAAGCCTGCCAGATGCTCTGCCACATCGAATATATGGCAGATGTGTTGACCGTGGGCGATTTGGAAGGACGGGTCGCTCTGGTGGACGAGCTGATGAAAAGTGGCAAAATCACTTTTCTGAAAGAGTACACCGCACGAAAGAAAAAGGAGGTGGCGCACCGTGGCGAAGAACCGGAAAACGCCTGATATGAACTTGCCCATGTGGTTTGATGGGCAGAACATCAACGAAGCTCTGTTTTGTGAAGAATTTCTGCAGGAGCGCAGAATCATCTTCGCAAACGGAGCTTTTTTCACGCCCGATGGTCGGGTAACGGATGATCTCCCTCTCCGTGGAGAGATTTACGACAAGCTGAAATTCTGCGCCGTGAACAACATCCCCCGGAAGATCACAAACATTCTGGAGGTGCTGAAACTGGAAGCTCATGTACCTGACTTTCCTCCGGAGCAGGATCGCATCCATGCTGCCAACGGTACGCTGCTGTTGGACGGCACATTCACCGAGGGCAGACCGGCTACCGAGCGAAGCCGGCTGCCGGTTGCCTACAATCCCGATGCTCCTACGCCGGTGATCTGGCTGAACTTTCTGGATGGTTTGCTCCATGCAGAGGACATCCCCACCTTGCAGGAG
>JAZNNW010000022.1:0-17610 GCA_045580485.1 Candidatus Avilachnospira sp. | reverse complement strand
CAGAAGGAAACCACTGCCGGCCGTCTGGCAAAGGCTCTGGTCGTCTACGGTGATGCCGCAAGAACACTCTTCGGCTAATATTCAGTAGATTTTAGGTAATTGTCAAAACACCCCAGCGGCGGTCACCGCCGCTGGGGCTCCCCAAGCGAACAAGCTTTATCCGCTTGCGGATCAGGCTTATTCATATCCACCAATAATAGAAAGGAGGCCCATCATGAAGAAGTTTGAATACCCCGAAATCGAGGTTATCGCCATCGCTGTTGAGGACGTCATCGCTACCTCTACCTCCAGCTGCGAAAACCAGACCGAAGAAGAGGAAGTGTAATTACTTTCCTCCATTCACCCCGGCTCCCAATTTATGGGGGCCGGGTCCCCTAAAAGTTTGCCCTTCTGCATGGGCCTTGATACAAGACCTGTGCCGAAAGACAAAATTGTTTTCACGGAAAAGGAGTTCACTATGAAAAAGAGATTTTTTGCAATCGTATTGGCAGCTGTTATGATGATCGCTGCTATTGTTCCTGCTGCTGCATATACTGTCAAGCAGCAGAATACTGCCGACGCCCTCAATGAACTGGGTCTCTTCCAGGGCATGGGTCCGGCTGTGGGTTATGCACTGGATCAGAATTTGACCCGCGCCCAGGGCATCACCTTGCTGGTTCGTATGATCGGTAAGGAAGCAGAGGCTCTGGAAGGCACCTATCGCACTCCCTTTGTGGATGTTCCTGCTTGGGCTGCCGGTTATGTTGGTTATGCCTACACCAATGCCATTACCAACGGCATGGGTCCCGATAAGTTCGGCTCTGATGTCCAGTTAAACGACTATATGTTCCTGACACTGGTGCTCCGGGCTCTGGGCTATTCCGACGCCGGCGAAAATGCACAGTTTACCTGGAATGATCCCTATGAACTGGCAAAGAAGGTCGGGTTGATCGACATTGCAGCCGCTGACGGATCTTTCACCCGCGGTGACGCTGTGGATGTGTTCTGGAAGGCCATGAGTGCCGAGATCGTTGGCAAGAATATGACGCTTGCCCAGAGTTTGATCGAGCAGGGCATCTTTACTGCTGAGCAGTTTGCTGCTGCGGAAGTGACTCAGGTAAAGGGTCGCGTTGAGAGCGTTGCACCTGTGACTCCTGTGACCCCTGAACAGGACAAGGACAATAACAATCAGTCTCAGGATAAGCCCGCTGATGATGATGAAAATTCCGGAGGAAGCATTTTTGACATAGGTGGCCCTAACGAGACAGAACCCGAGGAAATTTAACGATAGAGGTAGAGAAATGAAGGTTAAAAAAGACTTTTTGATTCGAGAAGTTGCCGGTCAGCATGTTGTCATTCCCACCGGTGATATGGATCTCAATGCTATGATCACCCTCAATGAAACCGGCGCATTTCTCTGGAAGCTGTTGGAAAATGAGACCGACGAAGCTGTTTTGGTTGCTGCTTTGCTGGCTGAATATGATGTGGATGAAGCCACTGCACAGAAGGCTGTTGCTGCTTTCATCCAGACACTGAAGAAACATGACTTCCTTGCATAAAGTACCCGTAGCATTAGACCAAGTGATGCCCCTTATGAAGGAACAGCTGGCAGCCGGTATGTCTGTCAGCTTTTCTCCCCGAGGCGTCAGCATGCTGCCTATGATTCGTCAGGGAAGAGACACGGTTGAGTTGTCACCTGTGGAAGGTAGGCTAAAGAAATACGATCTGCCCCTCTATCAGCGGGATGACGGTCATTATGTGCTGCACCGCATCGTCAAGGTGGACGAATTCTATACTTGTATTGGCGACAACCAGCTTTCCTTAGAGTATCCGGTGCGTCATGATCAAGTGATTGCTGTGGTAACAGCTTTCACTCGAGATGGCAAACGGACTGAAGTGACAAATCTTTGGTATCGGCTCTACTGCCGGTTCTGGCACATTACCCGGCCCATCCGGTATCTGTGTCGATATGTAAAAATCCGTCTGAGCGCCTTAGCGAAGGGCTCAAACGAGTAAGGCATACGGTGAAAAGGCTGCGTTCATGAAAGTATTTGCTTATTTATTTCAAAAACTCCGGCGAAGAATTCCTGCGCTGCTGCTCATGACTGCCGCCAATGTAGGCAGCGCCCTCTTTGGCGTTGCCTTCGCTTTAGGCACAAAAGGTGTTATCAACAGTGCAGTCAGCGGCACGGGTGATGATCTGCTTCATGCCTGTCTTATACAGGCGGCAATCATTGCAGGTATGCTGATCTGTTTGACGGTTTACCGCTACTTGAATAATGAACTGACGGCCCTGCTGGACAGAGACTGGAAGCAGATGCTCTTTCATCATATGCTGGATGGTGAGTATTCTGAGGTCTCCAAGTTTCACAGCGGAGAACTGATAAATCGTTTGAATAACGATGTCCGGCAGGTAAATACCGGTTTGCTATCCGTGATTCCGGGTTTTGCATCTATGGTCACAAAACTGGTTGCGGTGGTTGCAGTTCTGACAGCCATGGAACCTTGGTTTATGGCCATCATGGCGGTACTTGGTCTGATCGTGGTTACCATTACCGGAACAGTCCGGAAGCGCCTGCAGGTGTTGAACAAGGAAGTCAGCGCAGCAGATGGCAAGGTTTCCGGCTTCTTGCAGGAGACGCTGGAAAAACTGATGTTGGTTCAGGCCATGGATGTGGCTCCGGAGGTGGAGCGCCGCTCGGATGATCTGATGGAAGATCGTTATCTGATTCAGCGAAAGCGCCGTCGGATCTCCGTCTTCTCCAACACCTGCGTCAGTGTTCTGGTTCGGTTTTCCGGCTATGCAGCGCTGATCTGGTGTGCAGCCGGTGTGTTCAACCAGACCATGACCTTTGGTGATCTGACAGCCATCACCCAGTTGGTGAGTCAGCTGCAGGCACCCTTTGTCAATATGTCCAGCTTCTATCCTCAGTATCTTGCCATGATGGCCTCGGCAGAGCGCCTTATGGAGATCGAGGAGATCTGCGGCAAATCCGCCGGAACGGAAAGTCTGGACGGTCATGCACTCTATGAAAAAATGACGGCAATTTATGCCGAAAATATCTCCTTCGCCTATGATCGGGATCTGATTCTGGCGGAGAGTTCTTTCCACTTGCCCAAGGGCGTGTTTGCAGTTGTGACAGGCCCTTCCGGTGTGGGAAAGAGTACGATTTTCAAACTACTGATGGGCATTTTTCATCCCAACAGCGGCAAACTGCAAGTAGAAACCGAAGATGGTCCCGTGGATCTGTCCAGAAGTACCCGCAAGCTGTTTGCCTATGTGCCTCAGGGAAACCTGCTGTTCAGCGGTACGCTGCGGGAAAACCTGCTTCTGACCCGTCCCGATGCTACAGAAGAGCAGATTGAGCAGGCGGTTTATTGCAGCTGCATGGATGCCTATCTGCCTCAGCTGCCCGATGGGCTGGAGACGGTTTTGGGCGAGAATGCCCATGGTCTTTCCGAAGGGCAGGCCCAGCGTCTGGCCATTGCCAGAGCAGTTCTGGGCGGCGCTCCGGTGCTGCTGCTGGATGAAGTGACTTCGGCACTGGATGCAGAAACGGAGCGACTGGTGCTCCAGCGGCTGCAGGAATTGCCCGGGCGAACCTGTATCGCAGTGACCCATCGTCCTGCTGCTATGGAACTTGCCAACTGGCAGCTCCATGTGGATGAAAACGGCATCCATTGCCATCCTTTAGGAGCAAACCATGAAGAAAACTGAGAAAAAACGCCGCAAAGCATGGCTGTGGGTCCTTCTGATCGTGCTGCTGGTTCTGACTGCTGCTGCCTTCGGTCTTTACCGCTGGCAGGAGAATAACATCGAAGCGGTCAAGAACTATACCCAGTACACCCAGGAGGAACTGGAGGTCAAGCTGCAGGAAAACACCCAACAGGTTCAGGAGATGCTGGATCAGGCTCTGGAAGCTGCACGGGAAGTGGATGCCAAGGAACAGGAAGCCCCTGTTGAGGTACAGCCTGCAGAAGTGCCTGCAGAGCAAACATCCACGCAGCAGCCTTCTGTACAACAGCAGCCCCCTGCGGAAAAGAAACCTACCTATGAAGAACTGCTGAAAGCCATTATAGATAAAATCTATGCCCTGCGCAGCGAATATGTCGGCGCATTGGAAGGCCTGGAGGACGAAGGTATTGCCGCCTACAAGGCCATACCGGCAGAAAAACGAAAAGGGAAATATCTGGTAGAGTTTGCCAGTACCTATATTTCAAAGGCGTCTAAACTGGAATCAGACTGCGATAAGAAAATGGATGGTCTGGTTGCAGAGTTGGAAGCCCTGCAAAAGCAGTATGGACAAAGCGATGAGCTGGTCCAACAGGTAATCGACACCTACGCCAAGGAAAAAAGCCTGAAAAAGGCATGGTATATGTCCCAACTTGAAAAGAGAGGAATGGTTTAATTATGAAAAAGCGTTTCTTGAGAATGATGGCACTGGTTTTGGTGCTGTGTATGGTTCTGGCCGTGCCTGCCATGGCTGCCAACAACATCTCCCTGACCGTTTCCATTGAAGACGATGAGGGCGATCCCTATATCTACAAGTTCTCCCGTACCACCAAGTACCTGACGGAAGACACCAACCTGCTGTACGAAGTCGTGAAGATCATCAACGATATGTACAACCCCGGTGACCGCAGAACTGACCTGTGGAAGTTCGATTCCCTAGCCATGAAGCTGATCATGGATGACGGTCTGAATGCCTATGCCAGCGGCAGCGATATGGAATGGCAGAGCTATGTGGATGAGCATTATACCGATGTTCAGCCCGTGGCCGGCGACCGCACTTTGAAGTCCATCCTGCGGGATAAGACCTCCGTGGTGGGTGACCTGTGGCCCGATGTGGAGCATAAGATCTGCTTCAAGAACACCGTCATGTCCGACAAGAAGTACGGCGTGACCTATACTGTCACCGTCGTCCGCAATGGCGGCAGTGCACCCAGCCACCCCCAGAAGCCTTCTCGTCCCGTGGGCGATGTCAGCCTGAACATGGACGATCACTTTGCCTATATCAAGGGCTATCCCGATGGCTCCGTCCGTCCCAATGCTTATATCACCCGTGAAGAAGTCACCACCATCTTCTACCGCCTGCTGCTGGAGGAGAGCCGTGCCATCTTCGAGACTGCTGACTGTGACTTCACCGATGTGGAATTTGAGCGCTGGTCCAGAGTGGCCATTGCCACCATGGAGAATGCCGGTATTGTCAAGGGCTATCCCGATGACAGCTTCCGTCCCAAGAACAACATGACCCGTGCCGAATTTGCCGCTGTGGCTGCCCGTTTTGACGAAATTGCCTACGATGGCGACAATCTGTTTTCCGATATCGCCGGTCATTGGGCTGCCGATGAGGTCAACAGCGCTGCCTCCAAGGGCTGGATCAAGGGTTATGAAGGCAAGTTCCGTCCCGATGATTACATCACCCGTGCGGAAGCTGTGACCCTCATCAACCGAGTCCTGAACCGTCAGCCTGAAGATCCTTCTGATCTGCTGGACGGCATGAAGACCTTTACCGACAATCTGGATACTGCCAAGTGGTACTATCTGGATGTGCAGGAAGCAGCCAACGGCCATGACTATGTCCGTAAGGCCGATGGTTACTATGAGACCTGGACCGGTCTGTTTGATCACAAGATCGCCGGCTGATAAAGAAACTTTTTGCCCGGCACACTGTGCCGGGCAAGACTATTTGCAGTCAAGAGGTTTCCAATGAAAAGAAAGATCCGAGTTGTGCTGTTTGCAGTGTTGTCGATGCTGATCATCCTGTTTATTTACAGCAATTCTCTGCCGAGCATTCCCGAATCCCGGGAAACGAGCCTGTCTGTGGCGGCACTGTTGCGCCCGTTGCTGGATCCCCAACATCGGTTGGATGATGAGGTCTATCACAATCTGGTTCGAAAACTGGCTCATTTGACAGAATTTGGAGCACTTGGCATGAGCTTGACGGCACTGTCTGCTCAGTTTCCGCGAAAAAAGCGGTATCTGTTCGGCACGCCTTTGGCAACTGCAGCAGTGGTTGCCCTCACCGATGAGGGACTGCAATTCTTCACCGGCCGTGGCAATTCTTTGACGGATGTGTGCATCGACATTGGCGGCGCCATATGCGGCCTGCTGTTTATAGCAGCCATCCTCTGCCTTCAACACTTACGAAAATTAGGGGGAAAAGACTGATGTCTCTGTTTACCAATAAAACGCTGATGATCACCGGTGGTACCGGCTCTTTCGGCAATGCTGTTTTGAACCGTTTTCTGCAAACGGATATCGGGGAGATCCGTGTATTTTCCCGTGACGAAAAGAAGCAGGACGATATGCGCCATGAGTTTCAGGTACGGATGCCTGAAGCAGCCGGAAAGATCAAGTTCTTTATCGGCGATGTCCGGGATCTGGCTTCTGTGAAGAATGCCATGCATGGTGTGGACTATATTTTCCATGCAGCAGCTCTGAAGCAGGTGCCTTCCTGTGAATTCTTCCCCCTGGAAGCCGTCAAGACCAATGTGATCGGTACGGATAATGTTCTCACAGCTGCCATTGAAGCCGGTGTCAAGTCTGTCATTTGTCTGTCTACGGATAAGGCCGCCTACCCCATCAATGCCATGGGTACCTCCAAGGCCATGATGGAAAAAGTGGTGGTAGCCAAGAGCCGTACCACGGACCATACGAAAATCTGCTGTACCCGCTATGGCAATGTTATGTGTTCCCGTGGTTCTGTCATTCCCTTGTGGATCGATCAGATCAAGGCTGGCAATCCCATTACCATTACCGAGCCTTCCATGACCCGCTTTGTGATGTCCCTGGAGGAAGCAGTGGATCTGGTGCTTTTTGCCTTCGAAAACGGCACTTCCGGCGATATTCTGGTTCAGAAGGCACCTGCCTGCACCATTGAAACTTTGGCAAAGGCAGTGACCGGCCTGTTTGCCCCCGATCATGAGATCCGGGTCATCGGCATCCGCCACGGCGAAAAGATGTATGAGACCCTGCTGACCAATGAGGAGTGCGCCAACGCTGCCGATCTGGGTGATTTTTACCGTGTCCCCTGCGACAAGCGGGATCTGAACTATGACAAGTATTTCAAGCAGGGCGATGTGACCCGTAATACATTGACGGAGTTCAACTCCAGCAATACAGAGCTGCTCAATGTGGAGCAGGTGCAGAAGAAACTTTTGGAACTGTCCTATATCCGGGAGGAACTGGACGCATGGGAGAACAGATGACCGATCAGATCCGGCAAGGGATTCTGATTCTGTTAAAAAGTGCCGTTACCGGCGAAAAACTGCCCCTTCCGGTTGAATTCCATCTGGAAGAGGCGGAAGCATACATAAAGAGCCACCAGATCGGTGCCCTTATCTACGAGGGGGCATCCAACTGCGGAGCGGACGCTTCTCTGCCAATCATGCAGAAGCTGTTTCGGTCTTATTGCAAGAATCTGGTGGTCAGCGAAGGCCAGCTGCGGGCCATAGACAAGCTGTGTTCTGCCTTTGATGAAGCCGGTATTGATTATATGCCTGTCAAGGGCTGCAATATGAAGCCCCGGTATCCCAAGCCGGAGCTGCGGGCCATGGGTGATGCGGATATCCTCATCAAGCTGGATCAGTATGACCGCATCCGCCCGATTATGGAGCGCCTTTGCTATGAAGAGATCCTGGAAAGTGACCACGAGCTGATCTGGCAGACAAAGGCGTTGGAGCTGGAGCTGCACAAGCGCCTCGTGCCTTCTTACAACACGGATTATTACCGTTACTTCGGTGATGGCTGGCAGTTAGCCAAGATACAAAAAGGCACACGCTGGGCTATGACGCCAGAGGATGAATATATTTACCTGTTTACCCATTTTGCCAAGCACTATCGGGACGGCGGCATCGGTCTTCGTCATTTGCTGGACCTGTGGGTCTATGAGAAAAGCGTGCCTGCTATGGATGAGGCCTACCTGAAGCAGGAGTTGACCAAGCTGCAGCTTTGGGAATTCCGGCAGAATATCTGCAGGGTGCTGAGGGTTTGGTTCTGCGGTGAAGAGCCGGACGAAAAGAGCGCTTTTATCCTTGATGTCGTATTTGGCAGCGGCTCCTGGGGCAGCGAAGAGAACAAGACTGCCGCCTCCGGCTTCCGAGATGCCAGAAATACAGGCTCTGCCGGCAGCGGCAACCGTATGTATCTGGTAAAACTGCTGTTCCCGCCTCTGTCCGCCATAAAGCAGCAGTATCCTGTTTTGGAGAAGGCCCCTGTTTTGCTGCCCATATTCTGGGTGGTTCGCTGGGTGAGAACCCTGCTGTTCCGCCGGGAGAGGATCGCTGAGCAGAGAGCACATATGCAGCAGCGCAGTGCCGATAAGATCGAAACCTATGAGCAAGCCCTCGATTATGTGGGTTTGGATTTCCATTTTAAGGAGTAACCATGAACATTCTCATCACCGGAGCGAAAGGCTTTGTTGGCCGCAATCTGTGTGCGGCGCTGGAGGAGATCCGTCTGGGTCATGACCGCAGACCGGACCATGAGATCGCAGATCTGGCTGTCTTTGCCTATGATGTGGACAATTCTCCCGAAGAATTGGACAGCTTCTGCAAGGACTGTGACTTTGTGCTGAATCTGGCCGGTGTCAACCGTCCTCAGGACCCGGCAGAGTTTATGGCAGGCAACTTCGGTTTTGCCTCCACCCTGCTGAACACCCTCAAAAAACATGGAAACACCTGCCCGGTGATGTTATCCAGCTCTATTCAGGCCAGCCTGACCGGTCGCTATGCCGGAAGCCCCTATGGCGAGAGCAAGAAGGCCGGTGAAGACCTGTTCTTTGCCTATGGAAAAGAAGTGGGCGCAGAGGTTTTTGTCTATCGCTTCCCCAATGTGTTCGGCAAGTGGTGCCGACCCAACTACAACTCTGCCATTGCCACCTTCTGCCACAATACAGCCAATGGTCTGCCCATTCAGGTCAATGACCCTTCTGTGCCAATGGATGTGGTCTACATCGATGATGTGGTGGAGGAACTGATTCAGGCCGTCCGGGGCAATGCCAACAAACTGCCAGACGGCTACTGCCAGGTGCCTGTCCATCATGAGACCACCCTGGGTGTCATTGCGGAGACGATTTTGTCCTTCCCGAAGCTGCGGGAGACCTTGTCTGTTCCGCAGTTGGATGATCCGCTGACCAAGAAGCTCTATGCCACATGGCTCAGCTACCTGCCCAAGGAACAGTTCATCTATGATCTGAACATGAACTGCGATGCCAGAGGCAGCTTTACGGAGATCATCCGTACGGCTGACCGCGGTCAGTTCTCTGTGAACATTTCCAAACCCGGCATTACTAAGGGGAACCACTGGCATCACACCAAAAATGAGAAGTTTGTGGTCGTGTCCGGTCGTGGACTTATCCAGCTGCGAAAGATCGACACGGGTGAAATTGTGGAATTTGAAGTCTCCGGAGAGAAGATTCAAGTGGTGGAGATGATCCCCGGCTATACCCATAACATTATCAATCTCAGCCAAACAGAGGATCTGGTGACCTTCATGTGGGCCAACGAGCCTTTTGATTCTGCCCGACCTGATACCTTTTTCCGGGAGGTTTGACCATGGAAAAGCTGAAACTTATGACCATCATCGGCACACGGCCGGAGATCATCCGTCTGTCCGCCGTTATCAAAAAGTGTGATCTGTATTTTGATCAGATTCTGGTCCACACAGGTCAGAACTATGACTATACCCTGAACCAGGTGTTTTTTGAGGATCTGGGTCTTCGTGCCCCGGATTTCTATCTCAATGCCGTAGGCGCCGATCTGGGCGAGACCATCGGCAACATCATCGCCAAGAGCTATAAGCTCATGGTGGAGCAGCAGCCTGATGCGCTGCTGATTTTGGGCGACACCAACTCCTGCTTGTCCGCCATCTCCGCCAAGCGCCTCCATATTCCCATTTTCCACATGGAGGCCGGCAATCGCTGCAAGGATGAGTGCTTGCCGGAGGAGACCAACCGCCGCATCGTGGATATTATCTCCGATGTGAATCTGGCCTATTCCGAGCACGCCCGGAAGTATCTCCATGAGTGCGGTCTGCCCAAAGAGCGGACCTATGTGACCGGTTCTCCCATGGCGGAGGCCCTGCGTGCCAATCTGCCCCAGATCGAGGATAGTGCCGTCCATGAAAAACTGGGTCTGGAAAAGGGGAAGTATATCCTGCTCTCTGCTCACAGAGAGGAAAATATCGATACCGACAAGAATTTTACTTCTCTGTTTACTGCCATTAATGCCATGGCGGAGAAGTACGATATGCCCATTCTGTATTCCTGCCATCCCCGCAGCAAGAAACGGCTGGAGGCCAGCGGCTTCCGTCTGGATCAGCGGGTCATCTGCCATGAGCCTCTGGGCTTCCATGATTATAACTGCCTGCAGATGAACGCATTTTGTGTGGTTTCGGACAGCGGCACTTTGCCGGAGGAGTCCAGCTTCTATACTTCCATCGGCAAACCCTTCCCGGCTGTTTGTATCCGTACCAGCACCGAGCGCCCGGAGGCACTGGATAAAGGCTGCTTTATTCTGGCAGGTATTGACGAAAACGGTCTTTTGCAGGCGGTGGAAACGGCCGTGTCCATGCAGGAGAACGGCGACCACGGAATCCCTGTGCCGGATTATGTGGAAGAGTGCGTGTCTATGAAAGTGGTTCGGCTGATCCAGTCCTATACCGGTGTGGTCAACAAAATGGTCTGGCGAAAGAATTGAGGAACAAAAATGACAGAATTCAAGATCTGCCTGGCTGAGCGAGTCATCGGCATAAAAGCAATGTATCCGTATATTAAAAAATACTGCAAGGATTACCTTACCGATGCACCTGCAGATTTCACCGTGGAAACCACGCCTGCAGATATCGAGTTCGAACAGGAAAAATCCGCCCGGGACGATATCAAATGCGGCAATCCCGTTGTGAATCATTCCAGTCCTTATCTGGAAACCCTGGCAATCTACCGCAAGATCGTGGAAAAGATGCTGGAGTATGATGCCATGCTGTTCCATGGCTCTGCCATTGCCGTAGACGGTGTAGCCTACCTCTTTACTGCCACCAGCGGTACGGGAAAATCCACCCACAGCCGTTTCTGGCGGGAGGCCTTTGGTGACCGTGCCGTCATGGTCAATGATGATAAGCCCCTTCTGAAGCTGACGGATCACGGTGTTCTGGTCTGCGGTACACCCTGGAACGGCAAGCACCACTTGGGCAGCAATATCATGGTGCCTCTGGAGGCCATCTGTATTCTGGAACGGGGCGAAGAAAATGAGATCGCACCGATTTCTGCCACAGAAGCACTGACTATGCTCCTGCAGCAGAGTCACCGTCCCAAGACCCCTGCGGCTTTGGCGCTTTATCTGAATCTCATGGATCGTCTGGCCAAGAATCTTCGCTTCTACCGTCTGAAGTGCAATATGAACCCCGAGGCAGCAAAAGTTGCCCACGAGGGTATGCGTCCGAAATAAGTAGAAAGAAACCCTCCGTTTCAAAACGGAGGGTTTTGTTTATGTTCTGGCGGATTCCACTCTTTGCCGTTCCTTATGGGCGGCGGTGATGACAAACTGCATGACCACAGTGACGATAATCATGAGCACCACAGTGCCAATGATGCCGATATCGTAGGAACCGGTGGTATCGAAGATGTAGTTCATAATGGGGGGGCTGACGGCATAGCCCAGAGTGTTGACCGAGAGCATCAAGCCCATGAGGAAGGCATAGGATTTCTGACCGAAACACTCCTTGGTAATGAGAGGCAGCATAATGGTCTCCAGAGGAAGACCGAAGGCGATTACGACCTTATAGAGGATGGCAGTGGTGCCGTTGTTTGCCAGAAGAAGGAGGAACATGCCCAATGCGGCGCAGAACTGGCAGATCAGTGCCGTTGCACGCAAGCCGAAACGGTCGAAGATAAAGCCGATGGAGGATTTGGAACCCATAAGAACCAGAGAGCCGATGCTGACAATATTGGCAATGACAACAGGATCAATGCCGCGGTCACGGAAGTGAGCGGCGGAGATGTTGCCGACACAGGTCAGTGCCATGCCGGTGAAGAACACACACAGCAGACAGAAGTAGAAGTAAGGCTTCCGGAAGGCATCATCGACGCTGATGCCGCTCCATTCCCGACCACGCTGCTTCTTCTTGGAGACAGTGCCGTCGCCCAAAGCGGTGCAGCCACAGTCTGCAGGCTCGTTTCGGATCAGCAGAACAATGGCAGCGCCCACAGCGACCATGATAATGGCGCAAACCCAGTAGGAGCTGCGCCAGCCGTCGGCGCGGCTGTAAATCAGCCGGGAGACGATCTGGCTGGCCACAGCGCCGCCCAGACCGTTGGAGGCCAGAATGAAGCCCATGATGGTGCCCTTATTGCTGGTGAACCATTTTTCCACGATGATGCTGACCAGAGAGGTGGTGGACCAGGCCAGACCGATACCCAGAAGGGTGCTGCCCAGATAGAAATGCCAGAGCTGCTGGGCGGAGGCATTGACCACATTGGAAAGGGTCAGGCAGACGAAGCCTGCGGCAAAGAGCTTCCGGGGACCGTACTTTGCCACCAGCTTGCCGAAGAACAGGTTGATGACGGCGGTGGCGATGTAACGGCAGCTGTCGCTGATGGAGAACAGGCTGCGGGAAAGTCCCATATCCTCCGTGACGGCAGCCAGATACAGGCTCTTGGTGGAGCTGTTGAAGCCCAGGGCTGTAAAGACGGAGAGGAAACACAGGGCAAAGATCACCCATGCATAATGAAATTTTTTCTGTTTTGTTTCAAGCGCCATGAGAGAAAGGCTCCTTTCAGTTTGCGGAAGTTTCGATCCGTGTGCGCTCCTTGTGGGCGGCGGAGATGACGAACTGCATGGTGACGGTGATAACGGCCATGATGCAGATGGTGGCGATGAGGCCGATCCGATAGGAACCGGTCACATCGAAAATGTAGTTCATAATGGGAGGGCTGATGGCATAGCCCAGAGTGTTAAAGGAAACGATGGGGCCCATAAAGGAGGCATAGGATCTCTGACCGAAACACTCCTTTGCGATGAGAGGCAGCATGACGGTTTCCAGAGGCAGAGCGATAGACTGGACAACGGTATAGAGAATGGCGGTAGCACCGTTGTTGACGATCAGCAGACAGATCATGGCAACGGTGGAACAGACCTGACAGATCAGCATGGTCAGCCGCAGACCGAGACGGTCAAAGATGAAACCCATGGAGGATTTGGAGGCCATGAGCACCAGAGAACCGATGGTTCCTACATTGGCAATGGTGGCGATATCGATGCCCCGGTCGCGGAAAAGGGGCGTGGCAACGGTGCCGGTGCAGGTCAGCACCATGCCGGTGCAGAACACGCAAATCAGGCAGATATAAAAGTAGGGCTTGCGGTAGGCATCTTCCGGTGCAATGCCGACCCAGTCTCTGCCCCGCTGTTTCTTTTTGGAAACAGTGCCGTCTCCCAGAGGGGTGCAGCCCCGGTCAGCAGGTTCGTTGCGGACAAAGAGAACGATGATGGTGCCGACGATCACCATGACGATGGCACTGAACCAGAAACCGGTACGCCAGCCGTCGGGACGGCTGTAAATGATTCTGGAGAAGATCTGGCTGGCGATGGCACCGCCAAGACCATTGGCTGCCAGAATAAAGCCCATCATAGTGCCCTTGTTGCTGGTGAACCATTTTTCCACGACAATACCAACCATAGAGGTGGTGGTCCAGGCCAGACCCATACCCAGGAAGATAGAACCCAGATAGAAGTACCACACATTGGTGCCCAGTGCGTTGACAACATTGGACAGGGTCAGACAGACGAAACCGGCGGCAAGGAGCTTCCGGGGACCGTACTTCGCCACCAGCTTACCGAAGAACAGGTTGACAACGGCGGTGGCAATATAGCGGCAGGTAGATTGAATGGAATACAGGCTGCGGGGGATGCCCAGATTTTCTGTAATGGCAGGCAGATACAGACCTTTTGGGGAACTGTTAAAACCCAGAGCCGTAAAAACGGATAAAAAGCAAAGGGCAAAAATGACCCAGGCATAGTGGAAGCGCTTGGGCTGCTTTTCAAGACTCATGGAAAGAATTTCCCTCTCTTTCGTGTATTTCGCCACTCATTGTAATGGGTTTGCCCGGAAAATGGTATTGCATTTTGTCGCCTTGTTTTGATATAATGTGACATATATACCGGGGGAGATATGGAAATGTTCAAAAGAGTGATTCTGAAAAATCTGGGGCTTCAGGATTTGAAACCGAGAGTTTACGGCACAAAAGACTTTGCGCCCGGGGAGGTGCTCCACAACCGACGCATTGCCGGTCATGTTTTGCACTATGTGACCCATGGACAGGGTGTGCATTTGGTGGGAGATCGCAGATGGCCGGTGGAGGAAGGGGATATTTTTATCAGCCATCCCGGTGAAGCCACCACATATATTTCAGATAAGGAAAACCCCATGAGCTATATCTGGGTCAGTTTTGACTGCACCCCTGCCTTTGCGGATATGCTGCAGACGGATATCATTTCTGCCCCCTGGTCAAAGACTCTGTTTTTGGAGATTCTTCGCAGCAGTGAGACAGCCGTGCCGGAGTGGACGATTTGTGCATGTTTGCATCAGTTTTTTGTAGGTTTGGCACAGCGACAAGCAGTACATACCAACATGGAAACGGATTATGTAAACCTTGCGGTCCATTACATCCAGAGCAATTTCTCTGAGGACATACGAATTGCAGACTTGGCGGCGGATCTGGGACTGAACCGCAGCTACTTTTGCCGGATCTTCAAGGAGCAGATGGGTGTACCGCCGCAGGAATATCTGGTGACCCATCGGTTGGAAACGGCGGCAGAATTGCTGACGGAGCTTGGGCTCAGTCAGAAAGAAGTGATTTTGCGTGTAGGATATCAGGATGTGTCCACCTTTTCCCGGATGTTCAAGCGGAAATACGGTATGTCTCCCGGCGAATATGTCCGGCGCAGCCAAAAAGAATAAAAGGTGCGGTATTGCCGCACCTTTTTCTTGTATACGAAAAAGATGACCGCAATGCGGTCATCTTTTTGCGCCCTTATTCGGAATGTTCCTGCAGCCAGATCTCCGCTGTCCGAATAAAGGCTTCCACCACGGGAGATCTGCTGCCTTTGGGAATCGCCAGGGCAATGGTGCGGCTGGCGGCAGGCATCAAAGGACGCACTTCCAGATTTTGCGACCGTCCCTTGATAAGCAGCTGGGGCACGATGGAAATACCCAGTCCCTGCTCCACCATAGCCAGAATGGCATAGTCGTCCTTGGTGGAATATTTGACATTGGGGCGAATACCGGCGGCGTCCAAAGCTCTGTGGATATCCTGAGCGGAGCTTTGCCGCAGGCTGATAAAGGGATCGTGCGTCAGCTCCTCAATGGGGAGCTGCTCCCGGCTCGCTAGTGGATGCCCATTAGGGAGAATGGCAACCAGAGGGTCTTCTGCCAGAGGGATGGTGTCAGCCCCTTCGGGAGCGGGGAGGCTGACGAAGCCCAGATCGATGTCACCGTTTTTCAGCCACTGCTCCATATCGTGATAGTCGCCGTTAAGCATCTGCAGTTCCACCTTGGGATGGTCGTTCTGGAAATCCCGGATCATACCCGGCAGCCAGTGGACAGCCACACTGGTGAAAGCGCCCAACCGGAGGGTGCCGGTTTCGGCATTGCGAATTTCAGCGGCCAGCTCATTCAATGCCTCATTCTCTTTCAAAATGGCTTGCATTTTGGGCAGGAGCAAAGCGCCTGCTTCCGTCAGACGGATGCCGCCGCGGCCTCGTTCCAGCAGAGAAAAGCCAAATTCCTGTTCCAGATCCTTCAGCACATGGCTGATTCGGGACTGGGTGGAGTCCAGTGCCTGTGCTGCCTTGGTCAGACTGCCCAGCTCCACGGTTCTGACAAATGCTTCATATTTTTTCATGCTCATGAAAAGCACCACCGTTTCATGCGAAATATTCATGAATACTTGCTCTTTTTGTACATAATAATGGATAACCTGTACTTTTGCAACGGTTTTTTCTACAAAAAACATGCAATGTTCCCGTTGCAAAAAATCTCCAAATGACCTATAATCAACATATTACAATTAAAGCATGAATACATGAAAAAAATTCATGCAAAGGAGATCGTGATTATGTTCAATGTTGAAATGGTAATTTTCGTTGCCTATTTTGTCTTTATGCTGGGCATCGGCTTGTATTTCTTCTTCAAGCCCAAGGCCAACGGCGGTGATAAGGATTACTTCCTGGGCGGCCGTCAGATGGGCGCATGGGTTTCTGCCCTGTCCGCCGGTGCATCCGATATGAGCGCATGGGTGCTCATGGGTCTGCCTGCCTCCATCTTTGCTGCCGGTATGGGTCAGACCTGGATCGCCATTGGTCTGCTCATCGGCTACATTCTCAGCTGGATTTTTGAAGCTCCCCGTCTGCGGCGTTTCTCCATCAAGGCCAAGGACTCCATCACCATCCCCCAGTACCTGACCAATCGCTTCCTCTCCGGCAGCAAGGCTCTGCAGGTTCTGTGTGCTGTGATTTTCCTGGTGGCCTACACGGTCTATGCAGCTTCTTCCATCAAGGCCTGCGGCACCCTGTTCAACACGGTCATGAACATCCCTGCCGAGACCGCCATGTACATTGCTGCATTCATCATCATCGGCTATACCTTCCTGGGCGGCTTCTCCGCTGTCTGCTGGACAGACTTCTTCCAGGGCATGCTGATGCTGGCTGCCCTGCTGGTGGCTCCTATCTTCGCTCTGGCACTGGTGGAAAACCCCGTGCAGGAGTGGCAGATTCTGGGTCAGGCCGGTTTCTTTAACTTCACCTCCTCCTGGCAGGATATCGTCTCCGGCCTTGGCTGGGGTCTGGGCTACTTCGGTATGCCTCATATCATCGTCCGTTTCATGTCCATCCGTTCCCATAAGGAACTGAAGAAGTCCCGTGTCATCGGTATTTCCTGGACTGCCATCATCCTGCTCATGTCCGTGGCCGTTGCCACCATCGGCAAGATGTTCCTGGGTGAGATCGCCGACACCTCCACTGTCTTTATTCAGATGGTTCGCAGAATCTTCCCTCCCATTCTGGCTGGTATCTGTCTGTCCGCTATCCTGGCAGCCTCTATGTCCACTGCCGATTCCCAGCTGCTGGCTTCCGCTTCCGCTTTCGCCAGCGACCTGTATAAGCCTGTCATCCGTAAGGATAAGGCCGGCGAAAAGGAAATGCTCTGGGTCAGCCGTATTGTGGTCGTTGCCATTGCCGTGGTTGCCCTGTTCATCGCAAAGAATCCCAACTCCGGCACCATCATGGGTCTGGTGGAGAACGCTTGGGGCGTCTTCGGCGCTGCCTTTGGTCCTGCCATTCTGTTGAGCCTGTTCTGGAAACGGTTTAACTTCGCCGGTGCTGTTGCCGGTATCGCTGCCGGTGCAGTGGTGGATATCCTGTGGCTGGTGATCCTGAAGTCCACCGGTATCTATGAGATCGTGCCCGGCTTCATTGCCGGCCTGATCGCCGCTGTGGTGGTCACCCTGTGTACCAAGGCTCCCGGCGCAGAAGTGGAAGCCCTCTTCGATGAGGCTGTGGCTTCTGAAGACTGATCCTACATAAGAAAATCCCCGGAAGAGCAATCTTCCGGGGATTTCATTATTTTTTACTTTTTCG
>JAZNNW010000021.1:0-22399 GCA_045580485.1 Candidatus Avilachnospira sp. | reverse complement strand
AACTCTCAATAAATGGTATCTTAAAAACCCTTACGGGCTTCTAAAATCTTTATCAAGCATTTGCTCTTAGCAATATACTCAAGAATTTTCGTTGGCTATTCTCGCATTCAACATTTCTGTTTGACAAGAACAACTTTTAATTAAAATTGTCCAAGGTGCTTGTTCATGTTTGCATTGTTTAATTTACAAGGTACACTCCGGTGCCTTCACCGGATCTCCCTCAAAAGAGAGAGCTTGCTTATGTTACCACAGGGTTTTCGATTTGTCAAGAACTTTTTTCTAAGTTTTTTCACAAATCTCAACCGTCATGCAGTTTTTAAGCCTGCGCCTCAAGCGCTCCGTTATCATACCAAAACAGGGACTTTTTGTCAACAAAATTTTACCCAAAATTATGCACAAAGGATGTGCCGATTCTGCCTCTTGTTTTGACAGACTTTATCATGATGTATACGACAAAAACAGGGCGGCTTTCGCCGCCCTGCTAAAAATGACCTATGGTCATCCATTTACATCTTCGATGAGGCCATAGCCTCCGTAATTTCTCTTATAGACCACGGCAAAAGCACCGTCAGCTTCTTCATCACGGAAGGCAAAGAAACCATGGCCCAGCAGGTTCATCTGCATAACGGCCTCTTCCCGTGACATGAGCTTCAAATTGAAGCGCTTGACTCGCACGATTTGGAGATCATCCTCCGGCTCATCGGGAACAAAGGAAGACATGGTTTCAGGCGTACGGACGAAAGCATCGGTCCGAAGACGCTTGGCAAGTCTGGTCTTGTTCTTCCGAATCTGCCGCTCGATAGTGCTGACACAAGCATCGATGGAAGCAAACATATCGGATGTGCTTTCACTGGCCCGGAAGTAGGTGTTGGCGCCATGAACCGTGATTTCGACCTTGTTGCGGTTCTTTTCTACGCTGAAGGTGACCACCGCATCGGCTTCATCCTTGAAATAGCGCTGCAGTTTTGTCACTTTTTTCTCAGCATAGGCATGGACATTGGCGGGTAAGCTGATCTTTTTTTCTGCATAACGGAAATTCATAGTCGTCGCTCCTTTCTTTTGGGCAGGGAACTTTGTGTTCCTTGTGCATATTATACCATAAAATATAGATTTGTCCAGAACAAAATAAGCAAAACCACCAAAGGGTTGCCCCTTGGTGGCTCGTTTTTCTTATAATAAGTTTCTGTTTTCCAGGATTTGCTGTCTTTTAGCAACCTTTCTGTTTATCAGTCGTACAAAAAATTTTTTAGTCTTCGTTCTTACCCAGAAGCAGGGCCATGACCGACTGGTGGATTTTCTCCGCTTTCGCACGGTAGGCTCGCTCCAGACGGTTCGCCTGCTGACGGGTGGGTGCCGTTATGGCAAGATCCATGACGGGACCGTGCATATCGTCCAATCCCATGCGGACAACAAATTCTCCGTCCTCTTTTTCTTCGACAGTGCAGCGGAGGAACTGATTGCGTTTTTGTTCCTTATTATATTGTTCCACTGTCTGGGTCGCACGGGCTTTGACAGCAACGGCAATACCATCCCGGGTGACCTCTTCGGCACTGCGCCCCTTCTCTGTGATAACATATCGGTCATCCTCCAACTGCTCCAGATGTCCGCTGGTCACCATCTGGGGGATGGACTCCTGCACATCAAAATAGCTGAGGCTGTCATCCTGGTAGCAGAACTCATAGATAGTCTGGGCAGTCACCGGCGTCTCCACCAGAGACATCACATATAAGATCAGGACTTTGACATCCAGAATATTATGGATATAGCCTAAATGTTCCATAAGAACCTCCCGGTAAACTTTTCCTGGCGCAACCATTTTATCACAGGAACCCCTGTTCCTGCAAGTGTTTCCCCGTTTCCAGACTTTATACTGGAAACCATTTCCGCTTGAAAAATCGGAAAAGCTGGGGTTTAATGGGCTTGCAAGGAGGTAATTGCTATGAAAAGAAAGATTTTCCCCATCATTGCCGCAATCACTTTAATGGCAGCATCGGTTATTCCGGCCTCTGCAGCCACAAGAAATTGCAGACCCTGTCTGCCGTTCTGCCACCCCTGCGGTATCTTCTGCCCCATCGAGTGTCCGGAAGAAGAACAGACTCCCTCTGTTCCCGAAACACCCGAAGTTCCCGAAACACCGGATACGGAACAGAAGCCTTCCGAACCGGAAACGGAGCAGAAGCCTGAGACGCCCGAAGTTGAAAACTCCGCCATGTCTCAGCTGGAACGGGAAGCCACCCGTCTGGTCAATGTGCGCCGTGCTGAAAACGGTCTGAAGCCTCTGACCATTTCCGAAGCGTTGTCCGTGAAAGCCCGTGTCAAGTCCACGGATATGCTGGAGAACAATTACTTCAGCCACAACTCCCCTACTTACGGTTCTCCCTTTGCGCTGATGAAGGCGCTTGGTATTGAATACCGCTCCGCCGCTGAGAACATCGCCATGGGCTATCGCACCGCCGAAGCCGTGGTCAACGCCTGGATGAATTCTCCCAGTCACCGGGCAAACATTCTTTCCTCCAATTATACATCCATGGGCATCGGTCATGTGGATGGCTATTGGACCCAGTGGTTCATCGGCTAAGGGAGAACGAAAAGCGTGTCGCAAGACACGCTTTTCACTCTATTTACAGATCACAGGCTCGCATCAATATGGCGATCACAATCACAACGATCACAGACACCAGTTTGCTTTTCGCATCTTTTCCATTGGTTTGTCTCCGGGTGTCACGGGCCGTGGGCATTTTGATCGTTCGCTCTTCCTTCTTGGGAAGCATACAATCCTCACCGGGCTGGCGATGGACATGGGTGTCCAGTGTGCGTCCGGCAGCTGATATGCCCGTCATCCGCACACCGCATAAGGGGCAAATGTGATCCTTGGCACGGAAGCCACATTCCGGGCATCTTTTCATGTTTCATCGCCTCCCTTTCTTCAATGTATTACCGCATCAGACCTACACAATCATAGTAGGGCTTGGAAGCGATCAGCTCCTTATTGTTCTTAAACACATCGTGGGCAAGGGTCACCACGGCATAATTGCACTTTGCCATGGCATCTTCCAGAGAGTAGTTGGCAAAGCCAACTACCTCACCCTGCACAAAGGGTTCACAGGCCAGAACTTCATAGCCACGCTCAGCCAGAATCTTTGCCAGTGCCACGGAGGGGCTTTCTCTTGTATCATCGATATTGGGCTTGAAGCTCATGCCCAACACAGCTACCTTGCTGCCGGGAGCAACATCCTGACCGATCCGGTCAGCCACCCATGCAGGCTTACCATCGTTGATGATACGGGCTTCATAGATCAGAGGCGTGATATCCTCAAATTTTTCATGGATAAACCAGGGGTCAACAGCGATGCAGTGACCGCCAACACCCACACCGGGGGTATGGACATTGACTCTGGGATGGCAGTTTGCCAGACTGATGAGCTGGAACACATCAATGCCCAGACGGTCGCAGACCTTGCTCAGTTCATTGGCATAGGCGATATTGATATCACGGAAGGTATTTTCCACCAGCTTACACATCTCAGCCGTCAGATCGTCGGTGGTGCGGATACTGCCCTTGGTGACCACAGGGGTGTAAATCTCCTTGGCATACTCCGCCGCCTCGGGACGGGTGGCACCGATGATCCGGTCATTTTCACGCAGCTCCAGCAGCATCCGTCCGGGGATGATCCGCTCGGGGCAATGGGCCGTCATGAACTTCTCGGCAGGAACACCGCTGACTTCCGCCACGATCTTTTCCACCAGCTGGGTGGTATAGGGAGGAGAAGTGGATTCCAGAACGCACAGGTCGCCCTCCTTCAGCACGGAACCGACGGTCTTTGCGGCTGCTTCCACAAAGCGAACATCGGAGACCCGTTTGCCCTCCTCCGTATCCCGGTGGGGCGTCTGGACGCAGATGATAAACACATCGGCAGGTTCGGGCTTGGTGGTAAAATGCAGTCTGCCGGTGGCAAGTGCCTGGGTCATGGCTTCCTGCAGACCGGGTTCCACAATATGAATCTGACCGGCATTGAGCTGCCGGACCACAGTTTCATTGATATCAAAGCCACAAACTTCATAGCCTGCCAGCGTAAAGGTCACAGCCGTAGGCAGACCGATATAGCCGCAGCCCATAATTTCAATTTTCTTCATAGGTGTTTCTCCTGTAAAAACAGCATAGGGTGGAGACCATCCGTCTCCACCCTACATATTATCCTATTTCTTAAGCTTTTGCAAGCAATTCTTCCACCTTATCGGTCTTTTCCCAAGGAAGTGCCAGATCGGAACGACCGAAGTGACCGTAGGCGGCGGTCTGGGCATAGATGGAACGGCGCAGGCCCAGAGTCTCGATGATAGCGGCAGGACGCAGATCGAAGCATCTGCCGACCAGAGCGCTCAGCTGCTCATCGCTCACCTTACCGGTGCCAAAGGTCTCCACCAGAACGGAGACGGGCTTTGCCACGCCGATGGCGTAGGCCAATTCGATCTGGCACTTCTTTGCCAGACCGGCAGCCACGATATTCTTGGCAACATAGCGAGCCATGTAGGCAGCGCTGCGGTCCACCTTGGTGGGGTCCTTACCGGAGAAAGCACCGCCGCCGTGGCTGGCATAGCCGCCGTAGGTATCCACGATGATCTTACGGCCGGTAAGACCGGTATCACCAACAGGACCGCCGATGACGAAACGACCGGTGGGGTTCACCAGGAAGCGGGTGTTGCCGTCCACCAGGTTTGCGGGCAGAGTGGGCTTAATGATCTCCTCAATGACAGCTTCCCGGAGGGTCTCGATGGCGATGTCCTCACTATGCTGGGTGGAGATAACCACGGTGTCAAAACGCTCTACCTTGCCCTCTTCGTCATACTGGACGGAGACCTGGCTCTTGCCGTCGGGGCGCAGCCAGTTCAGCTTGCCGGACTTGCGTGCCTCAGACAGAGCACGGCTCAGCTCATGGGCATACTCAATGGGAGCAGGCATCAGGACATCGGTCTCGTCACAGGCGAAGCCGAACATCATACCCTGGTCACCGGCACCGGTATCACCGGCCTGGTCGTAGGAGCTGTTGACGCCCATGGCGATATCGCCGGACTGTTCATCGATGGCAGTCAGAACGGCGCAGGTGTTGCCGTTGAAACCGGCTTCGGGGCTGTTGTAGCCGATCTTGCACAGAGTCTCACGGGCAACGGCAGGGATATCCACATAGCAGTTGGTGGAGATCTCGCCCATAACCATCACCATACCGGTGGTGGCAGCACACTCACAGGCCACACGGGCCATGGGGTCCTGTGCCAGAATGGCATCCAGAACGCCATCGGAGATCTGGTCGCAAACTTTGTCGGGATGACCTTCGGTCACGGATTCGGATGTAAAGATTCTCTTCATGCTCATAATCAATTTTCCTTTCTCTGTCTTGGGAAAAACAAAAGCACGCTGTCTCGATGACGGCGCGCGCACACTTTGCAGCTTCCCTCATCTTTCGATTTCCACCGCCGGATTTGGCACCTTGCAAATGCAGGTTGCCGGGTTTCATAGGGCCGGTCCCTCCACCTCTCTTGATAAGGCTTATTCGGTTGTAAATCCATTATATCGGGATGTTATCCGTTGTCAAGGGTTTTTTTCGATTTTTTCTTCCCAAATATTCACAATTCGTTTATAGACTTTTCCTTTTGGGTAAGATACAATGATAATACCGCAAAGGAGGTCGTCCTTTTGAAAAACTTTCGCAGAGATTTTGAGCGGTTCTGCTACCGCCATCACAACAAGGGCATCCCCAATCTCATGCTCTATATTGCCATCGGCACTGCCATTATGTACCTGTTCACCGTCATTGATCCCAGCGGATGGCTCTATGACTTCATGCGCTTTGACCGGACAGCCATTCTGCAGGGTCAGGTCTGGCGATTGATCACTTACATCATTTTGCCCAGCGACAGAAATGTGCTGTTTCTGGCCGTCTCCCTATACCTCTATTACTTTATTGGAAAATCCATAGAAAGCAGATGGGGCACATTCCGGTTCAATCTGTTCTATTTCTCCGGCGTGCTTATTATGGACATTGCTGCATTGCTGCTGGGTGTCAATGCCCACAGCAGCGCGCTGAATTTAAGTCTGCTTCTGGCCTTTGCCACCATGTTCCCGGAAAACCGGGTCCTGCTGATGTTCATTATCCCCATCAAGATGAAGTATCTGGCTTGGTTCTATTTTGCCGTGCTGATCTACGGGTTCTTTGTCTATCCCCTGTTTTACAGTCTCTACACTCTGGCTGCACTACTGAACTATTTTCTGTTCTTCGGTTCGGATATTCTCCATGTCCTGCCGGACTTCATGCAGGTGCGAAGGAAAAGTTCTTTCAAAAAGCAAAAGCCCAATCCCAACTGGGCAAGCCAATATAAAGCCAAAGCCGGTCAGCAGCCTGCCTATCATCACAAATGCACCGTCTGCGGCAGGACCGATGTCTCCAATCCGGAGCTGGAGTTCCGTTACTGCTCCCGATGCAGCGGCTATCACTGCTACTGCATGGAACACATCAATGATCACGCTCATATCCAATGAACAAAAGCCGCATCCTTTCGGATGCGGCTTTATTTTATGCATTTCCCTTGGCTCTTTCTGCGGAAGCCACCATGGATTTCTTCCACTTGCCTTTGCGGAAGGCAAGGAAGGACATGAGCGCACCCAATGCCCAGGAGATCATCAGTGACAGGAAGATAGCCTGAGGCTGACCGTTGGGATATTCAGCCGTACGAGTCAGCCAGGCAATGCCATAAGCGATGGGAGCACGGAGACCGATGGTGGAGATAATGGAGATCCACATGGGGGTCATGGTATCGCCGGCACCTCGCATGACACCACCCAGAGACTGGGTCACAGACATGGCCAGATAGCCGAAGGCCAATATTCGCATCATCCGCACCGCCAGATCGATCAGTTCATCGGTCTTGGTGAAAATAGCGAAGAGATACTTGCCAAAGAACAACAGAACAACAGTGATGGCAAAAGCGAAGATAAATGCCAGAAGACTACCCTGCTTCACACCTTTTTTCACCCGGTCAAACTTACCGGCACCCACATTCTGACCGGTATAGACACCCATGGTCTCACCGAAGGTCAGATTGGGAAGCATGGCAAAGCCATCCACACGCATGACGATGACGCAGCAGGCAATGACGGTCTCGCCCATGGAATTGGTCAGAGACTGGACCACCATACCGGCAGTGGCCATAATGGCCTGGGTCACACCGGAGGGCATACCCAGCTGCAGAATACGGCTGGCATGAGCTTTGCTGAGTTTGAGGTTTTTGACTTTCATGTCAAAGACATTCCGCATCCGCATGAGCTTCCAGAAGCACAGCACTGCGGAAATGGCCTGGGCCAGAACCGTAGCCAGCGCCACACCGGGGACACCCATACCGAATGTTGCCACAAAAAGGATATCCATACCCACATTGAGAGCGGCAGAAACCAACAAAAACAGCAGAGCTGTAAAGGAATCGCCCAGACCTCGCAGAATACCCGCCAGAATATTATAGAAAATCGTACCGGCAATGCCGTAGAAGAAAATATGGAGGTACTCGGTACACCAATCGAGGATGGATACCGGTGTATCCAGCATTTCCAGAAACGGACGGGCGATGACATGCCCGATGACCATGGCAATGGCAGTGGCAATAAACGCCAGGGTGATGCAGTTGCCCACACTTCTGGACAGTCCATCCCGATCACCTGCGCCATAGCTCTGGGAAATGGCAATACTGGCACCGGTGGAAATACCCACCAAAAGTGCCAAAATCAGGTTCAGAATAGGCATGGCACTGCCAACGGCAGCCAATGCATTATCGCCCACATAGATACCGACAATGATGCTGTCTGCCGTATTGTACAGCTGCTGCGCCAGATTGCCCAGCAGCATGGGCATGGCAAACTCCATGATCCGCTTCCACGGTGCACCCTGGGTCATATCCCGGGCAGTAAATAAACTCCTGATACTCACAAAAACGCTCCTCTATGCACAATTAGGTACATTTTATCATATAGAGGCAATTTTGCAAAACCAAAAAGAGAAGCCAAAAGGCTTCTCTTTTTGGATGTTTTTACTCCACACAAACCAGACCGTTTTCTTCTACGGTGATGGTCATACCGGTCTTGACATAGCTGAGGAACTCGTCGCCCAGACAGTCCACGACAGGCATCTGGACTCCATCCAGCCAGACACTGGCCAGAATGGAACCGGCTGCCGCCAGAGAGTCAATATGATTGGCAAAGAGCATACAGGCAGGCTGCCGCTCCATGGCGCAGGCACAGTAGAGCACCATGCCGCCGGTGGTGGAACCGATGGTCTGGGGCAGGCACAGGGCTTTGCCACGCATCTGCTTGTTATACAGGTCGGGATTGTTCTGGTCACCGCAGGTGGCTTCCTTATCACCGAATTGCAAGGCTTTCTGGAAGGATGCCAGGGTATTGAGACCGCCGTGGGAGACCAGAGCTTCTGCCTTGACGGTACCGGGAGTCACGACCCGGCCTTGAAACTTCTTCATATCAGTTACCTCCCTTGGTGATCTGGGCGAGAATCTCGTCGTCGGTGTAGTAGCGGGCGGTGGTATAAGTCCGCAGCTTGTTGGAGGAGGTGATGACCGGCATCTTCCCCGCCAGAGGATTGTTCATGTACATGAGCGGGCAGATATAGGAAGTGATAACACCGGTGGCCTTCAGTCGGGCAGCATATTCCGTTTCTTCAAATTCCTTGAGGACAGCAGGGGCTGCTGTAAACACGGTGGGAATCAGAACCTTCTTGTTGCCTGCGGCCTTCAGACCGGCTTCTACCTTCTCCGTCCAGTCCTTCAGCTGCTGCAAGCTCATGTGGGGGCAGCCCATAAAGCACAGCTTGGGCTTGGCATCCTTGTTCTTCCACATGACGGGATAGTTGTCATAGGTCTGCTGCAAGACTTCATCGGTGATGACAAATTCCTTTGCACCCTCAGCAATGAGGGCTTCGCCCTGCTCCACAGCTTCGGGAGTCAGGTTGGCGATATGATACAGACCCACAGCGCCGTTGGAAGCCGTGGCTGCGCCAAAGTCCTTCAGATAAGTGCAGGCAGCATCGTTCAGTTCCGTACCCAGCCACTTATCCAGACCCACAATATAGGGAACATCCTCCATGACCTTCATGCCGATGGCAGAGCCCAGAAGCTGGGCTTCCGGCTTCTTGGTGGTCTCGATTCGGATGACCCAGGTGGCCTTGCGGCCTTCATCGGTCAAGAGACCAAAGTAAGGTACATAGCCTGCAATGGAGCCCATAATATCCATAATGCCGGAATTGCGGTTGCAGCGTGCGCCCAGAACGGAGTTGACATAGACAACGGCAGAGGACTCTGCCCAGCTGAGAATCTCGCCCTTCTGGGGCTTGTTGCCCACCTGATCCAGATAGCAGGCGCAGGTAAAGGCATCGTTATTCATGAGCCCCAGTTCTTTCAGCTGACCCTCATAGAAATCCTGCTTGGAATACATGAATTTGTTGAAGATCAGTTTCATGATGGGATTGGCAGGAACCTTGGGGTCCAGAGGTCTGGGGTCCAAGGAGAACTGCTGCTGAGACACAGCTCCGGCCTCGATCAGCTGATCCATGAGATCATAAATGGGCTTGATCATTTTGAGGCCAAAGGATGTGACCAGATGATTATATTTGGAAGTCACAGGCACCAGCTTCTCTGCACCAAAGGCATCGCCGTACATGACCAAAGTCTTCATGACCTTAGCCATGACCTCGCCCTTGGAGCCATCGAGAATGGCCTGCTGTTCAGGGGTCAGATACATGATGAATTCCTCCTTATCAAAGCTTCATGGCAACATCCCATGCCTGCCAGATGCCAGAGCGCAGGTTGCCGACCTTGTTGGCATCGCCCACCAGATGGACATGCTTGCTCTTCTCCGCCAGAGGCGTGGGACGGTAGCCGGTGGAGAGAATGACGCTGTCGGCAGGGATGTCAAAGGTCTTGCCGTCCTTGTCCGTGACGGTCACGGCGCCGTCCTTGACCTCATTCAAACGGGTCTCCAGATGGACAGGAACCTTGTTGGCCTTGAAGAAGTCACGGAGGAAGCTGGTGTTGGCAAGGCACACACCCTTGGTGGTGATCAGGTCATCCTGCATTTCCACGATGGTGGGCTTTTTGCCCTGCAGGTACAGCTCATAGGCGATTTCGCAACCGGTAAGACCGCCGCCGATGATGGTGACATTCTCGCCCACTTCCTGCTTGCCCAGCAGGAAATCGATGGCTTCAATACCCTTTTCAATGCCCTTGACGGGAATACGGATGGCCTTGGCACCGGTAGCCACGATGACTTCGTCAGCATCCAGAGCTGCCACATCGGTCACTTCTGTGTTCAGCTTCACCTCGATGGGATACTTAGTCATCTCCCGGCGGTACCACTGGATGAGGGCTTTGTCCTTTTCCTTGAAAGAAGGTGCAGCAGCAGCGATGAACACACCGCCCAGCTCCCCGGACTTTTCATAGAGCGTCACCTTGTGACCCCGCTTGGCACAGACCAAAGCCGTCTCCATACCGCCGATACCGCCGCCGATGACAGCGATCTTTTTGGACTTCTTGGCAGGCTCAATATGGTACTTCTTGGACTGCATGGTAGGGGGATTGATGGCGCAGCGGGCAAGACCCATGGTGTCCGTCAGATCCTGGGTGTTGGCATGACCCTTGGAGGAAGAGAAATTGAAGCAGCCGGCGTGGCAGCAGATGCAGGGACGGATGTCCTCCAGACGGTCCTCGATGAGCTTGGTAATCCACTGGGGATCGGCAAGGAACTGACGGGCCACGCCCATGGCATCGATTCGACCTTCGGCGATGGCCTGAGCGCCCACCTCCGGTTCCATGCGACCGGCGCAGACCACAGGAATATCCACAAACTTCTTGATGTGAGCCACATCATCCAGATTACAGTTCTGGGGCATATACATAGGCGGATGGGCCCAGTACCAGCTGTCGTATGTACCGTTGTCGGCGTTGAGCATGTCATAGCCTGCATCCTGCAGATACTTGGCAGCCTTTTCGGATTCTTCCATATTTCTGCCGACTTCCACATAGTCTTCGCCGGGGACGGCACCTTCCCGGAAGCCCTTGACCTTGGACTCTACGGAATAGCGCAGGGACACCGGGAAATCCTTGCCGCAAACCTCCTTGATGGCCTTGACCACTTCCACAGGGAAACGGAATCGATTCTCAAAGCTGCCGCCGTATTCGTCCGTTCGCTTGTTTGTCCACTCCATGGTAAACTGATCCAGCAGATAGCCTTCGTGAACCGCATGGATCTCCACACCGTCCACACCTGCGTCCTTGCAGAGCTTTGCAGTCTTGGCAAAGGCTTCGATGATCTCATGGATCTGCTCCTTGGTCATCTCCGGGGTGGTGATCTCCGGGTCCCAACGGGAAGGCAGAGGGCTGGGACTGGCCAGCTCGTGGCTGGTATCAATAACAGGCTTCAGAATAGCACGGGTAAACTTGTTTTTGTGCAAAGGGGCAATCAATTCTGTAATGGCCCAACTTCTGCCCATACCGGCCGTCAGCTGGATGAACAGCTTGGCGCCTGTCTTGTGGATCTCATCCATAAACTCCTTGATATCCTCAAACATTTTGGGATTCTGCCACAGCCACTTACCCCAGAAGGTATCCCGCAGGGGGGCAATACCGGGGATGATCAGACCCACATTGTTCTGCGCCCGCTCCAAAAACAGCTTGGCAGCTTCCTTATCAAACTTGCAGCCGGTCAGTTCAAACCAGCCAAAGAGAGAGGTACCGCCCATGGGGCACATGACGATGCGGTTTTTGATCTCCACATTGCCAATTTTCCAGGGGGTAAATAAGGCTTCATATTTTGCATCCATCGTAACTGGCCTCCTTTTTTCTTACATTATATCGTATCAGCAAAAAATTTACAAGAAGCTGCCGAAAGTTGACTTGACATCTCTACGGGAATGATGGAAAATAAAGTGTCTTTGACAAAAAATTTTTCCAATCTGAGCGTGAACTGACATGAAAAACACCTTGCGATCTGCCTTTTTAGATACCATCCCTGTTTTGACCGGTTATCTGTGTCTCGGCTTCGGTTTTGGTATTTTAATGAAGTCTGCCGACTTTGGCATTCTCCACACTTTCGCCATGAGCCTGCTCATTTATGCAGGTTCTATGCAGTATGTCGCTGTGGGTCTGCTCTCCGGCGGGGTATCGCTCATTACTGCCGCCATCACTACCCTGCTGGTCAATGCACGGCATCTGTTTTACGGCATTTCCATGCTGGAGAAATACAAAAATGTGGGAAAGCGGAAGCCCTATCTCATCTTCGCTTTGACCGATGAGACCTATTCCCTGCTCTGTACCCATCCGCCTCACATCGAAGCTGGGCAGATAAATAACTATTATCTGCTCGTCTCTTTGCTGAATCACCTCTACTGGGTCACCGGTTCTGTGCTGGGTGCCGTTGCAGGCACACTGCTCCACTTCAATACGGAAGGTATCGATTTTGCTTTGACTGCCCTGTTTGTCACCATCTTTCTGGATCAATGGCTTTCTGCCAAAAAACACGCCCCTGCCATCATCGGTGTGGTCGCTTCGGTTGTCTGCCTGCTGATTTTCGGCAGCGAGAATTTCCTCATTCCCACCATGCTCATCATTGCTCTGGCGCTTTGCCTGTACAAGGAGGAGGAACGCCATGACTGATCTGTATATCTGGGCCGCCATTGCAGTCATCGCTCTGGTCACAGCATTGCTTCGCTTCCTGCCTTTTTTTGTTTTCGACAGAGGCCGTAAAACACCCAAGCTGTTGGAAAAGTTGGGGCGAATCCTCCCCTACGCCATCATGGGTATGCTGGTGGTCTACTGCCTCAAGGGTGTCAGCTTTACCGGCGTTTCCGGTTTCCTGCCGGAGCTTATCGCCTGTGTTGTAACCGGTGCACTGTACATTTGGAGAAGAAACACCCTGCTGAGCATTCTCTGCGGCACCGTCTGCTACATGCTTCTGGTGCAATTGGTTTTTTAAGAGGAATACAAATGGATTATAATTATCACACTCACACCCGCCGATGTGGTCACGCCTCCGGCACGGCGGAAGAATATATCCTCCGTGCCATGGAAAATGGTATCCGTTACATGGGTTTCAGTGAACACATCCCCCTCCTATTTGAAGACGGTTCTGAAAACATCGGTGTCCGTGTTCCGGTTTCTGAGGCAAGGGACTATGTAACAGAATTACTGACTTTACGAGAAAAATATCGGGATAAAATAGACATTTCCATCGGTTTTGAGTCGGAATATTATCCCGACTGTTTTGACACCATGCTGGCAGACGCCAGACTCTGGGGTGCGGAGTATCTGATCTTGGGTCAGCACTATACCAAGCCGGAGCGTCCTGTCAAAACACCCCATGCCTTTGTGGCAACCGATGATGCTTCTTTTCTGGAAGAGCATACCAATTCCGTGATTGAAGCCATCAAAACCGGTATTTTTACCTATGTTGCCCATCCGGATGTGCTGAACTTTACCGGAGACTCCGAGCTTTACAAACAAGCCGCCCGCCGGATCTGCCGGGCATCCCGGGAATATCAAACGCCTTTGGAACTGAACTTTTTGGGCATACGAGGCGGCAGACATTATCCCAATCCCTTGTTCTGGGAAATCGCAGGGCAGGAGCAGTCCCCCGTGACCTTCGGCTTCGACGCCCATCGGGCCATTGACGCCTACGACGGCGAATCCTTACCAAAAGCCATGGCTCTGGTGGAACAATACGGTCTCAACTACATTGGGAAACCAATCCTCAAAAGAATATAAATAGCACTCCACATTCAGTATCTGTCATATAGATTACAAACCCCATGGTACAGCTTAACTGCTGCACCATGGGGTTTTGCTGTCTGCTAATCAATGCTTTTTACTGCTCATCCAGTTCATCTGCATCGCCACTTACGGCAGGATCGTCCTGATTTTTCCACCGCTCATATTCATTCAGCATTGCGTTTTTCATGTTCCTCCGTTTATCTTTTCTATCCACAAAGAAGCATACGCTGTTGTTTGTACACTTTTTCAGTTTGATGCATGCCGGATAGTAAAAACAAGTCTCACATTCCGGAATTTCAGAAACGGTCTCTTTCCAACTTTCGATCACTTTTTGATCAAAACCTTCACAGTCAATATGACCAACTGTCTCCCCTTCACCATACCGTTCATCGCATTTTCCAATGGTTCCATCCGGCAGAATGGTTATGGCTGTTTCATGGTCTGCTTTACATGCATTCAACTTGACTTTGCTTCCCAATCTCCTTTTAACCGTAAGACCATACTCTGCTATCCTTTCATTCAAGCGGCACATTGCTTCATCGCGTTTATTCCACTCTTCTTCGTTATGGAGATAAGCCGATGGCTCATTGTAATTAAACAGATGGTGGGCATAAATGGATATACCTCTTCTCTTAGAAAAGCGCTCTCCAAGCTCATCCACCAAAGATAACAAGTCTTCCGCATTATACAGATCCATATTCAACCGAATATGCACCGGTATAGAAGCATCCAAAAGCCGTCCAATGTTTTCCAGAACCACTTGATATGCATTTTTCTCACGGTAGATATAGGCTTTTATCTTATTATAGACAGCTTCCGTTCCATCCAGTGAGATCTGAACCTTCTTCAAATTCCAATCATGAACGGCCTTTCGTACCATCTCATCGTCAAAGAGGTATCCATTGGACAGCATATCAGACTTGAACTCAATGCCATTCCGGCGAAGACCGTCACAAATGGTATCGATCACTTCATGGTTGTAGAGAGGTTCTCCGCCAAACCAGGAAATTTTTACTCTTTCGCTTCCGCTGTGCGCTTTGATATAATCCACTACCTTCAGCGCAGTTTCATTACTCATAGGGATGCGGGAGCCTCCCAGTTCAAAACAGTAAAAGCAGCGGGCATTGCAATCTGTAGTTGTAAAAATCGTGTAATTGGTGATTTCTTTGGTTTTCTTCTGCTGGACAGACATCATCCACTTGATTAAATCGGATAACTCTTTTTCCTTGGTCATTTCCGGCACTACAAACCAATGCTGCTTCAGATAATCTATTTCCAGCACCCGGGAGTATTCTTCTTCATCCAGAAGGACGAGTTCCTTTGTAAGCAAATTATAGAGCAAAACACCGTCTTCCGTGCGTTCTTCAACACAATACTGCAGCATTCGATTCTTTTCGTCCTGTTTAATATACTTTGACAGAATCTTGAGCAAAGTTTCATTGGCTGCAACAATTATTTTCATATGTTGTCCCTCCAAACCAACTGGTTATACGGATACAATCGCATCTCCGGCGAAGGCACCTTCATGACCGTGCTCCACGCACCATTTGCAGGCGCTCAGGACACGCTCCTTGAAATCCGGCAGGTGATTCATGTAGGTGGGATAGAAGTACTGCTCGTGGATCATGACTTCAATGAAGCCTCTTTTGGGGTACTGCTTCTTTCCCTCTTCCAGAATCCGGCAGGCAGTCTCAGAATCGTAGAGATTGAGCACTGCATCGATCTTGCCGAAAATCATACCGGTCTCATGATCCTTCCAGAAGCCATACTCATTGGCATGCATAGTCTGTTCCGGTGTCAGATAATAGCTGACAAAGGACTGCCCCTGTGCATCCAGCTCCAGATAGCCCATAAGAGCATCGATACCCAGTTCCTTTTCCGCCCGGACGATATCCGGTGTGCCGGTACCCCAGTGGTTGGTGGTGGCCTTTTCAATGACTTCCTCACCGGCAAAGCGCTTGATCTCCCGGATAATGGCTTCATATTCCCTCCGGAACTGCTCCGTCTCCGCCTGAGCATAGGGTGCATCGGGGAATTCCGATCTGGCATGGAAAGCCAGATGGAGCCAGTCGGAATTGGCGATAAACTCATCCTTATACCGATCTGTCATCATGGAAAGATCAAAAGATCCGTAGAGCTCCAGGCCACAGGGATTGTCGATCTCATAAAACAGGTTCAGGCGAACCTTCGCACCATAGCGGTCATGGGCTTCTTTGTAGACCTTCAGATAGTCATTATCAAAAATGGAAGTATAGACATCCTTATTGCGGTTGAGATCCGCAAGGAACCAGATGTTGTCATCCACAGAAACGGCATACTTCCCGGCAGCATTAGGCAGCCAATAGACAGTGATGCTCTGTTCCTGCCCATCCATGGAGGCAGTCAGCTGATTGCAATTTTCGGACAGCAGCAACTTTGCGGTATGGCAAGTACCGTTCCATTTCGCCTCTGTGCCATTGACCGTCACGCAGGCATGTTCAGAACCTGCCACAAAAACCTCGATTTCCAATCCGTTATCCTTACAGACACCGGCGGCATTGGTCAGCATATCTCCATCTCTGGGTGTGAGAAACATGGGATCACTCCTCGCGTTATTAAAGGTTCCTTTTTAATTATATCATGTTCATGCCGAATTGCAACAAAAATCCCCCGGTAAATACCGGAGGATTTCCTTGGTGGACCTGATCGGATTCGAACCGACGACCCCTACAATGCGAATGTAATGCGCTCCCAGCTGCGCTACAGGCCCATGAATTCCGGCCATGCAATTCTGCATGGCCGGATAAGTTTTTCAATTAGTCTTCCAGCTCGTCGGCATCAAACTCCAGCTCTTCGCCGCAGTCGGGGCACTCAATGGAGCCGGCTTCCAGCATTTCCTCGTCCAGATTGATGACGGTGTTGCAGACGGGGCACTTCACTTCGTAGATGGTCTCATCGTCAAAGTCGTATTCATCCTCGTCATCGTAGTACTCGTCGTCATCTTCTTCGTCCAGGAGATACTCTTCGATGGCATCCAGATCCTCTTCCACAGAGTCCAGCTCGTCGCAGACTGCATCCACAACATCTTCCACATCGCTGACAGTCAGTGCCATGTCATCCAGAACATCGATGATGGCCTTGAACAGCTTGCCCTCGTTGGTCTCCGTGTCGATCTTCATGCCTTCCATCAGGCCCTTGAGATAAGCGGTTCTTTCGGTGAGTGTCATTGTAAGTTCTCCTTTCAAAAAAGGGTCAGAGCATTAGCCCTTGGCACGACCCATGTATTCGCCGGTACGGGTATCGATGCTGATCTTGTCGCCCTCGTTGATGAACAGAGGAACCTTGATCTCAGCGCCGGTCTCAGTGACAGCAGGCTTGGTGACATTGGTAGCGGTATCGCCCTTGACGCCGGGCTCGGTCTTGGCAATGACCAGATCCACAAAGTTGGGAGCTTCCACACCGAAGACATTGCCCTTGTAGGACAGAACGGTGCAGGTGTCGTTTTCCTTGACGAACTTGAAGCTGTCGTCCAGGGTGGACTCGTCGATGGGGATCATCTCGAAGGTCTCGCTGTCCATGAAGTAGTACAGGTTGCCATCGTTGTAGGAATACTCCATCTTCTTTCTCTCAACAAAAGCGGTGGGGTACTTGTCGCTGGGGTTGAAGGTGGTTTCCGTGACGCCGCCGGTGATGACATTTCTCATCTTCACGCGAACGAATGCAGCACCCTTACCGGGTTTCACATGCTGGAACTCCACGATCTGCATGACCTTACCATCCATCTCGAAGGTAACGCCGTTTCTGAAATCACTAACAGAAATCATAATTTATCCTCCTAGGCCGTCTGCAGGGCAGACGCTTTTAATATACAAGATTAACATTGAAATTATACAGGATACATAGGGCTTTTTCAAGAGGAAATTCGCTGTTTCCTCAAATAATCAGCAAATTCTTTGGACTTTTGGTCAGAATCTCACAGCCATCGGCAGTAACGACCACCACATCCTCGGTGCGGACACCGAATTTCCCCGGCAGGTAGATACCCGGTTCTGCGGAACAGACCACACCGGCTTCCAGAGGTTTCTCATTGGAAGGGCTGCAGTTGGGGGCTTCATGGATCTCCAGGCCGACACTGTGACCGTAGCTGTGACCGAAGTATTCGCCATAACCGGCATCTTCGATCACCTTTCTGGCAGCGCCGTCCACCGCTTTGCCGGTAACGCCTGCTTTTGTGGCAGCAATGCCAGCCAGCTGTGCCTGCAGGACGGTTTCGTAGACCTTTGCCATTTCTTCGGAGACAAAGCCCAATGCCACGGTTCTGGTCATATCGGAACAGTAGCCTTCCACCACGCAGCCAAAATCCATGGTGATAAAATCGCCGTATTGCAGCTTCCGTTCACCGGGCACACCATGGGGCAGACTGGTATTGGGACCGGAGACGACAATGGGCGGAAAGGACAGGGCATCGGCGCCGTTTCGGTAAAGCAGATGGATCAGCTCTGCCGCCAGTTCCTTTTCCGTCATACCGGGTCGGATGAGAGAAATCAGCTCCGAAAAGGTCTTGTCCGTGATCTCCTGGGCCCGGCGCATCTTCTCCACTTCCCAAGGCTCTTTCGTCTGGCGGAAGGAAGAAATGTCCGCCTGCATGGGCAGGAGTTCTGCATTCAAAGATTTCTCATAACGGAGAAACTCTCCGTGGGTCAGATATTCTTCCTCGATACCAAGGGTTTTCGCACCCAGCACTTCCAATGCTGCATTGATTCGGGCAGAATACTTATGCTCCCGGTTCACTTCTTCCACAATAAAACCGGAAAGATGGTTCTGCGCTGCCTCGATATAACGGCTGTCGGTAAAATACCAACACTGCTCCCTTCCGATGACAGCGACGCCCTCCGCCACATCGTAGCCGGCGGCGTAGTGTCTGTTGACCTGAGAGGTCAGCAGCAGGGCATCTGCATCGGTCAAAAGACTTTGCAGCTTTTGCAGATTGTTCATTTCATTCTCCTTTTGCCAATGGCGATAAAGGGCAGCTCCAGCCAGTGGCGCATGGTCAGCCAGATGTTGTGCAGGTGGATGGGCTTCACCAGAATGGACACGGCTCCGGCGCAGTTGGCGCCCAGCACATCGGTATAGATCTGATCGCCCACCAAAGCGGTCTTGTGAACATCCAGACCGAAGCGGTCACAGCACTCCCGGATTCCTTTGGAAAAGGGTTTCTTTGCGTGGGTAACACAGGGAATGCCCCTTGCCTCACAGAACTCCGGCACACGGCTTTTCTTGCTGTTGGAGACCACACAGATTCCTTTGAGGGAAGTCTGCATTTCTTTCAACCATTGTCCTGTTTCGTACAAGGGCGTCTCGGTGGTATAAGGGACAATGGTATTATCAAAATCCAGCATCAGAAACTCAATTCCAAGATCATGGAGCATCTGAGGGGTAATATCTGTTAGTTTATCCGTTACAATACGGGGTATCAAAGAAAAAGACATAGGAAAACCTACTTTGCCATATAGTTGTTATAAGTATAACACAAGGACGGTGAAATGTCCATTGGTGGTAAGAACCATTTATGATGCTGCAGGCCAGTGTTTTTCCTGTTTATATGCCCCTGAGCCAGTGCCTGTGGGGCAGCTGCGTGGTGCAGATTATCTGGCTGCAAACTGGCAGGACAGGACGGCAGAAGTACCGTTGACAGTTCTGGAAAAAGAGTTTGGCGAAAAGCTGCTGGTGCCGGAGCAGTGGCGGGATATCCTGCCAAAGGCAGGTATTCTGATTTCCTCCTCCATCTCCGGCGGTAATCTGCGGCAGCGATTCAGGCAGGCTGCAGAAGTCGCACCCGGACGCTGCTGGCTGCTGACGGAACGGCTTTCCATGGCGTTTTCCCTCCCCTGCCCCGACGGACAGGGACAACCGGTGGAAAAACCGGACGCAGAAGGATTTTATTCCGAGGCCTTGGGCTGCCGCTATGTCCATGAGCCGGGGCAGGTCATTCTGTTTGACACCGACGAAACGCTGGAACAAAAGCGTCAATGGGCCATGGATGCAGGCTTTCTGGGGTGGATTTCTCCGTAAGAACACAAAAACACCGCAGACACAGTCTGCGGTGTTTTATGTTTCATGGAACAGAGAGGGAATTAATAGAACTTCTTTTTGTTCTTACGGGCAGCTTCAGACTTCTGCTTACGCTTCAGGCTGGGGCTCACATAATGCTCTCTGCGCTTAACTTCCTGAATAACGCCGGCCTTGGCGCAGGAACGCTTGAATCGCTTCAGAGCGGATTCCAGAGATTCATTTTCCTTAACATGAACTTCAGACATGGTTGATTTCCCTCCCTCCGATGTACCCGGCTAGATCCTGGGTACTTTCAGGGCTGATTTAACAGCAAAAACAATTATAGTGATTTACTGTCGTTTTGTCAAGCCTTTTTTATTTTACAATGAGATTTACCAGCTTATTTTTGACCACGATGGTCTTGCGAATCTCGCCGCCCTGCTTTTCCAGAGACTTGGCGATTTTTTCATCGGCCACCACATTGGCCACCACGGTCTCATCGTCCAGATCGGCGGCCATCAGCACGGTGCCACGCATCTTGCCGTTGATCTGCACAGCGATGTTGATCTCGCTTTCCTTGCACTTGGCCTCATCGTAGGTAGGCCAGGATTCGTAAGCGATGGTCTTGTCATGACCCAGAACCTGCCAGATCTCCTCACCGATATGAGGTGCGATGCAGGAGAGCATCTTGATGAAGCCCTCGGCAAATTCTCTGGGGCAGGTGCCGTTCTTATAGACCTCGTTGACGAAGGTCATCATCTGAGCGATGGCGGTGTTGAAGCCCAGAACCTCAAAGTCGGAAGTGACCTTTTTGACGGTCTGATGATATATCTTGGTCAGCTTGCCATCATCGGCATCGGTGATGTTCTCTGCCTCTGTAAAGAAGTTCCACACGCGGTTCAGGAACTTCTTGGCACCGGCAACACCGGTGGCAGACCAGGGCTTGGACACCTCCAGAGGACCCATGAACATTTCATACAGGCGCAGGGTATCGGCGCCGTATTCCCGGACGATATCGCTGGGATTGACCACGAATTCGGGGAAGCGCTTACCCATCTTGATGCCGTTTTCACCAAGAATCATACCCTGATGGACCAGCTTCTTAAAGGGTTCCTTCACAGGGCACAGACCCTGATCGTAGAGGAACCGGTTCCAGATACGGGAGTAGATCAGATGACCGACCGCATGCTCGGGACCGCCCACATACAGGTCAACAGGCAGCCAGTGCTCCAGCAGCTTGGGATCGCAGAACTGCTTGTCATTCTTGGGATCGATGTAACGCATGAAATACCAGGAAGAACCGGCGGAACCGGGCATAGTGGAGGTCTCACGGAGACCCTTGATGCCGTTCCGGTCATAGTGCTTCCACTCCTCGGCATTTTCCAGAGGAGCCTTGCCGCCCCGACCCTTGTAATCTTCCAGCACAGGCAGAACCAGAGGCAGCTCTTCATCGGGAAGGAAGACGGTCTCTCCATCCTCGGTGTAGACACAGGGAACAGGCTCGCCCCAGTAGCGCTGACGGGCGAAGATCCACTCACGGAAGTGATAGTTGATCTTTCTTCTGGCTACGCCCATGTTCTCCAGCTTGCAGGTGATGGCCTCCTTGGCCTCCTCCACGGTCATGCCGGTGAATTCTTCGGAGTTGATCAGTTTGCAACCCTTGCCCAGATAATCCTGCTTTTCGAAGGCACATTCAGAGACATCTCTGCCCTCGATGACTTGCAGCATGGGAATCTTATGAGCAATGGCATATTCAAAGTCACGCTGGTCGTGGCTGGGAACAGCCATAACGGCGCCGGTGCCGTAGTTGCCCAGAACGAAGTCGCCGATGAACACAGGCACTTCCCGGCCGTTGACAGGGTTGATGGCGTAGACGCCCTTCAGGCAGCAGCCGGTCTTGGTCTTGCTGGCATCGGTACGGTCGATCTCGCTCTTCTTGGCAGCCTCAGCGATGTAAGCTTCCACTTCCTCCCGGTTTTCCACACGGTCCAGAAGGGTCTCGGTAATCTTGCCGTCGGGGGCCAGCACCATGAAGGTGATGCCGTAGATGGTCTCGATACAGGTGGTGTAGATGGAGAATTCTCCGCCGCCCACCAGCTTGAAGTCCACTTCCACACCGGTGGACTTGCCGATCCAGTTGCGCTGGATCTCCTTAGTAGATTCGGGCCAGTCGATCTCATCCAGGCCTTCCAGCAGCTTTTCCGCAAAGGCAGGCTGGTCAATAACCCACTGCATCATCATCTTCTTCACAACGGGATAGCCGCCGCGCTCAGACTTGCCGTCAATAACTTCATCGTTGGCCAAAACGGTACCCAATTCCTCACACCAGTTAACGGGCATTTCGATGCGCTTGGCATAGCCTGCTTCCCACAGTTTCTTGAAGATCCACTGGGTCCACTTGTAGAAATCGGGGTCAGAGGTGGCCAAGACCTTGGACCAATCGTAGTCAAAGCCCAGCTCCTTCAGCTGACCGGAGAAGGTCTCGATGTTCTTCTGGGTAAAACCGTTGGGGTGGTTGCCGGTGTCCACAGCATACTGCTCCGCAGGCAGACCAAAG
>JAZNNW010000020.1:0-29842 GCA_045580485.1 Candidatus Avilachnospira sp. | reverse complement strand
TTCCGCCTTTCTTTTATTTTTTCATTTTGGTTTTGGCGGTATCTTTAAGCACTTGAACAGCGCCGCAATAAGTTTACGATTCTGTTCAACTGCTAAAAGAGCCGCCCGTACGAGCACTTCAGGGCAATGAAATATGCCCTGTCGGACATAATTTGTGGCGGCGTTGCCGACGGGGTTACACAGCTTTTGATAAAAAGTCTGTATATATCACAGGGGAGGTATAGACCTCCCCATAGACATACTTTTTACTTACGAAGACCAAGCTTTGCAACGATAGCACGATAGCGCTCGATGTCGTTGTTCTGCAGGTAGACAAGCAGCTTACGTCGCTTACCGACCATCTTCAGCAGACCGCGACGGCTATGCTCATCCTTCTTGTGAACCTTAAGATGCTCAGTCAGCTCGTTGATACGAGCGGTGAGAATAGCGATCTGTACTTCGGGAGAACCTGTATCGGTATCATGTCTCTTATGAGCGGCAATTATGGCCTGCTTAGCGTCTTTCTCCAGCATTGTTTGTTCCTCCTTTTTAATATTTCACGGCCAAGCACAGCAGGGGGAAACAGGAATTCCTGAAAACCAGGCATACTCCACCCAACCGAGCATAGCGTGCGCCTTTACGGACTTAGTTATTATACCACAACTGTTTTTAGTTGTAAATAGTTTTTTCAAAGAATTTAATAGCTTTTTCTCTGTCTGCCAGAACCGTACTTTTCAGTTCCTCAATGGAGGCAAATTTCTTCTCTTTTCTTAACATTTTAATAAATTCCACCTTTACAGTTTTTCCGTAAAGATCCTCATCTATACCTAAAACGTTGGTTTCAACGTTGCAGCTAAGGGTATTTTCCACAGTTGGCCTTACACCAACGTTTGTAACACCACCGAAAATTTTGCCGTTTAAGGTGACCTGAGTAATATAAACTCCCCTTTGCGGAACAACACCGTATTGGTCGATAGCCTGATTGATGGTAGGAAAACCAAGCTGACGGCCTAAGTGTTTGCCTTGAAGTACCTTGCCTGTAATAAAAAAGGGGCGCCCTAATAAGGACTTAGCCTTTTCCATTTGCCCTGAAGCAACAAAACCTCTTATGAGGGTTGAGCTTATAACCATTTCATCTTTAATTACAGGCTCAACACAAACAAAACCCAAATTGTTTTCCTTACAAAGCTTTTCCAGAAGAGCGGCGTTACCCTTGGCGTGTTTACCGAAACGGTAATGGAAGCCGCACACCAGAAGCTTTGCGTTGTAATTAGTTATAAGAAGATTTAAAAATTCTTCCGGTGAAAGGTTACGGGTATTTGGAAAGCTTATATAAAAAACCTTTTCAAGGCCCATAGACTCAAGTATTTGGGCTTTCTCCTCATTATTTGTAATACGGGGAGAAACGCAGCTTCCTGCAAGATAGTTTTCAGGATCGGTCTCAAAAATAACCGCCGCAGGTATAAGCCCTGAAGCCTTTGCGGCCACCGCCTGCTTTATAAGCTCGGCATGGCCTAAATGCACCCCGTCAAAATTGCCTAAGGCTATAGCCAGAGGTTTATCGGGGCTGTATTTATCATTTGGATAATATACCTCCATAGCTTACTCCTTTATGTTTACCCAAACCGCCTTTAAAGCGCCGTTTTTTCCTGCTCCTAAGCCTAAGAACTCTTTCTTCTTATTATAAACGCTAAAAAGTTCATTACCAACTTTACAGGAAAGCCTTTCTTTATTAATTACTCCGCCGTTGCAAAAGTAATTTACACCGGAGTCTTCTATTTCCACTTTACCTAAATGGGAAAATAATTCTTCCGGCCCAATAACAAGGCTTTGAGGGTTGCTGTTATTTTCAAGCTCATTAAGGCTTACGCAAAGGGATAAGGGTATACCCGCATCCATAGTACGCTCAAGGGCGGTCATTGCGGCAAGGCAGGAACATTCCTTTGCAATATCTTCGCAAAGGGTACGAATATAAGTCCCGCCTCCGCAAGCTACCTTTATTTTTGCTTCATTGCCTTCAAAGCTTAAAAGCTCTATACTGTCTATTCTTACCTTACGGGGAGCTGTTTCAACCTGAATGTTTTTTCGGGCATATTCATAAAGAGGAACTCCGTTTTTCTTTAATGCTGAATACATAGGGGGCTTTTGCATTATTTCCCCGCTAAATAGGCCTACGGCACTATTTATTTCCTCTAAAGAAGGAACCTTTGCTTTTTCTTCAAGAACAGCGCCGGTTATATCGCCTGTATCGGTGCAAAAACCAAACCTGAAGGTAGCAATATACTCCTTTTTATCCGGCAGAAACTGAATAAGCTTACAGGCGCGTCCCAGCATTACAGGCAAAACGCCGGTTGCCAAAGGGTCTAAAGTACCGGTATGTCCCGCTTGCTTCGTACCTAAAATACGGGATACCTTGCCTGTAACGTAACGGGAAGTAGGGCCTTGCTCTTTATTAACGGCAATAAGTCCTGTAATACCCATTTATGCCTCCTCTAAAGCCGCATACTCTGCGTTTATTTCGGCAAGGATTTTTTCAATCAGCTCATCAACGTTACCCTCTAAGGTACAGCCTGCTGCTCTTACGTGACCGCCGCCGCCTAAACGCTGACATACCTCAGACATATTGACCGAACCGTCGGAACGGGCGGATATTTTATAAACGTTAGGCTTTATTTCCCGCATTGTAATACCAACGTCCACACCCTCTATTTTTCTGGGCAGGGTCGCAATACCGTCGGTATCGTCGGTATCGGCGCCGGTTTCGTTCATCATATCAAGAGAAATAACCATAACCGCAATTGTTTTTCTTCTGAAAAAGCGAACACTTTTTATTGCGCGACTTTCAAGATCAAACTGTTCCCAGGACTTTTTTACGAACAGATGCTCGTTTAAGTAAGGGAGGTTTGCGCCCATTTCCACAAGCTTTGCAGCTTTTTTCAGGGTAGTTGCGGTTGTGCTGTTATGCATAAAGCAGGCGGTATCGGTTGAAACCGCTGTGTACAGCGCATTGGCAATTTCACTGCTCAAATCGGTTTTCATTGCAAGAATAATATCCAGCATGATTTCGCCGGTAGCGGCTGCCTTTGCATCTACAACGTTGTATTTACCGAAGCAGGGATTGGAGGGATGGTGGTCTATATTAAGATCCACCCTTTCAGCATACTTCATAAGAGGTTCGCCGAAAAGCTTGGTTGCGCCAACGTCCACGGAAACTATGAAATCGGGCTCAAACTGAGGCTTAAGAATACTCTTACCGCCCGAAAGAAAGCAATACTTAGGTGTTATTTTATCGGCATTTACTACGCAAACTCTTTTACCTAAGGTAGAAAGAGCATGGTAAAGGGCAAAACAACTGCCTAAAGTATCGCCGTCGGGGTTGGCATGGCCGATTATCATAATTCTGTTTTGTTCAAGGAGTAATCTGGCGGCGGCAGATTTACTGATCTTCTTGCTCATCCTGCTCCTCCTTGCTTATCTGCTTTAATATGTTATTGATTTTTGTGCCGTATTCAATGGAATCATCAAGCTCAAAAATAAGCTGAGGAGTATTCCTTAGATCCAGCTTTTTTGCAAGCTCTCTGCGGCAATAGCCTGCCGCGGTTTTTAATGCCTTTATGCAATCCTTCTTAGCCTGATCTTCGCCTAAAACCGAAATATACACCTTTGCAAATTTAAGATCTTCGGTTACTCTGACGGACATAACGCTTGTCATTAAAGGAATACGGGGATCCTTTAAAGTGCGGATTATCTGAGCCAGCTCCTTCTGGGCATCGGCATTTATTCTGTTAAGTCTATGACCTGCCATTTAAAACACTCACCTTTATTCGGGTTTTACTTCGTCCATTACAAAGCCTTCAATAACGTCATTTTCTTTAATGTCGTTATACTTTTCAATGGACATACCGCATTCGTAGCCTTCGCTTACTTCCTTAACGTCATCCTTAAATCTCTTAAGAGAAGCAAGGTTGCCTTCAAAAATAACAATATTATCTCTTAAAAGACGAACGCTGCAGCCGCGCTGGATCTTACCGTCGGTTACGTAGCAGCCGGCAATAGAACCAACGCCGGAAACTTTAATTACCTGACGGATCTGAGCATGGCCTGTAATTCTTTCCTGGATCTTGGGAGCAAGCATACCCTTCATAGCAGCTTCAACCTCTTCTATGCAATCGTAAATAATTCTGTAGGTCTTTATCTGGATCTTATTACGGTTAGCGGAATCGGTAGCAGCATTATCGGGGCGAACGTTAAAGCCAACAACAAGCGCATTGGAAGCGGCAGCAAGCATAATATCGGATTCGTTTATACCGCCTACACCCATATGAATAACGTTGACCTTAACTTCCTCATTGGAAAGCTTTTCAAGGGACTGCTTAACGGCCTCGGCACTGCCGCGAACGTCAGCCTTAACAATAATATTAAGATCTTTTGCGGTTCCTTCCTGAATACGGGAGAACAGATCCTCCAGGGAAACTGCATTGGCAGCCTTAAACTGTTCTTCCTTCTCGTTGAACTTTCTTTGTTCAACAAGCTCTCTTGCCATTCTTTCGTCCTCTACTGCGTGGAAAATATCACCCGCATCGGGAACTTCAGAGAGGCCTACTATTTCAACAGGATCGGAAGGACCTGCTGTTTTAACAACTCTGCCCTTATCGTCGGTCATAACTCTTACACGGCCAACACAAGTACCTGCAATAATTGTATCACCGTGATGGAGAGTACCGTTCTGAACAAGAACTGTAGCAACGGGGCCTCTGCCCTTATCCAGCTTAGCTTCTATAACAATACCCTTAGCGGCTCTTTCGGGGTTAGCCTTAAGCTCTTTCATTTCCGCAACAAGAAGCACGGACTCAAGAAGGGTATCAAGACCTTCGCGCTTTATTGCAGAAACGGGAACGCAAATAACGTCGCCGCCCCATTCTTCGGGAATAAGCTCGTATTCGGTAAGCTGCTGTTTGATTCTGTCAGGATTTGCAGTAGGCTTATCCATTTTATTGATAGCAACAACGATTTCAATACCTGCAGCCTTTGCATGGTTTATAGCCTCAATGGTCTGGGGCATAATACCGTCGTCAGCCGCAACTACCAGAATAGCAACGTCGGTTGCCTGAGCGCCGCGCATACGCATAGCGGTAAATGCTTCATGACCCGGGGTATCAAGGAAGGTAATATCCTGACCTTTCAGGTTAACCTTGTAAGCGCCTATATGCTGAGTAATGCCGCCTGCTTCACCGGAAACAACGTTGGAATGACGCAGAGCGTCAAGCAGGGATGTCTTACCGTGGTCAACATGGCCCATAACAACAACAACGGGGTTACGGGGAACGAGGTTTTCATCGGTATCTTCGCTTTCGTCAATAAGCTGTTCTTCTATGGTAACAACAACTTCCTGTGTAACCTTTGCGCCAAACTCTTCAGCAACAAGAGCAGCCGCATCGTAATCGATTACCTGGTTGGCAGTTGCCATAACACCAAGGTTCATAAGCTTTTTAATTACTTCGGCATTGGTTGCATGAAGCTTTGCAGCAAGGTCGTTAACCGCAATATTTTCAGGCAGAATAACAGAAATCTGAGGGCGCTTTGCTCTTTCGGCTTCTAAGCGCTTGATCTTTTCTGCTTCTGTTTCCTTTCTGCTTCTCTGGAACTTACCGCCGCCTTTCTTTAATTTCTGGAACTGACGGCCAAGATCCTTTGCTCTTTCCGGAGCAAGATCTTCAAGCTTCTGATCGTACTTGGAAAGGTCAACGTTTACACCCTTGGTGTCAACAATGCGCTTTTCAACAATGCCTCTTTCCTGGCGCTGACTACCGTCCTTCTTCTTGGCAGAGAAGGGCTTAGGATCGCTTACCTTATGCTCTGCAGGCTTATTAGCCTTGGGAGCTTCCTTCGGCTGAGGTTTATTGGACTTAGGCTGAGCCTTGGGGGCTTCCTTTGCCTGGGTCTTGGGTGCTTCCTTAGGCTGAGGCTTGGGCGCTTCCTTAGGTGAATCCTTTTTAGGAGCATTCTTCTTGGGTGCTTCCTTCTTTGGAGCCTCCTTCTTAGGCGCTTCTTTTTTCTCTTCCTTTTCAGGCTGAGCGGTTTTGGGAGAATTAAGTATTTCGGCATACTTATCAAAGTTCTCCTGTGCCTTATTTTTTGCATAGTAAGCAAAAAGCATATTAAGGTCATCATCTGTAAGAGCGGCCATATGGTTTTTAGGCTTTTCGCCGTACTTTTCCATTACTTCCATTACGGCAGTAGACTGCTCTCCTATATCTTTACCGAATTCGTAAATTTTATATTTTAAAACTGTACTCATATATCTGCCTCCTCATGTGCGGCCTTATTTTTAAGTAGATTCAAAAGACCGTCATTTCCTACCGAGAAAATAGCCATAGGTTTTACCCCTGCGGCATATCCCAGTTGTTCTTTAGTATATTTTAAAGAGATAATGCTTATATCGTTTCCAAGAGAATTTATAACCTCTTTTTTTGACCTTTCGGATATATCCACGGCAATAAACACAGTATTGATCTTCCCTGCGGATACTGCGCTGAAGGTCTCATCTCTGCCTCTTACAAGAGCGCCGGCCTTTTTGCAAAGGCCCAGGGCTGACAAAAAAGGGCTATTCAAGGCTTAACAACTCACTTTCCAATGCATTATACATCTCTTCGGAAATCGTTACTTCCAAAGAACGTTCTATGCGCTTTTGCTTACGCGCCTTTTTAAGACATTCGGCACTTTTGCAAATGTATGCGCCTCTGCCGGGCTTTTTACCCTGCAGGTCTATGCTTATTTCCCCTTGCGGACTTCTTACCACCCTTACAAGCTCAGCCTTAGGCTTAGACTCATTACAGCCGGTACACATACGCATTGGGATCTTGCGTGTCTTCATAAAAGCACTCTCCCTAAAATTATTTTACGATAGCGCCTGAAAGGGGGCGGATATCAACCTTATAGCCTGTAAGCTTAGCCGCAAGACGGGCATTCTGACCTTCCTTTCCGATAGCAAGGGAAAGCTGATCGTCGCTTACAATAACTGAACAGGTTTTTTTCTTCTCATCTGCGTCTGCGCTGAGAACTACTGCAGGAGATAAAGCGGCAGAAACAAACAGAGCAGGATCGGAATTGTATTTAATAATATCTATCTTTTCGCCGTTTATCTCATCTATAATAACAGAAATTCTGCTTCTCTTAGGGCCTATGCAAGCGCCTACGGGATCTACGTCGGCATCGTTAGACATAACCGCAATTTTGGTTCTGGAGCCTGCCTCTCTTGCAACGGACATTACTTCCACAGTACCGTCGGCAATTTCGGGAACCTCCATTTCAAATAAGCGGCGAACAAGGCCGGGGTGCTTTCTTGAAAGGGTTATTTCATCATAAACCTTACCCTTGGCGTTTTCTTTTTTGGTAACGTCGGCAACGTAAACCTTAAGGGAAGCGCCTTCTCTTATAACCTCTCTGGGTATCATTTCTCTTACGGGCAGAAGCATTTCGTATCTGCCGATAGAAAGAACTGCGGCTTTATTTCTAAGATCGATTCTCTCTACAACACCGGTAACGATCTCACCCTGCTTTTCGGTAAACTCCTGAGCAAGAGAGCCGTAAACAGCTTCGTTAATACCCTGAACAATAACGTTTTTGCCAACCTTAGCAGCGATCCTGCCGAAATTCTTGGTGTCGAGTTCAACCTCGGCAACGTCGCCTACCTTATATCTGCGGCTTATTTTCTTAGCTTCTTCAACGTATATCTGGGTAAGAGGATCTTCAACTACCTCAACTATATCCTTTCTTACAAAGAAGCGCACCTTTCTTTTAACCTCATCAAATTCGGCATCAATATTTTCAGGCTGCATATCAAGGTTTTTTTCCTTTTTAACTGCGGCGGTAATTGCTGCCTTAATTTTTTCGAGCACGTATTCCTTCTTAATGCCCTTTTCCTTTTCCAAGAGGGTTATTGCCTCATAGAATTCGCTGTTATTCATTTTGACTGTTCCTCCCTTAAAAATCAAATGCAATTCTGCACATGCTTATGTTTGCTTTTTCAATTTCAATATCATTCTGCCCGTCATTCAACACAAGGCTTTGACCGTAGGATATGAGTATTCCCACATGTTCCTTTTTGCCTTCTACGGCCTTAAAGCATTTCACCCTTACTTTTTCTCCAATGGCCTGTTCGTAATGCCATTCAAGACGGAGCCTTCTTTCAATACCCGGTGAGCATACTTCAAAAACATAATGGTTATCTATAAGGTCAGCCTCGTCCAATACAGGGTCCATCGCTCTGGAAAACAGAGCACAATCGTCAGAGGAAATACCCTCTTCTTTATCAATATAGATCCTCAGGTAGTTTTCACTGCCTTCTTTTACATATTCGGTATCATACACGTCAAAGCCCATTTCTTCTGCTATAGGCAAAGAAAGTTCCAATACCGCATCGCTTATCTTAGACATAATTTCCTCCAATCAACATTGAAGAGCAGGGCTCACGCCCTGCTCTTTCTTGTGCTAGTATTATATTACCACTTATTTTATTAAAAATCAAGTGTTTTGCAAAAAATTAACCCCAATTAATTTTTAAAGAGTTAAACTGCGCAGCCTCGTTCTGATCAACGTCGTTACCGGAAATATCAAGAGAGGTAAGAGAGGTAACACCCCTTAATGTCTTAATAGTATTAATATAGTTGTCTGCCGCGTTAAGCTCACTTATATAAGGAAGTTCTGCTACAGGTGAAAGACTGCTTATATTATTATCGGAAACGTCAAGGCTTCTTAAAGAGGTGATCCTGCAAATGCTGGATATATCCTCAATACCGCAGCTTCTTGCAGTAAGAGAATTAAGGTTTGTACCGCCAAGAGGAGAGAAATCCTCAATAGCATTATTGGAGAGATCCAGTGAGCTGACAGACTTAGCGCTTGCGATACCGGTAATATCCGTAAGGGCATTTCCGGAAAGATCAAGAGTCCTTAGGGAAGTAAGGAAGGAAAGTCCGGAAGCGGATTCTATAGCATTATCCTTGGCAATAAGGGTATCAAGCTTATTAAGCTTACCTATATCGCTCAGCCCTGAAATGTTATTTTCAGATACGTCAAGATTTCTTAAGGAGGTTATTTCGCCGATACCGCCAAGAGTTTTAATTCCGTTATTTTTAATAACCAGCTTGGTGATCTTACCATCCTTTAAAGCGGCAAGGCTATCGGCGGAGCCGTTTTCTCCTCCCAGGTCATTATCGTTTAAGGTAAGAGTCATAAGGGAGGTCATAGGAGCAAGGGCCTCAACTGAAGTTAAAGAACACTCGGAAAGATCGAGGGTCGTCAGGGACACACATCCTGCGATCTGCTTAAGATTATCCTCGCTGAGCTCAACACGGTTAACGGTTAAGGATTTAAGCTTGGACACTTGGTTCAGGGGGCTGTAATCGGCGATAGTATCACCGTAAAGCTCAACCTTTGAAAGATTCAAAAATTCAGAAAAGTCAGCCAAAGTAGTGATCTTGCCGGAGCTGTTCTCGCTTGAGAAGCTTTCAAGCTCATCGAGATCCTTATAGGTCAGTTCCTCATAAATACCTAACGCATCACGTACAACACTTTCTACAGCCTCATCAACAAATTTATAAACAGCGTTTTCATCTCTTACTCTGAAATCTCCCGCCTGTTCATCTGTAAGAATGCCGGTCTCGGAAATGGCAAAGGCACGGATGGAGCATTTATCAGTTATTTCAATAGGAGAAGAGAATACTTTGGAAGTAAGATTAGGTTCAGAACCGTCGGTCGTATAATAAATAACCGCATTGGAAGAGGATGAAAGTGAAAGGCTGATTTTCTCACCGTAGGTACCGGGCTGAGAGGAAAAACTGATTTTTGAAGGTCTGCTGTTTTCCATTTTAAGAAGCACGTAATTATTGGTGCAGCCGGCAAGGAATTCTCTTGCTTCGGCCATTTTGCCCTGATAACACAAAGCTCTTGAAGCAATACCGTAAAACTCGTAAGTTGCAGGGGATTTTTCTATACTTTCAATTGCAAAATCGTAAGCCTCTTCATAAAGACCCAGATTTTCATATGTTTCACAAAGAGCTATTCTTGAGCCAACGTGTTCGGAATCCTTTTCCAAAGCTTTAAGTAAATATTCCTTAGCTTCTTCATAATTCTGCGCCTGAACAGCAGCAACTCCCTTTTCGTAAAATTTATCTGCATTGCCGGGCTCATTGCCTGTAATAAACATTACCATACCTATAATAAACCCAATAAGCACAGTAACACTGAAGGTCATAAAGAAAAGACGCACACGGCTTTTAAATATTTCCGGGTTCTTTTTTTCCGCCTTTTTAGATTCCTCTATTACAGGTTCTTCGGTTTGAATTATTTTATTTTCGTTATTTTCCATTATAATTCTCCCAATAAATTTTTTCTTATATCATTTTACCACATAGTGCTATGATTTGCAAAGGCTTTTGGCTTTAATTTATATTTTTTTCATATTAGGGACAAGTTGTTCATATATTTTTTACGAGGTGAAATTTAATGACTTTAAAAAAAATTATTATTATAATGATCCTTATTTCCCTATTGCCGCTTTTGCCTCTGCTGATATCATATAAAAGCATAGGTGCTTTGCCTTACCCATCAAAGGTTGCAACAGATAATGATTCCGTTACCCGCTATGAAAACGTAAAAATTAAGCTGTTACATAACGGACGGATCATTGAAGTGGGACTTTTTGATTATTTATGCTCTGTTGTAAGCGGAGAAATGCCTGCGTTATACGAACCTGAAGCCTTAAAGGCCCAGGCTGTCGCGGCCTTTTCTTATGCTCTTTACAGGATCGATGCAAACGATTTCCCTGAGCATCAAGGTGCTCAGCTTTGTACCGATCCTTCACATTGCAAAGCCTATATAGACCAGAAAAGCAGAAAAGAAATCTGGAAGGAAAGCTTTGAGACCTACAATAAAAAAATAGAAGGAGCAGTAAGCGAGGTTCTGGGAGTTACGGTAATCTATAATGAAAAGCCGGCAAATACGGTATTCCACGCAATAAGCTCCGGACAAACCGAAAATGCTAAGGATATATGGGGCCAAAACGTGCCTTATCTGATCAGTGTTGACAGCTCCTGCGATCTGAGTGCTACGGAATTTCTTACGTTAACCACCGTAACAAAAGATGAATTTTCAAAAAAACTTTCCATTAATGAAAACGAGATAGCTATTAGTAACGTTTCAAAAACCGCAGCGGGCTCGGTAAAAGAAATTAATATCTCAGGGAAAGCCTTTACCGGTGAAGATATTCGCCTTGCCTTTGGCTTGCGCTCGGCCAATTTTGAAATCGAGATCCTGGAAGAAGAAATTACTTTTCACGTAAAGGGCTACGGACACGGAGTTGGCATGAGCCAATACGGAGCCAACGAAATGGCTAAAGAGGGCTTTTCCTACCAAGAAATTCTGCAAAAATACTATCCCAATACCGAACTTACTCTTATTTCCCCTTCCGTACTTACAGAACAATAAATATTTTTGTGTCTGAAATTCAGGTTTATTAAATGCACACTTGCAAATAATCGATTTTCTTTATATAATATTTATAAATAAAATCTAACGGAGGAAGCGTTCCTATGAAACAGTTTTTTGTAAGACCTGAAATTCACACTTTTAAAACCTGCAAAGAGTTTGCCGCTGAGTTCAAAATTGGCGAAGGTGACCTTGTATTTACCAACGAATATATACTTCATCCCGGTTTTGATGAGTGTTTAAACGGTGCAGATGTATTATTCCAGGAAAGATACGGCAAAGGCGAACCTTCAGATGAGATGGTTGAAGCCATTATGAGGGATCTTACCAAAACCTATAAGCGCATTATTGCCATTGGCGGCGGCACGGTTATTGATATTGCAAAAATACTTATACTTAAGAAGGTATTCCCTTTAGTGGACCTGTTTGATAAAAAGGTCCGGCCTCAAAAGGAAAGTCAGCTTATAATTATCCCTACCACCTGCGGTACGGGAAGTGAGGTTACCAACCTTTCAATTCTTGCTCTTGTTTCAAGAAACACTAAAATGGGCCTTGGCTGCGAGGAAATGTTTGCAGACCATGCTGTGCTTATTCCCGAGCTTTTACAGTCACTCCCCTTTTACGTTTTTGCCACAAGCTCTATTGACGCCCTTATTCACGCAGTAGAGTCTTCGGTTTCCCCAAAGGCGACCACCTACTCAAATCTTTTTGCTCATCACGCCATTGAAATAATACTATCGGGCTATAAACGCCTTGTTAAGGAAGGTAAAGAAATTCTCCCCGAGCTTTTGGAAGACTTTCTTGTTGCCAGCAATTACGCCGGGATCGCCTTCTCCAATGCAGGTTGCGGCGCAGTTCACGCCTTGAGCTATCCCATAGGCGGATCCCACCATATTCCCCACGGAGAAGCCAACTACGAGGTATTTACAGGAGTATTAAAAAAGTATATGGAATTAAAGCAAGGCGGTGCTCTTGAGGTTTTAAACAAGCGACTTTGCAGAATATTCGATTGTACCGAAGACAGAGTCTACGATGAGCTTGAAAATCTGCTCAACAACCTTATACCCAAAAAACATCTTCAGGAATACGGTATCACCCATGATGAGCTTAAGGAATTTGCTCATTCGGTAATGCATACCCAGACAAGGCTTTTAAATCAGTCATTTATAAAAATGACCCAGGATGACATTCTTGATATATACGAAAAGCTTTATTAATAAAAAAACTGCGGAAACAATTCCGCAGTTTTTTTATTCTGTTTCGTTTGCAATGCTTTCTATTACCGAAACAAGGTTATATGTCTGTTCGTTATTATGCCAGTCGTATTCAATTATTATATCTTCATATTCAACCGTAAAGCTGTAATTATCAGCACCGTCAACCACCGCCGAAGGGAATAACTTATTTATAAGATTTTTTAAATGGTTAGGTTTTAGGGGTTCCAAGCTCTCTGCCGCACAAATAGATGCAGAGCTTAGTCTTTGCCACTGCTCTTCGCTTAACGGCAGGTTTTCTTTTACTGTAAGCTCGCCGCCTTCTTCAGAGAAATAGGCCAGATAATATACCTTACCCTTTTCTGCGCTGATAATAAGTTGCCGCCCCCAAACCGATCCGTTTGTACGGCTGAAGCTTACAGAAACGATACGACCCGGATCTTCTTCATTTTGAGCACAGCCGCAAAACGCAAACAAAACCGTTACCGCTATAAATAAAAAAGCAATCACTTTCATTTTATCACCTCTTTTAAATTATAACTGAAATACATAAAATGTCCCCACACTTTAAATTAAAAAAGTGTGGGTAATTAAAAAAAGACACATCGAAATGATGTGTCTTCGTTGGCAACATCTGATAATTGTGATACGGTCGGTTTTGGTTTGTGATAGTTTGTTTTGGGGGTGCAAACTATGTGGAGAAAAAACAAACTCACCGCACAAAAACAAACTTTCACGGGTAGCGCATCAAGCCTCAAAAAACTCCTCACCGCCGTCATAGCAGTGAGGAGTTCGTGCGTTATGCCTGTATCGTTATCTCCGTTCCGTTTTTGAATCGGAAGGTTATGCTGTTGTTGCTGTTTACCGTGGCTGTGTCCAAGAGGCCAATCCACAATCTCTCATCCCAGGCATTGAGGACAAGGGGCTGTTTTTCTATTGACCCAATGAATATCCGCAGTTCACGGTCACGCTGCATCCGGCTCTCTCGTTCTTCCGTCACCACCTTCAGTCGAGCTGTGGCTTTTTCGTATCGTTTGACGAGCCTGTTGTACTTCTTTGCGTATTCATCTTGGGACTGCTCCGTGGTAGCGTTTTCCTTTATGCACTGGCTAACCAGTCCGGCAACCACCTGGATTTCTTCGTTCAGGCTATCGATTTCAGCATCCAGGGCGGGACAATCATTCACCAATTTTCTCATGGTCTCGCAATCCCGCAGCAGTTGGTCCCGGTTTGCCATCAGTTGGTTATAGGCGGCAAGGAACATCTGCTGAATGGTGTCCGTGTCCAGGGTCGGTGTTTCGCATTTTGCCTCACCCTTGAATTTGCTGTTGCATCTCCAAATGACCCTGCGGTATGCATCCGTGGAGTGCCAAACCTTCTGTCCGTAAAAACCACCGCAGTCACCGCATATCAGTTTGCTGGCAAAGATGCTCGAACCGCTGTAGGAGCGCCCCAGGCCCTGTCGGCGGGCAATCTCATACTGCACGGCATCGAAGTCCGTAGCGGTTACTATTGCCGGATGGCTACCTTCCACATAGTATTGGGGAACTTCGCCCTCGTTGACCTTCTGCTTTTTAGTGAGGAAATCCACCGTGAACTTTTTCTGTAATAAGGCATCCCCCTTATATTTCTCATTCTGAAGGATACTCATCACCGTACCCTGTGTCCATTTTGTTTTGCCACCGGGTGTGGGAATGCCCAGGTTCATAAGGTGTTTACAGATGCCTGCGGCAGTTTTGCCCTCAAGGAACAGTCTGTAAATCATCCGAACAACCTCGGCTTCTTTTTTGTTGATAACGGGAACACCACCCTCGCCACGGTCGTAGCCGAGGAAATGCTTAAAGGGCATCGTGACCTTTCCGTCTGCAAAGCGTTTCCTCTGACCCCAGGTGACATTCTCGGAAATGCTCCGGCTCTCTTCCTGGGCAAGGCTCGACATGATGGTGATCAGAAGTTCACCTTTACCGTCAAAGGTGTAGATGTTTTCCTTCTCGAAGAAAACCTCCACGCCATGCTCTTTCAGCTTTCGGACTGTGGTGAGGCTGTCCACGGTGTTACGAGCAAAACGGCTGACCGACTTGGTAACAATGAGGTCGATTTTGCCTGCAAGGGCATCTGCAACCATTTCATTGAATCCGTCACGGTGCTTGGTGTTACAGCCGGAAATACCCTCATCCGTGTAGACCTTTACGAACTCCCAATCATCGCGCTTTTTGATGTAATTGGTGTAATAATCAATCTGTGCCTCATAGCTGCTGAACTGCTCATCGCTGTCAGTAGAAACACGAGCGTAGGCAGCAACGCGCCGTCTCTGTATAGAGGCAGTCGGCAATGCTGTAAATTTATCCCTTGTGGCAGGGATGACCGTTATCTGTCTTGCCATTATGCTTGGCTCCTTTCCCGGGCTTTTTGTCTTGCTTTTTCTCTCATTTCGGGTGTCCAGGACTCTGCCCTGGAGCGATCTTTCCAAATACGTGTCAGCGTTGTGCCGTCCGTCAAATAGAAGTGGAGAGAGTTATTGTCGGCAGCAGTTATGGTTTCGACAGCACCCATGCCGCCGGGGATTTCAGCAACTAAGGCATCCAGGGTGGATTCTGGAATCTGCTTTGCAGAGCAGAATGCTTTTCCCCTGGTGTTGAATGTTGCGCATATCCAAACGATCTGCGTTTTGGTGGTCTTTCTGCGGTAGCACTTACCGCATTTGGCGCAGACGATTTTTCCGCTGTAGGGGTAACGATTGATGGTAGAAGTCTTGGGCGCGTACTGCTTGACACGGCGCTCAATCTCCATTTGAACTGCCATGAAGGTGTCCATATCAATGATGGCTTCGTGGGTCCCCTCTGCGTGGTATTTGGGTAGCTGCCCCTCATTGATGATGGTCTTTTTGGTGATGTGGTTCTCACGGAAGGTTTTCTGCAGGATGAGGTTTCCTGTGTAATTGTAGTTCCGCAGCATCTTCTGTAGCGTGTTCGGATGCCATCGTTCGCCTCGGCGGGTCTTTATGCCATCAGCGTCCAGATGCTTGGCAATCAAGGAAACTCCGGCGCCACCAAGGTATTCTGCAAAAATCCGCTGTACGATTGCCGCCTCCTCCGGCACGATTTCATATCTGCCTTTGATTAGGCGGTATCCAAGGATGACCCCGTTCCAAGGCAGCCCTTCCTCGAAGTTCTTTTTGATGCGCCACTTCTGATTTTCACTTGCAGATCGGCTTTCCTCCTGTGCGTAGGATGCAAGGATGGTCAGCATCAATTCGCCGTCGGCGCTCATTGTGTGAATGTTCTGCTCCTCAAAATAAATGTCCACCCCTAACGCTTTCAGCATACGGACGGTTTCAAGGAGCGTCACCGTATTGCGGGCAAAGCGGGAGATGGACTTAGTAATTATCAAATCAACTTTTCCGGCTCGGCAGTCAGCAATCAGCCTTTGGAAGTCAGCACGGTCTTCTTTAGTGCCTGTGATAGCTTCGTCAGCATATACACCGACAAACTGCCATCCGTCCTCGCGTTGGATCAGAGCGTTATAGTAGCTGACCTGTGCCGACAAGGAATGGAGCATTGCATCCTTGCCGGACGACACACGAGCGTAGGCTGCGACCTTTTTCTTGCTTTCCAACTTGGGCAGAAAATTGATTTTTGTTACAGTCTTTGGCATCATACCACCTCCTTTTCAGTGTCCATATTACCGTCAAAGGGGGTATTTATCCAGTCAATATCTCGATATAAACTGCCGAAATTGATACCATAATTCTCGCACATTTTTGTTTCTATTTTGGTGTATTCTTCAGCAGAAATAAGCCCTTTTGACCGCATAAGCCGAGCCTGGGCCATTGCCGACTTATAACCCAACAGGGACTCAAAAACCTTTCTGTCCATCACGCACACCCCTTTCTCTGTAGCACTCCTGAGAGCAGTATTTTCGTTTTGCTCCACCGTAGTCCGCAAAAGTTTTTCCGCACGTAAGGCAGATGTGCGGAAGAATTTTTGTGCTGACACGCTCTCTGCGATGCTTGTTCCACCAGGTCTGTTTGCAGTGGTCGGAGCAGAAGAGCCGGGGTCTTGCTCCTGGGGTGTTGGTCAGTTCACCGCCGCAGTTTTTGCAGACAGGCTTTCTCGGAGTGCGATCACCCATCAAGCCGATCTTCCGGCAATAGGTCTTTATCGTGCTTTGCGGGATGCCCAAGGCATCGGATATGGTCGCATAGGTGGCGTTCTGCTGACGCATGGCCATAATTTGCTTTTTCTGTAAATCCGTCATAGCGGGTCCTCCTTCTGAGGTGGTATCTCCTCAGTGCCAAATGGAAACGAGCAGCCCGTTTTGGCGGAAACAGCAGAAACTTTTCTGCCCAAAACACAAAAAGCCCACCGAACCGGAATGGCTCGATGGGCTTCGTGCTTAGTTTGGGATCTTCAGCTTCCAGCCGCTGTAGATGACGTTGGAAGTCAGATTATTGAGGGTCTTGATTTCTGGGTAACGGGACCCATTGCCCAGGTATGCCTTTGCGATATCCCAGAGGGTATCACCCTTGACCACGGTGTGGATGCGGTATGTCTCCGCAGCCTTTTCTGGGTAGATGGCAACACCGTCATTGGTGAAAACGAAAGTGCCAGGATGCTTGTCAGCTGCAGCCTTTGCATTCTTCAGAACACGATATGCACCAACCTGAGACTTGCTGTCCTTCCAGGTCTTACGCACCCGATAATAACCCGAGGTCAGTTTTTCGGGGTATTCGATGGTAGCGTAACGGTCATAGTAGGTCTGACCGTAAGCCGCGCGTTTTGCCTGGACAGCCTCTCCCTGGTCAGCAGGACGCTCGTACTTTGTCAGCACAGCGGCGGATGCTTCCGTAACGGAAGTGGCCGACTTCAGGGCGTCGAGAACACCCTTGTAGTTTTCGGTCAGTTCCTTCCAAATGAAGTCAAGCTGCATAGAAAGGTCACCAATGGATTTGCCCTGGCACTTGGAAAACTCCAAGAGAGCCTGTTTGCGAGACCAGTATGTCCATTGTGCCAGACCGTACCCAGCAGAGTCCTTCACGAAGTTGTCATAGGAGCCGTTGTCCACAGCCTCTGTATAGGCTGCATCGGTGTAGCCCAGTTTCTTTTCGTAGGTGTTCTGCAAATTGGTAGGTTTGAGACTGGACTCAGCGTAAAGATTGCCCATCAAACCTGCGGTGCCATAGGCGTTTCCGATCTTGCCGTAAAGATAATCCCAGATGGTCTTTTCCACGGAAGTGGTATCCTGCGGTTTTTCTGCCGGAGCAGAGTCCGTTTCGCCAGCAAGCAGCACCTTTACATCAGCACGGAAGGTATCCATGCTTTTGCCGTGTTTGGGGAACCAGTGCATGACATCGCCGTGATTGGATGCGATGCCACGCTTATAGCCCTCGGAATGGCAGATGATATCCTTTTCACTCAGTCCGTACTCTTTACAGAGATACGCACAAAGTTCAACGGCCTCCTGATACACCTTCTTAAAATAGGTGCCATCAGCGAGACCGTCCTCACAGATTTCAAAACCGATATGGGTGTTGTTTGCAGAACCACCGGCGTGCCAACCACGGTGATCCCAAGGAAGGGTTTGGTATGTTGCGATAGTGCCGTCCTTCAGCTTTCCGATGAAGCCGTGAACGCAAACCTCTCTGCCGCCGGGATGGTAGGTGTTCCAGTGATTTCCGTACTGGTTCTCACCGAGCAGACCGTCATCGGGGCCTACATAACGCTTGAGGTTCGGGTTATTGGCACCGGTGGAGTGGACCATGATACCTTTGACGGTAATTTTGCGGCCTGCCTTATAGCAGGCATTTTCGGTCAGAATCAACTTACGCAGATTCATTATCAGTTACCTCCTTCTTGGTCGTAGTACCTGCGGAGAGCTGCTTGACCACCTGGTTGGTACCAGTGGCAGACAGACCGCTTGCAGCACCGAGAACGATAGCAACGAGGATATTCTCCGTCCCCATAGTGCCGGGAACAAAGTAGAATGCGACCACACCGCAGATTGCACCCAGAACGCAGGCAATCAGCGGAATAAAACGCTTGAACTTGTCGTCACCGCCCATAGCGGTCTTTGCGATGTCGATGATGGTGTACACGATGGCTGCCAGTGCGGGAATGGCGGTTACTTCAAAAAAGTCGTACATAATAAAATCCTCCTTTATTTGTGAGCCTGCTTGTTGAGATGGGTTTCGATCCGCTCAATCGCGGCGGTGACGGGGCCATTGCAGCCCTGCTCGTGCAGACCCTGAAGGCAAGCAAGAATGCCCTGGGTCAGAACTGTCTGCTCTTCCTTAATGGCCTTGATGTCCTTGTCCTGCTTTTCCTGTTTCAAGAACCATTTGTGGACGGCAAAGATTGCGCCGAAAACGACGCCAAGAGCAGTGATCGTTGCCGCCAGGGTGGTGAGATCCATTGTTCTGTCCTCCTGAAATTCATATTTTTTATATGAAAATAGGCACCCTTGCGGATGCCCAAATTCCTTATTCCAGCCATGTCGGTTTCTCCGGCACGACCATTGTTTCCGTGACATTGAGCCACGCTTTGTACCATTGGCGCAGTTCCAGCAGTTGGGTGATGGAGACCCCCTCATACCAAAGCTGCCCTCGGTTGATAACAGAAAAGCATTCCGTTTCACGGCGCAGTCGAAACTCAGCCTTCTTTGCCTCGGTTTGGAGTGCTTCGTTCTGTTCGTTGTCAAAGGCCGCAGCACCATCACGCACCTTGTATGCGGCGAAATGCTCCTCAAAGTGGACAATATCCTCTGGGTCAGGCAGTTCGATGCCATCTACCAAATCACCCACAAGAGCATAACTGGTAATGAAGCCCTGTTCATCCAATAAAGCTTTCATAAGCCCTCCTTAGTTCACACCCCAAACCCGGATAATCTGCCCGGAACTACTCCTGCCCTTATAGGCAAGTGTAACCGTGGTGCTGGAATACGAGAGGTTGAAGGTGTAATAATTGGTTTCGTCTGCCACCTGGTAGGTCACAGCCGATGTTGTGATTTGTCCCTTCGGGATGAAAAGGCTGACGCGGGCAGAAGTCGAAGAAGGCTGACCTACAATGACATAGCCCTTGTAGGAGCCATAATTGAAGGTGGTACTACCTGTAGTCAGCGTTCCGCTGTAAAGCGAGGTGCAGGTAATACCCAGGTTCGTCCGAGCCGCTGCCGCCGTAGTCGCACCCGTGCCACCGTAAGCAATGGCCAGAGCATTGGTTAGAGAGATGCTGTCCCAGGAGCAGCGGTCATACGCCAATTTAACAGCATAAGGTGTTGCTGCAAGTGAAGCACTGGTGGAGGTGACGCTGTTGGATAGCTTTGTTATGCCATAATTGGACGTGCTTGCAGGAAGGCAGTCCAGAACAATCCACCATGTGCCGTTGTATACGAACTGAACGACCTGGTTTGCTCTCCACATATAAGTGGACATATAATAACCGTTCACACCGCATATTGCGATGCTGCCTGAACCATTCACGTTTAAGGATGGCGTTGTATTTGAGTTTTCATATGTGAACTGAACAGCAACCAGGGTGCCTTTTTTAAGAACAAACTCATCACAGGTGACCACCTTGACGGCGGTATCGGCGGCAGTTTCGCAGAGGCCGAAATATGGTTTATCAAAGGTATAATCGATGTTATCTGGGGTCAGCGTTCCTTCGATGCGAACATCACCTTCAATATTGACATCACCCTCGAAATGACCGTCGCCCACTACATGGAGTGCCGAGTCCGGGGTCGGTGTGTTGATGCCCACCATTTTCTTTCGGAGCGCTACCAAAGGTGTACCCTGGGGAACGGTGAAGTACAAACTAAGCGCCGACAGTGTGTTCAGCTGGTCTCGAATATAGACATGGAAGTCATAGGACGAGTTGGCATCCAGACTGCAAAGTTCCAGATTGGAATAGGAAAAGCTGGTGCCGCTTTGGGTCACATCCGAGGTGATATAGGTGTAGGACCCATAACTGGTTTCACTGGTCAGTTTGTAGCGATATGCCACATAAAGCAGGCTGTTTTTCTCCGTATCATCCACGGTAATAGAAGAAATGCTGCCGTTAAAAATCAGCTGCATTTCTGCTTCGATATCGTTGGTTCGGCGCAGGGAAATTTCGGATACCTTTGGCTTTGCATACGGAATGACCGTTACCTGCTGTGTTTCGCTGACGGTATAACCACGGGAGTCCGTAGCGGTGACCACCACATCCACCGTTCCAGATTTTGCAATACCATAAAGGTTTAGAGCTGCGCCGGTGGTATTGGAATAGGTCTTGCCATTGCAGGTGGCGGCATATTTAACGATGGACGCTCCGTTTTTCGCTGTAGCCACACCGGGCGTGACATACAAATACGAGTAGGTCTGGATGAACAACTGGTCATTGCCCGTCAGCGCAGAAGTAGCGGAACGACTGTCCTTATAGGAAAAGGAGGTCATAGTCGGTGCTGAGTTGGCACTGGTAGTCTGCACCGTGCAGGTGCAGGAAGAGGTGCTACCGATCTGCGTTGAACCGCTCATGGTGACCACCTTGATGGTGGCTGTGAAGGACTTGATGCTCGCCATCGCATCAAGCAGATCCGCCCGTTCCGTCTGAGAGAGTGTAATGGTACGGTCAGCCGTGCCAGCAGACCAGGTTCTTGCCGAGAGTGCCACATACTCCGTTGAGCCGTTGCAAATAGACAGATAATATGAGTAGGACGCATCATATACCGTTACATTGGGCTTGAAGGTCAAGGTGGTGGCATCCGCTGTAATGGTCGGACAGCTGTTGATAATCGCACCGCCCAGGGTTTTGACCGTAACGGAACTTGTCTCACCATAGACCTGGTTGCTCTTTTTTCGAGCCGCAACACGCACGTAATATGTGGTGTTCGCAGAAAGTCCAGTGACTGTAGTGCTTGCGGTCGTGTTGGCGGTGGTCGAGAATTCATTACCCGTTATGCCACCGTCCAGACTGTAACTCCATTCATCAACAGTGGCAGAAGAAGTGGCGGAAATCTTGAAGCTGTTCGCCGTGATATCAGAAACAGAACAAGTGACCGTAGGCGCGGTTCTGTCAATGGCATCCAGGTCAATAGTGGTAGATGCGGTGATGGAGGTAATGGACGTGCCGGAATACGTGCCGGAGAACCGCCAGTACGCAGACAGCGCCACACCCGTTTTTGTACCGTTGGAGTTGTGGTACACACGCACGGTATAGGTTTTCAGCAAGGTCAGATCGTAGTCTGCCGAGGTATCACTGATTGCCGGGGCCGTGTAGGTTTCGGACACGCCATTGATGGAAACGGTGGAGTCGGAACGGGAGCCAACGGACAGCGTGTAGTATTTCAGATATACATTGAGCGTAACATCGGAGTAGTTGCCCGTTACGCTCTGGGTCGCAGACCAGGTACAGTAAAGACCGAAGTTGTCGACCGGGTATTTATAAAAAGAGCCGGAAAGAGCCATAGCCTTACCTCCTTAGTCCAGAATTACGATGTTCAGTCCCTCGGATGCTGTGGGCATCGGGACGAACTTGGTTTTGCCCACCGTCAGTTCGCCGTCCACGGTGGTTTTCTTGGTGATGGTTTCATCCTTGTTCAGGGTGAAGATTTTCTCTTCGTTGTAGTAGCCGGAGAACTCCTGGTTCGTGATGACCGTCCGCTGCCCGGAATCCTCATTGGAAACCTCGATGCCACGGCGGTCGATTTTTACCTCGGTGGTGTAAATCTCATTGGGCGCGGGGGTCCACTTGTGAACCGCTGCACCTTCTGCCAGGATGATATCCGACACATACAGAGATGCCAGACGATTGTAGGCATAGATGGTAATCGTGCCGTCCACTACATCGGGAATGACCGCAGAAAACTCAGTCCAGCCAAAGGTATCGGTGGTGTTGAACAGGTACGCATATTTATTGCCGTTGTATTGCGCGTAAAAATACGAGGTGTAGCTTGCACCCGTTTTCTTGGCTCGGACGGAAATGGTGTATGCACCGGGAACAACGCCAGTAATGACCTGGGTCAGCGTGGAAGTGTCCCCAAGGACAAAACAGGAGTCAGAGGTGGTATTGCTCTGCACATCCGTGGAGGAGTCCGTGGAGACAGTTCCCGTAACTGTCCAGTCATCGGTAATGCCGTTCAGACCGGCAGAATTTTTGATGTAGTTGATACCGCCTGCGAACTGCTCCTGCATCGTGACCGATAAGCCGTCCACCGAGTGTTGCAGTTCGGATACCTGGGACTGCATTTCCAACACCGTTTCCTGTGTCCCGGAATGTTCTCCCTCCAAAGTCTGCACCGTTTCCGTCAGACTGGAAACATAGCTGTTCATGCCATCAATGGAACTTTGGAACTCACCGAACCGGGTGGTATGGGTGGAGACGGTCTCACGGAGTTCTTCCAGATTGTTCTGGACAACCCAGCCAAGACCGTCCCACACCATTGTTTCCGGCGGGACCGTTGCGGTGTTCACCCACAGCTGACCCACATAAGGGTTCTCCGGGGCGGTATCAGAAGTGACCACATCGCAGATATTGGTAATGGTAAATTGTGCGACCGCCCGCATGAGAACACCTCCTTAGAGAGTGACTACGCACATAAAGGTAGCCTTGGTATCAACATCGGTATTGGACACGGAAAGGGTCTTGCCGGTCTTGCTGCCGGAAGTACCCCAAGAAGTGTCGATAGCACCGTCCTTGTCATACTTCGTCCAGGTATAAGTACCGTTGCCCTCGGAATCGATCTCCGCACCTGCCTGGTATACCACAGCGGTCAACACCGTGGAACCTTCCCCGTTCTTAAAGACATCGCCACCCGTGGAAGTAATGACCACCTGGATGGGGTCAGAGTTGTCGATGAAGGTGGCAACATCGGAGAAGGTGGAGTTGTAAGTGCTGGAAGTTGTATCGGAGTCAGTAGCCACGCACTTGAATACTGCGTAGCTGTCAACGGCAGCGGCATAGACCGTAATGGTTGCCGTGGTGGTTCCGGTGTACATACCTGTGGTATCGGTCAGCTTGCGCCAACCGGTGCCGAAGGCGGCATCATAACCACTGGAACTGGTGGAAGTTACAGAGCTGTCCATGATGGCCCAGGCGTAAGTCACATTGGTGGTATCCACGGTACTGCCACGCCACAGTTCGGCAGTTGCCGTCAGCGTGGCCACTTCGCTGTTCTTGAACACATTACCGCTGGGGGTCGCCACCAGCAGATCCGTAATGCCAGAGCCATTGACCACTCTGCTGAAAGAAATGGTCAGCGGATGGGTAATGGACAAACCGGTGGAATCGTCCTTGTAGGTGATCACGCAGCGGTAGTCGATGCCGGGAAGGCCAGACATAACATTACCCTTGATGGTGAGGATGTGGCTCTTGGTGCCGGAGAGTGCGTAGTTGCCGGAAGTGGTGATGGCGGTCGTGGAACTGCCGATATACCACTTGACCGAAGTTACATTGGATGAAGTGATCTGATCGGTGGTGGTGCCGATAACGTACAGGCTGGGAGTCAGAACCAGGTTGGTGTCAGACCAGTCTGGCGTGTAGGTATCGTTGTCGGGGTTATACATCTGGGTCTTTGCCAGATTGGAGCCGATATACCCTGTGAGGGTTAGGGCGTCATTGTAGTCAATAATCGTAAACTGACCTTGTGCTTTACTCATGAGAAATCCTCCTTAAATTCAGCCCAGAAGACTGTTTCTTGTAGTGGTGTCGATGAGGTCGCAGAAGAAGGTTGCCCTAACCTCGACATCATCGGATGTGATTTCGATGGATTTACTGCCACCGAAGTGGTCTGCGTTCCACGCGGCGTCTGCCTCCGTATCATCCGATACTCTCGTCCAAATGAACTGGTTGTCATCCAGGGTGTCGGTGATGTTCTCATCCCAGGAGAATACCGTGGCATACAGCGTGGTTTGGATATTGCCGTTTTTGAAGATGTTACCGTTGGAGGATGAGATGACCAGTCGGTACATCTTCTGCTCCTCAATGGTGGTGATGCGGTCGGAAACCTGCTCCACCGTCTCTGTGGTCGCATAAGCACGGAGTACAACCTCGCCGGTCTCCAAATCCCAATAGGACGAACCGTCCTGGGACTGGATAACACCCGCCTTGATGATGTTTGCCACCAAAGAGCCAGAGGTGATGAAGTCCGCCACAATCTGTCCGTCTGCGGTGATAGCCGTTTCATAGGGACCGTTGTAACCGTTGCTGCTGAAGCCCAAACCGCCCACATTCCACCGCCATACATTGACCGCCTCTTCAATGGACGGAGCGTCCAGGATCAGCAGTTCATAGGGCTGCCCGGAATCAGAGTCGGTGTGGATGACCACATAGCCGCCAGTCTGCCCGGTGATAAGCCCGGTAGCATTTTTGATTGCCGAGTTCATCAGCACCGGGAAACGGTCGACCTTGGCAGCGGCATCCTCAGCTGCGGCTTCAGCTGCGGACACATTGTTCAGAAGGTTCGCCTTTGCAGAACCAAGGGAGATGGAAATATACTTCTCTGCCAGGGTGTCATACACCGTTGTTATGACTTTTGCTTTCGCAGTAATCCCTAACACGCTGTGCCGGATGGTGACGGTGTCGCAAAGGGACACACGCTCCAACACGGCGGCATAGTCCGGCTGTTTCCACAGCGGTTCAAAAGCAACGGTCAGCGTAGGGGTCGGAATGCCGAGCGGGTTGTTTTTCAGATAGTTATTGGCATAGGCGCGGAGACCATCCACAGAGACTGGGTTTTCCTCATCGAAATACTCGGTAAAATCACGGATGAGGGTCTTTCTCTGTGCCAGAGTGGTATCGCTAATCGGCAGAAGCACCTCCGGCAGCGTGACCGCCGTTTCTGTGCCGTCCTCTGCCGTCACGATGGCATACGGCAGAAGGTCGGTATACACATCGGTGTTCTCATTGTCATGCTCCAAATCCGTGAGATTTTTGCCATATTCAATGACAACCCCTGTGTGCTGACCTCGCCCCTGGTGATGAATGACATGGAAGTTATCCCATTCGTACTCGCCGCCCCACAAGTCCAGAAAAGAACCTGCCACACCGCCCAGGCAGGCTCGGACACTCTGAGGCTTTGCCACCGAGAATGCCTTTGCTGCCGAATAGTCGGTCTGGCAGGTGAAGTTGTGGGCTGTGGCTGTATTCTGGAACACACGCTCCATAGCCAGTGCCGGAGAAATGGACTCTGCCGTCCATTGCAGGGCGGCAATACCCAATAGGTCATAACTGAGGTGCTGGGCATAGACCGTGATTTGCCCGTTGATGGGTGTGGAAATGCGGTAAATGCGGAACACCTGGTCTTTAGAGGTATCATTGGGTTTTGCCTTCACCAAACGCTCCGTACAGATTTCCTTGTAGAGAGCGCCGGTGATGGGATATTTCAGGACGCATTCGTATGCGCCGTTTCGCTCTTCGGTGACCTCGCAGGATGTACAGTCCTTGAGAACACCAATGCCGAAAGTGGTAAAATCAGTCGCATTTGCTTTGTAAAGAACAGGGATCATAGGCTACACCACCTCGGAAGAACTGCGACCGCTGTAATGCCACCCGTGAAAGCAATGGTGTTTTCACCGGGATGCAACAGCGGGAAGCCATCTCCCGAAACGGTGTCGTTCCTTGATTCGGTCCCGCTGTAGCAGAGCATCTGCTCGGAATCGATGGTCAGTCCGTCCACATCCGTGAAAGACCAGGTCGCATTGGAGTCTTCGGACTGAATGGTGAGCGTTCCCTTGCCGGTGCCTGTAAAAGTCAGTATAGGCTTACTGACAAAGGGGTACGGATTGTTGATGATGCCACCGCTGGCCATAGCCATTTCCGTCTGCCCATCCACGGCATAGCGGAAGGGCTGACAGGAAAAGCTGACTGTAAATATGCCGATGCGGTTGAGTTCATCCTCAATATCCAATCTTCCGGCAAAGACTGCTCTGCGGGTAAACTCGGTATCGTAGGTGTCGGACAGCGTGTGATAGCTGTTCAGCCCGGAATAGAGCCAAGCCTTGATTGCCGTAATCTTTGCAGACAGTTCAGAGATGGTCTTTGCCGGAACGAATACGGAATAGGTCACCTGCACATTGGGAAACCGACCGCTGCCGGAAATCAGATCCCCGTCACGGCCAGGGATGGACAGGAAGTCCACCTCATATTCCGGGCCGGAGAATACATTTTTGCTCTCAATGCGAAGCCCCATATCCGAGGAGCGAATGCCCTTATACTCAAAATAATTCACGCAAAAACCACCCCTTTCCGTTTCGCAAATTGTCCCGCTGTGACCATGATTTCATTGGTCAGCTGATGGATATCTTCATTGGTATAGTTGTTGAAATTGGTAATGTTCAGCACCAGCTGAAGACCGCTGACCTTTGCAGAGTCTGCGATACCACCGCTGACGGTGCCGTGGACATTACCATCCACATTGAAGTCGGTAGGCAGAGCCGTTTCCATATCTTTGGCAAGACCGTGCATCACATCGTTGATGTCGGCGCTCATAGCTTCCGCAGCCTTGACCGCTTCGCCACCGTTGGCATCAATAGAGCCGGACAGACCCTTTACCAACATCTCACCAATCCAAGCCATCTCGTCAGAGGGACTGTGGATACCGAAGAAGTCGCAGATGCCATCCCAAATAGAAGAAATCCACCCGGAAACCTTGTTCCAGAGCCAGGATGCCAGGGACTGGATGCCCTGCCACAAGCCCTTGACCAGGTTGCCGCCCACTTCTGCAAGTTGGCTGACACCCTTACCCAGGGCGCTGACCAAGCCGGAAATGATCTGAGGTACAGCCTTTACGATTTCCACGATGATGGTCGGCAGATTTTTAATCAGCGAGGTCAGCAGGTCGATACCCGCCTGAACGATCAGAGGGATATTGCTGATGACCGCATTGACGATGCCGGAGATGATGTCCGGGATTGCCGATACGATGGTGGTGATGATCTGAGGCAGAGCCTTAATGAGAGAAATCAACAGGTCAATACCCGCCTGGATGATTTGAGGAATCGCACTCAGCACCGCCTCGATGATACCGCTGATGATTTGCGGAATAGCCTCCACGATTGCGGTAATGATTTCAGGCAGAGCTGCCACCAAAGAAGTCAGCAGCTGAATGCCTGTCTCGATAATCTGCGGAATAGCATCCAGGATGAAATTGATGATACTGAGGATGATTTCCGGCAAGGCCGCAATCAGCACAGGAATGGCGGCAAGCAGACCATCGGCAAGACCGGTGATCAGCTGTAGCGCCGCATCCAGTATCATGGGCAGGCTGTCGATGAGGCTCTGCACAATGGTAATGACCGCTTGCACCGCTGTGGGTATCAAAGTCGGCAGAGCCTGGGCAATACCCTGAACCAGGGACATTACGATTTGGATTGCCGCCTCCACCAACAGAGGCAGATTTTCAATCAGCGTGTTTACGATGGTGAGGACTGCCTGGATGACCACGGGGATCAGTTCCGGCAACAGCGTCAGTAGCGTATTCAGCACCTGGGAGAACAGATCCACCACCGTTTCCAGTAAGGTGGGCAGCAGTTCGACCACGGTTTCAAGCAGAGCGTTCAGCGCCGTAGGCAGTGCCGAGATGATGTTTTCGATAATGGGAGTAATGTTGGTCAGTACATCCTGGAATGCATCTACCACATTATTGCAGAGCTGCTCGATGTCCGCATCCGCATCACCGAAGCCTACCACCAGGTTGGCGACTGCCGCCTTCATGGAGTTCAGAGAACCCTCGATGGTATGTTCCGCCTCGGCAGCGGTAGCACCGGCAACGCCCATGCTTTCCTGAATGACATGGATTGCATCGACTACATCGGCATAGGAACTGATGTCATACTCAATGCCGGAAATGGCAGTTGCATCCGCAAGCAGACGCTCCATTTCTTCCTTGGTGCCGCCGTAGCCCAGCTTGAGGTTGTCCAGCATGGTATAGTTCTGCTTGGCAAAGCCCTGGTATGCGTTCTGGATGAGTCCGATATCCGTACCCATCTTATTGGCGTTATCCGCCATGTCGGTGATTGCCATGTCCGCATATTTGACAGCGGCCTCCGTATCACCACCCAGAGACTGGATAAGGGATGCGGAGAAGGATGTGACAGTAGACATATAGTCGTTTGCCGACATACCCGCCGTTTTATATGCGTTTGCAGCGTATTCCTGCAGTTTGCCGGAGGACTCCTGGAACAAGGTGTCGACACCGCCCACAAGCTGTTCGTATTCGCCGTAGGCTTCAATGACAGCCTTGCCCAGGGATACTGCGGCGGCAGCGGCAGCGGCGACACAAGCGCCCATTGCCACACCGACAGTTTTCAGAGTGCCGCCCAGCTTGGAGAATTTGCCTTCGCTGTCATCGGCGGCATCTCCGGCATCATCCAGTTCCTCTTCCAGGTCATCGGCAGAGTCACCGGTGTCATCCATCTCCTTGCCGAGCCGGTCCATAGCCTCTTCATTATCCGACAGTTCACGTTCCATGCCGTTCAGGGCGGCTTGGGCATTGTTCAGTTGGATCTGCCATGCCTGGGTACGGCGGTCATTCTCACCAAAGGACTCGGCGGCATTGGCGAGAGCCTGTTTCAGCATCTCGACCTTTTTGCGTTGGGCTTCGACCTGCTCGGTCAGCACCTTATGCCTTGCGGCGAGGGCTTCGGCAGAACCGTCATTCTTGGAGAATTGGGACTCCACCAACTTCATTTCGGAACCCAGAACCTTGAAAGACTGGTTGATCTCCGTCAGAGCCTTTTTGAACTCCTTCTCGCCCTCAAGACCGATCTTCAGACCGAAATTATCTGCCATTACACCACCGCCTTTCCTTTAGATTCCGTCTGGGACAATGTCATCAATGAACATCTCCCGTTTCGGTTTGGAGATACCGTTGTACTGTTTATGGCACTCCCAAAGGTCGAGGAGTAAACCAAACGGCATCAGCCAAAACTCGTCCCAGGACAGGTGGAGTTGGCCGATGCCGTAATATAAAAGTCGAGTAAATAACTCGTCGTCACTTACTCGACCACTGCGTTTTTTGCGTCTGCCTCGCTTTCGACATTACGCTTGGTTCCCTTGAGCAGAGCCTCCATAATGGCAGATTTATAGGTTGCCAGGTCAGCCGGAACGGTGAGCAGTTCCACCATTTCCTCGGTGAGCAGTTCCTTGGGGCTGTCCTTGTGCTTGAGGTTGTGAACCAGGATGGACTGGTTC